>JBMNOI010000078.1:0-17624 GCA_050942995.1 Anaerolineae bacterium
ACCCGTAGGGGCTGCTCGCGAGCAGCCCCTACAAGAAGAGATCGTGATGGAGCACACCATGGTATCACGGGGAGGCGATTATGTCGCCTCTTTTTTTCTCGCGATAGTAGGAATAGTCACCGGCATACTCTACCAGCGCGCCGTTATCCAATTCGACCACGCGATCCACCACCCGATCCAGAAAGTAGCGATCGTGAGAGATGGTGAGCACCGTGCCCTGAAAGTCGTCCAGCGCTCCCTCCAGCACCTCACACGAGGGCAGATCCAGATTGTTCGTGGGCTCGTCCAGCAGCAAAAAGTTGACGTCCGAGAGCATGAGCTTGGCCAGTTGCAGGCGACTGCGCTCGCCGCCCGACAGCTCGCCCACCTTTTGCCGGGCCATCTCGTAGGGAAAGAGGAACTCGCCCAAAAAACCGACGGCCTGTTGCTCGTACATCGGCTTGACGGAGCGCGCCTCCTCGATGAGGGTCTTGTTCGGGTCCAGGGTCTCGTGTTCCTGGGCATAGTATCCCACCCGCACGCTGGGGCCGATACGGACCACGCCGCCGTCCGGCGTCTCCCGGCCCAGGATGCAACGCAGCAGGACGCTCTTGCCGGCGCCGTTGGGGCCCAGCAGTCCGACCCGCTCACCGTGCCAGAGCAGCAGATTCACGCCCGCCAGCACAATATGCTCGTCGCTCTCGCATCCATCCTCATCGACGATGGGAAAGGCCTTGTCCAGATCGATGATCTCGAGCACCTTCTGCGAGCCGCGCCAGCCGCTCAGCTCCAGCCCCATGCGTCGGCGCTCCAGTATGGGGCGATCGATGCGATCCATGCGCTCCAGCATCTTGCGGCGACTGCGCGCCTGTTTGGCGTGGCGTTCATTCACGGTGATGCTGGCCCATAGCTCGAACCGGGCGATGGCCGCCTCGATGCGGGCGATCTCTTTTTGCTGCGCCTCGTACATCTGTTGCTGGCGCAACAGGCGGAGTTGTTTCTCTACAGCGTAGGCGGAATAGTTGCCGGTGTACACGGTGAGCCGCCGATCCTCTATCTCGGCGATGGATGTGACCGTTTCATCCAGCAGGTAGCGATCGTGGGAGATGATGATCACCGTCCCCGCAAACCCGGCGATGAATCGCTCCAGATAAGCCTTGGCGGCCAGATCCAGATGATTGTCGGGCTCGTCCAGCAACAACACGTTCGCTCCGGCGGCCAGCAGACGGGCCAGCCCCACCAGCTTTTTCTGGCCGCCGGACAGGGTGTCCACCGGCTGGTCGAACTGTTTCTCGCGGATTCCGAGCGTCTGCAGCGCCTCACGCACGCGGCTTTCGTAGGCATAGCCGTCCAGTTGCTCGAACTCGGCCTGAGCGCGGGCATAGGCGTTCATCGTTCGCTCCAGAGCCGTTTCATCCCCCGTCACCGCCGGGTCGGCCATGCGCGCCTCCAGGCGACGCAGCTCTCCTTCGATGCGGACCATATCCGCCGACGCGCCGAGGGTGACCTCCCATACAGTGCATCCGGCGTCCAGTGCCGGCTCCTGAGCCAGGTAGCCGATGCGGACCTCTTTGTGGCGATAGACCCGGCCCGACGTGGGCGCGATCTCACCGGCGATGATGCGCAGCAGGGTCGATTTTCCGGCTCCATTGGCCCCCACCAGGCCGATCTTTTCCCCGGCGTGAATCTCCCAGCTCACTCCGTCCAGCACGGGGCGGACGCCATATTCGTGGTGGATACGATCCAGATTAACGATGATCATCTCTTTGCCTCCCGAAAAAAACGCCGCGGGTCGCTACGCGCCGCGGCAAAGAGAGGCTCTTCTGAGAAAGAAAAAAACCGCCGGCGCGTCGTGCGCCCGCGGCTAATGTTGACATAATTACACGTCGTCAGGGCGCACTCTTCCTGTGATGCGGCGCACCGTAAGACGCTCTGACAACGGGCAATATGATGTTGGCTCTACCGGCAACCAGTACGAGCACGTGACTTCCTTTCTGCTAAACTGAGCGCAGCATACGTCTACAGCCCCTTTCTGTCAAATCGTGGGAGAAAGAGGCCGATAGGCCCCCGGTAAACACATTCCCGGCTCATCCCGGTATATGGCCACTATGCGCGCAGGGCCTCTCTATAGATATCGCCGACGGCCCGCACACGACACAGCATCCATTCGGCATGTCCGATGCGGCCGGTAATATATCGGCATGATGGGGACCTTTATCGGTTCAATCCGTGGTACGGGAACGGTTATTACGCTATAATGCGCCGGACAAGCGATCCGGTCATTCACCATGGAGGTGCGCCATGATCCACCGTTACGATCCGACACATTATTACAATACCTTTGGGCCGCACGAGCCGGCGTTGCGCGTTTCCGACGGCGATACGATCATCACCACCACACTGGATGCCCGCGGGCGCGACGCGGGCATGCAAGAGCTGGCCGAACGCCCCAATCCGCTCACCGGCCCGTTCTATATCGAGGGGGCCGAGCCCGGCGATATGCTTCGGGTCGTCATCGAAGCCATCACGCCCAATCGCGAATATGGCTGGTGCGGCACCACGCTGGCCCCGCACGTGGTCGATGCTCCGTATGCGCGTGAATTGCCCGAGGCCGGGCTGGCCGAGTGGCAAGTGAACGCCGCCGAAAATAGGGCGACACTGGTCTCGCCAGAGACCCATCTGGGGCGACTGACACTGCCTCTGGAGCCCATGCTGGGATGTCTGGGGGTGGCCCCTGCGAGAAAGCAGGCCATCTCCTCGTCCACATCGGGCCCTTATGGCGGCAACATGGACTATCGCGGCCTGGCGGTGGGCACCACCGCCTATTTCCCGGTGTTCGAGCCGGGAGCGCTGCTCTTTGTAGGAGACGGGCACGCCGTGCAGGGGGATGGCGAGATCGTCGGTATGGGCATCGAGATCTCGATGGATGTACAGTTTACGGTGCATCTGATCAAAGGGCGATCCATCGGCTGGCCCCGGGCCGAGGATGCCGAATGGATCATGACGATGGGCAACGCCCGGCCGCTGGATCAGGCGCTGCAACATGCGACGACCGAGATGATGGCCTGGCTGCAGACCGAGTACGGGCTGGATGTGCGTGGTGCCAGCATTCTGTTGGGGCAATGTGTGCGTTACGAGGTGGGCAACGTGTTCGACCCGGCCTATACGGTGGTGTGTAAATTAGCCCGAACGATGCTGCCCCGTTACCACTAGGCTTTGTCCAGAGTGGGACATCACTGGAGTGGGAGCGACGGGTAATCGTATCTGGCTGTGAGATGGCCGGGCATACAGCCAAATCGCCCTCACCCGGCGATGGCGGCGGGTGTGCCGCCCGACTCCCGGGTGAGGGCCGGAAAGCGCCATTCCGTTGTACAGGTTCAAAATGCGTTTGCCCGGGCGGGGGCGTACCCCCGCCCCCATATAACCGACTTTGAATCGGCCCTAATTCACAGGGACCACCCGTTCAGAGCCGCCGTGGTAGGTATAGGTCTCGCCTCCGGCCTGCAGGCGGATGATATATCCGGGTGTGATGACCTGAGCGTACATCTCGCCCTCTACGGGCACACCCAGGCTGGCATCCGGAAACTCGGTGGGCTCGACCGAGACGATCTCGATCTCGTGGCTGCCGATGCCCAGGCGCTCGCGCAGATCCAGCACGGCCATATCCAGCAGTGCTGCCTCATCGTCTATCATGCTCCCGTCATCCACAGGATCCTCCACGATCGCTCCCCCAAGACCTTGATCCAGATAGAGGCGCCCGTTGTGCTCGACGATCTCAAAGGTCGTCTCGATTTGACCATAGCCCGGCGCGCCCCAGGTCAGAGTGTAGCGCCCGGGCTCCAGTTCGCCGCTCCACTCGATGGGCCAGATCACCTCGCCCGGCTCGATGGCCTCGATGGAGAGTACCTGCGCGCTCGCGCGCTGTGCGCCGTCGGCATGCCGGATCTCCATCACCGCGTTGAACGCGTCCGCCCCGGGAAAGGTGTGCTCGCCGGCGTTGTAGATGCCCGGGCTCAACTGCGCCTCACCGTCCGCATCGATCTGCAACGGCGCGTAGAATTCAAGTTGGACGCCCGCATTGGATGCATCTGCATCCAGATCGGATCCACCGGCCGGGGCGCAGCCTGCGATGAGAAGCGCCGCAATCGCGATAACCCCCAAAACATGATACAACCGAAACATGTGTCAATCCCTCTTCTGCATAGATATCCGTATGTCGAACCGTCCATCGTTATCGGGCGGGCCGTGGACGGCATGGATCTCGCCCCCCTGCCGCCTCGTTCGGCCGGGCATCATCCTGCGAGCCATTCGCCCGTCCCCCTGATATGCGTACTATGGACGCCTCTCCCCGATCACAAGTTCCCCGGGGCCGGGGTGCCGTCGGCGAATGCAACCGCTCTAACTTATCGCCGCCTCGATCCGATCCAGCAGCCCGTCATAGTCCAGGGCATCGAAATCGGTCGTATCCAGCTCGATCAGCACGCCGCCGATATCGATGGGTTCGGTGCGCCAGGTGACCGTCTCGGGCGTGAGCAGGGGCGCCCACTCCCAGTCGATATGCCCCGGATGGCGCTCCCGGCGGGCGGCGCGGCGCCACAGCCGCTTCACCAGTACCTCGGGCTCGGCCCAACACTGGATCTGCACCGGATGAAAGGGATAGCGAGACATGATCTCGCGAAACTCGCCCGTGGCCTGGGCGCCGTCGAAATTGGCCTCGATGATGCACGAGCGCCCGACGGCCACTTCGGTCTCCAACCAGAGCCGAAGCAACATGAGGCCGGCCCGGCTGAGGCGCATGGACCACTCGGCGTCGCCGCAGCCCAGGCTGTCGAACAGCGACTCTTTGATAGCGTCTTTGGTCATCACCGGCCAGGGAATGCGGGCCGCCAGACGGTCGATGAGGACCGTTTTGCCGGTGCCGGGCGGGCCGGCGACGATGATGACATGGGGGATCGATGCGAGCATGATGAGCCTTCCTCCTGCTGCCGGATACGACATGAGAAGATGAAACGATGATGCGCAGCCCCGCCCTTGCACAGGGCGGGGCGAATGATCTTTAGATGCGATCGCTCCAGTACATATAGGGGTACCCGGCGGGGAAGAGCGCCTCCAGCACGGGCAGATCCTCATCGCGCACGCGGGCATCGCTCTCGAACAGGGCATCGCCCACGCGCCGATAGCCCAGCACAAGCTGAGTCAGCAGCGTCTGTGGCATTTCGATGCAGACTTGGCGCCCTCCGGCGGAAAGCGTCACCCGGTCGGTGCCCAGATCGGTGGCGCACACCAGCGAGCCGCAACAACCGGCCAGGCCCGCCACGGCCAGGCGTCGAACAAAGAGCGGCTCCAGCAGGCCCAGCAGACCGATCTGGTCGATGATGCGGGCCATGCCCACCGAACGCCGCGGGTAGGTGATGCGCATCTCGCAGCCCCAACGTCGGCAATACTCGGCAAAGGGATCGTCCGCCGGCAGATGATAGATCACCTTGCCCCGACGCCCCTCCAGCGCCATATGCCCTCCCTCGGCCAGCAGGAGACGAAACACCGAGGGATCGGCATAGCCGATCTCGGCGATGGTGACATCCCGGGCGTCCAGTTGATGGACGAAATAGCCCACCACACGGCCACCCCGAAGCAGCACCTTTTCGCCGATGCGGTCACTCCAGTCCACCCCCACATTGAATCGCCGCCAGCCGGCCGGATCGCGCACTACGGCGCCGGAACGTCCGGCCGACATTGCGCGATAGATCGCGAGCACCTCCGGGATATCCTCTGCAGTAAAGGGACGCACGGCATAATCACCGTCGGGGAGGCAGGCGTCGGCGGCATCCCGCGCCTCGATCCGCATCTGGCTGTCGGCCATGGCCGAGACGAAACCGAATTTGGTATAGTAATTCTCGATACCAAACAACACCGAGAGGTGATAGCCCTCCCGTTGCATCAGGGCGACACTCTCCTCCAGCACGCGGCGCGAATGTCCCTGCATACGGTAATCGCGGCGGGTGTATACCCCGCCGATGCCGCCACAGCGCACCGGCACATCGCCGATCTGCATCGACATATCGAACAGCGTCAGGCCGCTGACGGGCTTTTCATCGACCACGACCTCGACGTGTGTGCCGCGGTCGAAGGGTCTGTAGCGCAATTCGGGCACGAGATATCACCTCCTCAAGGGAATGCGGCCCCCATTATAGGGAGAGCAGAAACGTTCGCCAAAGTGATGATGTCTTTGACGCTCTTGAGGAATCGGCCCTGTACAGCAGAGGAATAAGGCGTTATACTAGACCTATCACAATTGGGGGTGACGGATGAACAAGAGGGAACGTTTCGAGGCCTTTATCGCCGGCGAGGCGGTTGATCGCGTGCCCGCCGGATTCTGGTTCCACTTTTCTCCCGAATATGCCGGGGGCGAGGCCATGGCCCGGGCCCATCTGGAATATTACCGCGCCACCGACCTGGACATCCTCAAGGTGATGAACGACACCGGCTATCGGCCCATCGGCACGGTGCGTATCGAGAGGCCGGAGGACTGGCGCTCTCTGGAGCCCACGCCGGTCTCGGACCCGATCTTTCGCAGCCACCTGGACGGCCTCAAAGGCATCGTCGACGCCGTCGGCGACGAGGTGCCCGTCATGGATACGATATTCAACCCCTACAATCAGGCCGTCGCCATCGTCCGCGCCTCGGATCCGGCCCGCTACCCCACCGAGAACGATGCGCGAAAGGCCCTACTGGCCTGGCTGCGCGACGACCCCGAGCCGGTGCTACAGGGGCTGGGCGTCATCGCCGACGATCTGGCCGAATTCTATCGCGCCTGCGTAAACGAGGCGGGCGTACACGGCTTTTACTACTCGGCCCAGGGCGGCGAGCGCGATCTCTTCAGCGACGCCGAACACGCTCGATTCATCAAACCGTTCGACCTGCGGGTGCTTTCGGCAATCGCTCCGGTCGCCCGCTTTATCGTGGGGCATTTCTGCGGCAAGGGCATCAACCTGGCCCGCTTTCAGGACTATCCGGTGCAGGTGGCCAACTGGGCCCATCACGCCGACAACCTCTCGTTGAGTGAGGGGCGACGTCTGTTCGGCGACATCTCGATCCTGGGCGGCATGGACGAGCGCGGTCCGCTGGTGTACGGGCCACGCGAGGGGATCGTCAAAGAGATCAAGGAGGCCCTGCGCGAGATGGGCACCCGTGGATTCATGCTGGGCGCGGGCTGCACCGTGCCGGGCGATGTGCCGCTGGAAAACTTGATCTACGCGCGGCAGGTGATGGGAGAGCTGTCGGCAGCGGCGCTGTAGCCGGCAGCGGCACCGCCTGCCCTCCGGGGAAAGGGGTTCGCCATGGGATTCTGGGACGAGCCGTGGATAGACGCCTTGGATGACGCCCGGGAGTACGCCTCGCACGAAGAACGGGTGCTGGTGGCGGTGGTGCCACGCCCGCAGGATTGGGCGCGGGTCCTCGCCGAGGGCTGGTATCGCATTCCCTACAATCGGGCGCCACGGCAGATGGGGGCCGAGTATCTGGCCTTTTACCACCCGGGGGCCTATCCCGAGCCGCTGCGCCATACGATATCCTACTATGCGCCGGTGCGGCGTTATCGCCTGGTGCGCCGGTGCGAACTGCTGCCCGATGAGGCCGACCATCCTCGGGCCGACGACCTCTACTATCGCATCGACCTGGGGCCGCTGGAGATGCTGCCCCGACCGGTGCCCAGCCCCCGACTGCGCCGCGTCACCTTTATCATGACCACCCTGCCACGGCTGTTTCAGGCGCGCGAGATCGGCGACCTGTGGCTGCGCGAGACACGTGTCGAAGCTCGCCGTCGCGCCTACCGGCTCCGCGAATCGTCGTCCTCCCCTTGGCCGCCGGCCCCGATAGCGGTATACTCCTCATGATATAACCTTGTCGTGAGGGGGGAGGAGTCGGGATTGAGCGAAAACGCACCGCCATATGGGCCAATTCGTGTGGAGGAGGGTCGCCCCGATCCGCTGGGGGCCACCATCCAGGGTGACGGCGTCAACTTTTCCCTGTATGCAGCCGACGCCACGTCGGTGGAGCTGCTGCTGTTCGACGACGTCGATCAGGCCGAGCCCGCTCACGTCATCCCCCTGCATCCCCCTCAGCACAAGACCTTTAACTACTGGCACGTCCTGGTAAAGGGCATCGGCGACGGCCGGCTCTACGCCTATCGGGTCGACGGCCCCTACCTTCCCGACGAGGGGCTACGGTTCAACCGCAACAAGCTGCTGGTGGACCCCTACGCCCGGGCGATAGTCGCCGGTTCGGCGCGCTCTCGCGAGGCGGCCCGTGGATTCGGCGATAACGCCGGTCGGGCATATCTTTCGGTGGTGGTGGATCTAGACGGCTACGGCTGGGAGGGTGACCGCCCCCTGCAGCGCCCCATGTCCGAGAGTGTGATCTATGAGATGCACGTGCGCGGGTTCACCCGGCATCCCTCATCGGGAGTGGCCTGCCCCGGCACCTATGCCGGCGTCATCGAGCGCATCCCCTATCTGCGCGATCTGGGAGTGACGGCCGTCGAGCTGCTGCCGGTGCACCAGTTCGACGAGCAGGATATCCTCTACCGCAACCCGCTGACGGGCGAGCCCCTGAGCAACTACTGGGGATATTCCACCGTGGGCTATTTCGCCCCTCATGCCGCCTATGCCTATCGGCACCAGGTGGGCGCCGTCATCGACGAGTTTCGCGACATGGTCAAGGCGCTGCACCGCGCCGGCATCGAGGTGATTCTGGATGTGGTGTTCAACCACACCGCCGAGTATGACGAGACCGGCCCCACCCTCATGTTCCGCGGCCTGGCCAACCCCACTTATTACCTGCTCAGGCCGCACAAACGCTACTATCAGGACTATACCGGATGCGGCCACACGGTCAACGCCAACCACTCGGTGGTGCGGCGGTTGATCCGTGAATGTCTGCGCTATTGGGTACGCGAGTTTCACGTCGACGGCTTTCGTTTCGACCTGGCCTCGGCGCTATCGCGTGACGAGCGCGGTCGGCCCATGGCCGATTCGCCCATCCTGTGGGAGATCGAGACCGACCCGGTGCTGGCGGGCACCAAGCTCATCGCCGAGGCGTGGGACGCCGCCGGACTTTATCAACTTGGGGGCTTTACCGGCGAGCGCTGGGCCGAGTGGAACGGACGCTTTCGCGACGACGTGCGCCGCTTTGTGCGCGGCGACCGCGATACCGTGCGCGAACTGGCCTGGCGACTCACCGGCAGTTTCGATGTGTTCCGCAACAAAGCCCGTTATGTCTCGCATCAGAGCGTGAACTATATCACCGCTCATGATGGCTTTACACTGCACGATCTGGTATCGTACAACGAAAAGCACAACATCGCCAACGGCGAAAAGAACCTCGATGGCGCCACGGACAATTATTCCTGGAACTGTGGCGTAGAGGGGCCAACCGATGATGTCGAGATACTGCGTCTGCGCAAGCGCCAGATGAAAAACCTCATGGCGCTGCTGCTGATGGCCCGGGGCACCCCCATGCTGCTGGGCGGCGACGAATTCGCCCGCACCCAGCGGGGCAACAACAACGCCTACTGCCAGGATAACGAAATCAGCTGGTTCGACTGGACACTACTGGAAACGCATAGCGACCTGCACCGCTTTGTCCGCCACCTGATCGCGCTGCGCCGCAGCCGGCGCACCCTCACCGCCGACCATTCGCTCAACGATCGCCACTACCAGCAGGCCCTGGAGCAAGGCGTAACCTTTCACGGGGTGCGGCTGCGGCAGCCCGACTGGAGTTATCACTCTCACTCGTTGGCCGTTCAGTTTCACGGACTGGAGGGAGAGGAGGATGTGTACCTCATCGCCAACGCCTACACCGAGGCGCTGGATTTCGAACTGCCGGCAGGCCGCCGATGGCGGCGCGTGGTGGATACGGCGCTGGATTCGCCCGAGGATATCATCCCGGAGATAGAGAGGGCCCCTGCCGTCACGCGCTATTGCGCTGCGCCCCGCTCGGTGGTGATCCTGCTGGGGCCGCCGCACAAGCATTAAGGGAACGAGGTCGTCCCGAGCCGACCCGCCCCCGGCGCAGGAATGCCCGTGACATGAGAAAAGGGCCTCCCTATGGGAGGCCCTGATTTTGCGCTGATACGGCGATCGACCTTCAGCGGGCGCGGCCGTTTCCTTTGAGCACGCCGACAAAAGGCAGATTGCGGTAGTGGCCGGATATATCCAGCCCATAGCCCACGACAAACTGGTCGGGCAGGCGAAATCCCTGGTACGCCAGAGGGATATCGATGAGCCGTCGATGAGGCCGATCGAACAACACGCACACCTCCAGGCTGGCCGGATTGCGCGCGCGCAGGGTTCGCAACAGATAGTTGAGGGTCAGACCGGTATCGATGACGTCCTCGACAAAGATGACGTGCCGGCCGGTGATGGGCTGATCCAGGTCCTTGGTAATCCGCACAGTGCCCGAGGCCTGGCTGGATGTATACTGGCTGACGGCCATGAAATCCAGCGTCATCGGGATGGTGATATGCCGTAACAGATCGCCGATAAAGAGGACAACGCCGCTAAGCACGCCGACGAGAAGCGGGTTCTTACCCGCATAATCACGTGATAACTGCCTGGCGATCTCGGCCACCCGAAGCTGAATCACCTCTTCGGTATAGAGCACCTCGGCCACATCGTCGGCTATGCGTTCACTCGGTATCCTCATAACCGTTCTCTACCGCCTCTTTGCCGACCAGCTCGTGGCTTCGATGGGCGATGCCGAACCGTTCCAGCAAATGGTTAAAATCTTTGCGGCTCCACAGCCGCACATTGACCTCTGGATATAACTCGGCCAACCGTCTGAGTTTCTGCCGCTTGATACGCATCAGCCGGGGTTGCAGAGTCGTCAGCTCGACGTAGAGATTCTGGTCCACCAGGAAAAAGTCGGGCGAAAATGCCTCCAACAGGCGGCCGTCATCGTCCCAACGTAACGGAAATGTGGTGGGTTCATAACGCCAGGCGATGCCGAAAAAATCGAGGATACGGGCAAACTCCCGCTCACTGGGATGAGAGAATACGACGTCCTCGCGATCGACTTGCGGATGCTGAATGGGACAGGGTCGTGTGAGTTCTCGTGTCGTCATACTGCTGGCTCGCTATCATGAACATAACACCTGCCTTGATTATACCGCACCGTGATGGAATGTCAATGTTTGTGGGGAGATCTGGATAGGGAATGTCAGGAATCCATGATGGGGTAGATGCCCGGTGTGGCCGGCGGGTTTTGTCATCCGCATCTCTCATGATATAGTACGGTCCAGTACTGCGCCACCACTCGGAGGGGAGAATCAATGGGTCGACGCTTACCACTATTGCGAACCGCCACCATCTTGTTGGTCGTGTCGTTGCTCGGCGTACTCTGGCCCGGCACGGCCCTGACCGATTGCCCGGGCAACCGCCTGATCAACGGCGACTTTGAGGGAGACCGTTACAAAACAGAAGGGATGGGCACCAGCCTGTCATCGTCGATAGCCGCCAATTGGACACCCTGGTCTGTTCTGGGCGATGCCACGTACAACCGCGAGGTCGAATACAAGGTGCTGGACCGTTACGAGCTTCCCGACGGCACCTACCGTATTCGCAGCGGCAACCGCTCACTCAAGTATTTCACGACCTGGGCCACGCACACCGCAGGGTTCTACCAGCGCGTTCCCGTCGAGCCGGGCACGCAGGTCACCTTTTCCATCTGGGTACAGATCTATACCGCCGAAAACACCATGATGTCGGGCGGGCGATTCGTCTCCGACCTGGAGCAGCCGGGCAAATACCATGCCTCGGTGGGCATCGACCCTTATGGCGGAGTGCCGGCGACCTTTGGCGCGCCACCCTCGGAACAGACGGTGTGGTCGGCGTCGATCACCGAAACGGATACGCGCACGACGGACGCCGAAGGCCATGCGATCGATGACTGGGCGCTGCTGACCGTCTCGACCATCGCTCGAAGCGATCACGTCACCGTATACACCCGGGGACAGCCCGAGTTTCCCGTCAAGCACAACGATTCGTACTGGGATGACGCCTGTTTGACGGTTCAGCCGGCATCGGCGACTGCGCCGGAGGTGATTGCCCCCCCGACGGAGACGGACGAGACGCCGACGGAGGCCCCGGCAGAGGCAGAGGAGCCGACGGTCACCCAGGAGCCCGCCGACGAGACTCCGGCGACGCCGGAGCCGCCCACAGCCACGCCGACGGCTACGGACATGCCCGAGCCGCCCACGGCAACGCCTACCGAAATACCGCCTACGGCCACAAGCACGGTGGCGACGGCGCCTACTGAGGCGCCGCCTACCGAGGCGCCACCTACCGAGGTGCCGTCCGCAGAGATGCCCGATGCAGAGGATCTCGAGCCGGTGGCGCCTGAGGGAGAGGATGTATCGTCTCCCACACCACAGTTCGTCAGCGACGAACTGCAACCGTCAGAGGACGCGACCGAGGCGACCATCCTGATCGTCGCAGGCCTGGTGTTGCTGGCCGCCGTGGGGATCATCCATCGTCGTAGAACGCGGTAACAAAACAATCATCTTCCGAAGGTAGCAAAGAGCAAAAGTCTTCGCCCACTTCGGAAAGTGATACTCGAGCGAACGACCGGCCGGCTCAGAACGAGCCGGCCATGGTCAATACATAGCGCTCGGTAGAGAGGTAACGGGACGCCACCCGCTGAATATCCTCGGCCGTTACGGCACCGACAATGTCGGCGTAACGCTGCAAATAGTCCAGCCCCAGGCCGTATCGTTCGATGGCCAGCAGCATACCGGCCATGCCGTCGTTGGTCTCCAGTTGTAGAGGCAATGCGCCGGTAAGGTACGAACGACAGTCATCCAGCTCATCGGCGCTCACCGGCTCCTGACGCAGGCGATCGATCTCCTGCAGGATCAGTTCGACGGTGCGGTCCACATGGGAGGGATGCACACCGGCCGATACGCTCCAGGGCTGCGGCCCCGGCCCGGAAGGCATGCTGCTGGCCACATAGTAGGCCAGTCCCTCGCGCTCTCGCACCGAATCACCGAGGCGGCCCATCATGCCCAGCCGACCGAGGATGACGTTGCCCATCATGGCCGCATAATAGTCGGGTTCGGAGCGGGCCATGCCCATCACGCCCCATACCAGATCGACCTGCGCCTTGCCGCTAATGAACACACGCCGTTCGACGATCTCCTCGAGAGAGCCGACGGGCGGAATTTGCCAGGGGTGGGGCGTCTCATCCTTTCGCCACGACCCCAGAGAGGCGGCCAGCCGGTCGATGACCCGCTCGGCCTGCACTGCGCCCACAACGCTCAATACCATCGTCTCCGGATGGCAATAGGTGCGATAAAAGGTCTCCGGGTCGTCGCGCGTCAGAGTCGCCAGCGTCTCGCGGGTGCCCAGTGTGGGCCAGGCGTAGGGATGCCCCACCGGATAGAGCGCCTCGTTAAAGGCCTCATCGGCGCGATAGCCGGTATCGTTCTGCAGGATGCCCAGGTGGGTGAGGAGCTGCCCCCGATATTTCTGCAACTCTTCCTCGGGAAAAGCCGGCTCGATGAGCATCTCGGCCAGCAGGCCGATCAGCAGATCCAGATCGTCGGCCAGAGCACGGCCGGCCATGCCGGTGTAATCGGCATAGGCGTACAGACTCAGCGCTGCGCCCACATTGTCCAGGGCCACATTCAACTCCTGGAACGTGTGCCGCCGCGTACCGCGGCGCATCATCGCCGCCGTCAGAGCGGCCAGCCCGAGGGTAGAGGGCGTCTCGTGCAGGCCACCGGGCTGGATCTCGCCGCGCATCGTCACCGTTGCACTGGCGGGGTTCTCTTTTACCAGCACGGTGATGCCGTTCTCCAGACGATGGCGGACCACCGTCTCGGGGCGGATGGTCGAGTAGGCGAACATCCCGCGGTTGGGGATCGACCAGTGCGGGGAGGGCACGTCCTTGCCGACGGCATCGCCCCCCTCATCTGTGGGTTCGAACCAGCCCACCGTGCGGTTATCCTCCGTCAGATAGGTGCGCGCCACCCGCAATACATCCTCAGGCGTCACCCGGGCCAGCTCGTCCAGGATAAAGTCCATGCGCTCGTGGCGATCGACCATCTCCAGAAAGCCCAGAGTCAACGCCTGGCTGGTCATGCTCTCGCTGTGGTAAGCGAACTGGGCCTGAGTCTGGCGAATGGCCACTTGCAACTCGTGCTCTTCCACCGGCTCGCGATGCAGCCGCTCCACCTCGGCCAGAAGGGCTTCTTCCACCTGCTCGGGCCCACGCCCCAGACGCACGGTGGCGCCCAGGGAGAAGAGGAAGGGGTCGAGGCTGGGATGATAGTTGCTGCCGGCCGAGGAGGCCAGTTGCGTTTCGACCAGCGCGCGATAGAGCCGTGCGCTGCGCGTGGGCGAGTCGCCAAAGGTGAACATCGCTTTGCCCCCCGAGAGCACCGCATCCAGCACCACCAGGGGGATATAATCGGGGTGCGATACCGGCGGCGTGTGATACACCACCCGCAGTATGGGCGACGAGCCGGGCATGCGCAGGGTCACGCGGCGCTCGCCTCGCTGTTGCGGCTCGGACCGTACCGCCGTCGGCGCGGCCTCGCCCGGTGGGATGGCGCCGAAATACGTTTCGACGCGCTCGAGCTGAGCCTGCGCGTCGAAATCGCCCACCATGACGAGGACGGCATTGTTGGGCATATAGTAGCGCCGGTAGTGGGCATACAGCTCATCACGGGTGATCTGCTGTAGATCCTCTTTCCAGCCAATGGTCTGATGATGATAGGGATGCACGCGAAAAGCCGTCGCCGTGACCTTTTCGGCCAGCATGTAGCGCGGCTCATTCTCAGATCCCTCGCGCTCGGCGATGATGACGGTGCGCTCGGCCTCTACCTCAGAGGGGGTAAACAGCGCGCCCGTCATCCGATCGGCCTCGAATTCCAGCGCCAGGTCGACCCGATCCGAGGGCAGCATCTCGTAATAGGCGGTAAAATCATAGCCGGTCATGGCGTTCATATAGCCGCCATACCGATCCACCGCACGCATGATGCTTCCCCGGGGGAATCGCTCCGAGCCCTTGAACATCATGTGCTCTACCCAGTGAGATAGGCCGGTACGTCCCTCCACTTCATTACGACTACCCACACGATACCAGAGCCACGTGCTGGTCACCGGCGCGGTGTGAACCTCTTTGAGGATCACACACAGCCCGTTATCCAGGCGCGCCTGGCGCACCGTCACGGTCATAGGTTATATTCTCCGTTCCATAGCCAAGATACGTATCAATCACTTTGCCGGTGTGGTCTACCCATCGGGTGACCAGAGATCGTGCGATACTCCACCCCGATCCAGGGGATATCGCCGGCGCGGTCCGGATGGCGCTCCAATGCCACCTGCACGAGAATCTGGTCGGCCCCTCGCCGCACCGTCAACTCGATCGTCTCACCCGGCTCATGGGTCAGTACGCGATCGGCCAGCTCTTCCCCCTCATCCAGAGACACGCCGTTCACCGCAACAATGATATCGCCCATACGCAACCCCGCCAGATCGGCCGGGCTATCGGGCACCACCGCGATAATCAACGCTCCGGCGGCTTCATTCGGGCCAAAGGGCATGTCCGGCAGCTCGGGTATCGGGTCGGGCGGCACCGGGGGAGAAGGCAGATCCTCAGGCAAAGACCGGTAGACGGGCGGTGGAGATTGTGAGGGCAGTACGGCGCGGGCCGTGCTACGTCCGGCGGCGTAGCCCAGCAGGCCGCCGGTCAGCGAACCGGCACCACACCCGATCAAGAGCCCGAGAATGGCTGCCAGGACAATCCACAATGTCGCACGGTTTTTAGAACGCTCCTCGTTCATGGTTGCCTCTCCTCTGCAGGTATCTCATCGTCGGGCAATACCTGCCAGTAACCCAGCTCGGATTCGAAGCTTTTGCGTTGTTCGTCCGATATGAGGATATATTTAGCCTCGGCGGTGGCGGCCACAGTGCCGTCGGCCAGACGGATCTCGCCGCGCCCCTCCATCAGGCGACTGCGCAGACTCACCAGCTCGCCGATGACGGTGATGCGCTCCCCCAGAGGCACGGGGTGCCGAAACCGAATGTTCAGATCCACCGTCATGGCCCAAAGATCGTGGCGCACCAGGGTCCGTCCGATGGTCTCATCCAGCAGGGCGCATATGATGCCACCGTGCAGCACCCCCGGATAGCTCTGATACTCTTCGCGAGTCACCAGCTCGACGATCACGCGGCCCTCTTCGTCCTCCCAAAAGATGACCTTGAGCCCTATCGGATTGTCCACGCCACAGAGAAAACAGTAGCGCGAGTTCGGTTGTCTATGCATCTCACCGACCTTTCGCTGATGATCTCGACTATTGTATGCAGGCAGGCACTACCCTGTCAATAACGGGCTCTTGCCGTCTTGGCCCGATGCACTTTCGGGCTATAATATAGTTGCGTTGTTGTACAGATATGCACATGTCCCCGCCGCCGATTCTATTCGGCAGGCACCGATAGACGATGGTCATACTCCCGTCCTGATGGCGGATGCGCGCCACTGATTAGGAGGATATATGCTACCGGCTGTGGAACCCAACCCTATACTGATTCGTATTGGCCCCCTGTCGGTCTACTGGTACGGCGTCCTCATCGTGAGCGGCGCCATGCTGGCGGCCCATATCGCCAGCACCCTCTCCCGACGCAACGGGCACGATCCTGAGATCGCCTGGAATTTGCTGCTGGTTGTGCTGATCACCGGCATTCTGGGCGCGCGCCTGTATCATGTGATGTCCAGTTGGGATTATTATCGGCAGAATCCGGGCCAGATCTTTGGCCTGCAGATGGCCGGATTTGGCATCTATGGCGCCGTAGCCGGTGGCCTGGTGGGGGTGTGGGCCTTTACCCGGCGCTACCACCTGCGCTTTCTGGAGTGGATCGACTATGCCGCGCCGGGCCTGCTGCTGGCCCAGGCCATCGGCCGCTGGGGCAACTTTTTCAACCAGGAGCTGTACGGCCCGCCCACCGATCTCCCCTGGGGCATCTATATCGCGCCGGAGCATCGCCTGCCCCAGTATGCCATGTTCGAGCGCTTTCATCCGACCTTTTTCTACGAGTCGATATTGAACCTCATCGGCGCGTTGATCCTCTATTATCTGGCGCGTCGCTGGACAAAGGGTCGGCTGTATGGCGACATCTTTTTTCTGTACGGCATCATCTATCCGGTCATCCGGTTTTTCATCGAGTATCTGCGGCCCGACGCCTGGCGCATCGGTATCCTGGCCACGGCTCAATGGATATCCATCGGCTCGGTGATCTTTTTCGGCTCGCTGTTCTTTATTCGGCGCAAGCTGCGCCGCCAGGCGATGGTCTATGTCCCGGGAACGCCCTGGCAACCCCAGGAACAATGACACAGGTCGAACCACCCCGCCCCCGGACACAAACGATGGGAGAAGGGAGCATATGGATCTGGAACTGAACCGCATCACCGAGGCGCTGGCCCGGAGCCGCGCCGATTATACCGAGATCCGGCTGGAGACGCGCCGGACGACGCGGATCATCTATCACGGCCGCCGGCTGGAGACGGTCAGCGCCGTGCAGGACGAGGGCGGCATTGTACGGGCGCTGGTACACGGCGGTGGATGGGGGCTCGCCACCTTTAACAGCCTG
>JBMNOI010000079.1:0-17603 GCA_050942995.1 Anaerolineae bacterium
GGCCGGGTCTGGAATGTCTTGGTCCGGACTATGGTCTCTTCAAACTCGGGCTCAAGCTCACCCTCTTCTACCATCTCGGCCACACCGGTCACGCTTCCGTTCGCAGTGCGGCTCTGCGATTGCCAGTATTTGCCCTTGTAGCGCTTGATCTGTCGGGACATTTTATCCAGTGCGGCGTCGATCGACGCGCGCATATCCGCCGATCGCTCCTCTGCCCGCAGGATGACGCCGTTGCTGCCTCGCAGCGTGAGCTGGGCGATCTGGCGGTCCTCGGCGCTCTTGGCATTCTGTACGACTAACTCGACTCTGGCCTCATCAATATTCGGGAGGAATCGGTCCAGCCGATCCATTTTGCGCTCGATATACGAACGCAGCGAATCGGTCACCTCCAGGTTCCTACTCTTGATGGTGACTTGCATCCTTCGAGCTCCTTTCTTTAAGAGTGGGGCCAATCCCGAGGAACGATACATGAAGGATGAATGATGGCGGTAGTTGGAAGGTGCCCGAACTTTGGTGTGATGTGCAAGGATGTTTATGCAGCCTGACGATGTCTAGGCGCATTTATCGTAACACGCTTCGAAGGTGGTGTCAATAGCCGAATGGCGGAGAAGCCGATCGCTCAGACGGCGGATAGAAAAGGGTTCCGTCAATAAAAAAGGTGAAACCGTCTCATGGTGCAGGGCAAAGAGCAGGGAAACGTGACACACCCGCCTCAATCTGTGTCGGAGGGAGCCATGACCTGTCGGGACGCCAGCCGTACTCCTGCTACTCGGCAGGCTTGCTCCATCGTCTGTCGATACGGGCGAATTTCGCCGTCATCTTGCGAGGTGCGCTCGAACCAGGTCACGGCGGTGATGCCGGCCGCCGCCATCTGGGCGGTCACCGTCTCGACCAGCGCGGGCACCTCCTCGGGCTGTAGCAGATGGTCGTACCAGGGAATGGGGTGGTCGGCCGGGATCAGCCCGTATTTACCGGAGAGGATACAGAGGCTCACGCCGGCGTCGCGCGCCCGCTCGGCCACGGTTGCGATGCGGGCACTGCGATAGCGTTGCACGGCGGGCAGGTTGCCGGGAGCGCTGTCCTTCTCACGGGAGCAGTAGGTGCAGTAGATGTGCATGTGCCCCCTTATCAGGGCAGGCGGTTGATATGCGGGCGCATGGCACGCTCCAGGCGAATCATAGCGTCGATCATGGCATCATGGATCGCCGGCCATTTTTCCTCATCCCGATAGCCGCCGCCGCTGATCACATATGCGATTTTGCTGGACATTGCTTCGCTACGCCTCTCCCATATGAGCGAGTCGCCGAATTCCCTCTCGATATCCTCTCGATTCTCGTGCAGACGATCAAAGATCGCCTTGGTTTCGGCCTCCATGCCGCTGCCCCTGCTGATATAAAGCTCGACTCGCGCATCATGCTGGCGGATCACATAGACTAACTCGAGCCCGGGTTTTCCAACGCTGCGTGTACCGATCCAGTTGTTATTACCGGGCGATATGTTTGCATGCAAGGAGGTACGAGTACGTGCTTTCTCAAGCAGTTCGGCCCAAAACTGGCGTCGCAAGACATGCCGTTCTGATATCTCGCGCTTGGTCTCGCCGATCTCGCGGCTTTCGTCGCTCGGGCCGACGATGAGGGTCAGCAGCGGTGCCGGCTCGGATTCACCGATTTGGACGGCTTCCACCTTGAGCAGGTAAAAGCTCGCCGAGGTCGATTCGTTGAGCCAGGTGACGGCGCGCACATGTTCGGGGCGGGGTCGGGCGACGATCCAGATGGCGGTTTGGGCCTCCATGGCCGTCAGATAGGTGATCAACTTGCCCAGATGGTCGTGATCGCTGGCCTCAAGCTGGTTTTCGATGACGACCGTGTTACCCGAATCGTCCTCGGCGACGAGGTCGACGCTGAACGCGCCGGCTGACTTTTCGCGTTCGACGCTGACCATCTCGATTCCCAGCTCTTCGCTCAATATATCATAGTTGGCCTCGAGCCAGGTGGTGAAATCCAGCGCCTCGTGCTTCCATACGTCGCGTAGGGGAACCCGCTTGAGCCTGCCGATCATCGCTTCCTCCTTCTGCGTCGAGTTTCTGACGAAGCGAAACAGGTTGTTCGATCGGTGAGACTATGCCCGCTTGAGATACTGATGAAACGCCCATTCCATCAGGCGCCAGGGGAGCAGCCCTTTGAGCACGATGCCCGCACGATGCCGCAGAGGGCCGGGGGCGTAGCGCATGCGTGGCGCGGGCGACTCGATGATGCGCTCCAGCAGTATCGGGATCTGCTCGATGGGAGCGGCCGGCTGGCCACGAGCCAGCCGACGCATGCGTTCCGCGTAGGGGCGATAGGGCGAGTCTTGCGCCTCGGACTCGGCGGCGCGCCGCGAGTTGTCCACGAAACGGGTGAGATACTTGCCCGGCTCTACCAGCACCACGCGCACGCCAAAGGGGGCCAGCTCCAGGCGCATCGCCTCGCTGATACCCTCCATGGCGAACTTGGTCGCGCTGTACATGCCCTGGAAGGGGATGCCGACGCGCCCACCCATGGAGCTCATGTTCACGATGAGGCCGTCACCCCGGGCGCGCATAGAGGGCAGCGCGGCGCGGCACACACGCAACATGCCGAAAAAGTTGGTCTCGAACTCGGCTTTGGCCTCGTCGATGGCGATCTCTTCGACGGCGCCCTCCAGCCCGACGCCGGCGTTGTTGACCAAGACATCCAGCCGGCCTTCGCGCTCCAGGATATAGTCGATCCCGCGTTGCACCGAGGCATCGTCATCGACATCCATGCGGATCAACCGGAATGTGTCGTCCACCGGCCGGGCATCGGTCTCTCCCGGCATCGCGGCGCGCCGGCTGGTGCCGTAGACGTGGTATCCTCTCCCGTGTAGATACTCGGCGCACACCCGGCCGATACCCGAAGAGGCTCCGGTAATGAGCACCACGCGCCGCTGTGGAGACACTGCTCGGTCCATGTTATTGCCCCCGTTAGCCGATGACGACATCCAACCCGGCCTCCAGGCCCATGCGGCGCATGGCCTCCAGCGCTTCGCGCGGTTGACCCTGTGCGTTCAGGCTGTAGGGCAGGTCGAGCCACTCGTATTTCGCACCGGCCGCCTCGTTGTAGGGCAGCAGGGCGACGGACGAGAGGCCCCAGTCGCTCATCAGGTCAAAGATGGCCCTCAGATTGCTGTCGGTGTCAGTGATGCCGGGGATCAACGGAACGCGCACCTGCACCTCGGCGCCTCGCCGGGCCAGGCGGGCGGCATTGTCGAGGATGGTGCGGTTCGACGCGCCGACCCAGCGACGATGGGCGTCATCATCGACCAGCTTGATATCGTAGAGCACCAGGTCGGTATAGGGCAGCAGCCGCTCCAGCGTGGACCACGAACAGGCGCCGCTGGTCTCGATGGCGGTATGGATTCCGGCGGCTTGACAGCCCATCAACACCGCCTCGGCGAAATCGGGCTGAGCCGTCACCTCTCCGCCGGTGAGGGTGATGCCGCCACCGGAATGGGTGAAAAAGGGGCGCATGCGCACTGCCCGATCGATCACCTCCCCGGCGGAGACGGTATAGCCTTTGATCGACAACGCTCTGGCCGGACAAACGGCCACGCATGCGCCGCAATCGCGGCATAGGGTGCGCTGAATGATATGGTGGCCGTCGACAAAGATGTGGGCGCTTTGAGGGCACGCCGAAATGCATGCGCCGCACAGCAGGCAACGCTCGCGTATATAAATCAATTCCGGGTCGGCGCGTTGCGATTCAGGGCTGTGGCACCATGTGCAGGAAAGGGGGCAGCCCTTGAGATACACCGCCATGCGAATGCCCGGGCCATCGTGTACGGCAAAGGTGTCCAGATCGATCAGTACGCCGCGGGCGTCGGCAATGCGTGTGCTGTCGGGCGTTGCGGCCCGGGGGGCGGGTTTGGTGCTCACTAGCGTCCCTCCTGCCGGCGAATATGATGGTCTTGTTGTTCACGGCTGAGCATAGTGAAATAGGCGCACCAGCCGCCCATGCGAACACGTAGCGACCGGAATCTCTCCGGCTCGCGTTGGGCGGCGCGCAGCTCCTCGGTATCGACCACGGTCAGGGTCATCATGTTGCCGCCGGCCTCGACAAAGCCGCGCACCAGACCCGCCATGCGAGATGTGCCCTCGTCCCCCTCGACCAGGCGCCGGCTCAGGCGAAGATCCAGCGGGCCACCGGCGGGAAGGTTGGCATGATGCATGTTGGCATACGAGAGAATGGCGCCGGGGATGCCGTGCCGGTCGCGCCCCAGGGCAGGCGAAAAGTTGGGTCCGACGGGCTCACCGGCGTGGCGGCCGTCGGGCGATGCGCCCAATCCCTCGCCGATGGCGATATACCACGAAAAGGTGCCCACGCCGCAGGGGAACTGGATCACATCCTGGTAGCGGCGGGCATGGCGATCGACCGTCTCGGTAAAGGCATCGATGAGGGCGTGCCCTATGGCGTCGGCCTCGGGATCATCGTTGCCATACTTGGGCGCGGCTTCTAGCGCATTGCGCAACGTCTCATACCCTTCAAAGTCAGCATCCAGGGCGTCGCACAGCTCGGCCATGGTGGCCCGTCGTTCCTCAAAGATCACATTTTTGATGGCTGTGAGCGAGTCGATGGCGTGGGCGGCGCTTTCGGCCAGCATGGCAAAGGTGCGGTATCGGGCGCCGCCGGCGGTCATGTCGCAACGGTTCTCGATGGCGCCGTCGATCAGGGCGCTCAGCAGCGGCACCGGCGCGATGGTATGCCGGGCGTTCACCGAACGAACTACACGCTCGACCAGTTCGCCCACCATGCCGTCGAGCTGCGCCAAAAAGGCCTGCCACACCTCGTCGTACGAGCGCATGGCTCGCGGATCGCCGGTTTTGACGCGGCCGACAATATTGCCCACACGCGAGACGCCCCCGTTTAGCACCCATTCCAGACAGTACATCAGGCTCAGGCGCTGGAAGCCAAAGTCGGTGCGACCGGGGATAATAACCTCCCAGCACCCGTCGTTGGTATAGTCGCGGGCATCGGCCGTGGGAATGCCGATGCGCTCCAGCGCCGGGATGATCTCTTTGTCGTTAAAGATCGCCGGCATGCCCCCGCCTTCCTTGAGAACCTCACAGGTATAGCGCACCAGCTCTTCAGGCGAGTGGCGGTGCAGCCGCACGGCGAACAACGGATTGGTCATCTCATTGCGACGATAGGCTTCCAGCAATAGATAGGTGATGGGGTTGGTGCCGTCCTTACCCTGAGGCGTCAGCCCCCCGACGACGATATTCTGCAACCAGTGGTTGGTGGCGTCCAGATTGTCGCGTCCGACACCCAGTTGAGACGAGGTGTAGTGACGGGTGCGGCGGGACGGATCGAGTTCCTCTGACCGGCGGGCCTCTGGCTTGAGATCGTCGGTGGTTCGGGCCCGTTCGTTGAATTTCAGACAGAAGCAGGTCGTCAATTCGGCGGCATCCTCTATCGTCAGGTCGCCGTCATCCAGATCGGTGCGCAGATAGGGCCAGGTGTACTGATCGACCCGGCCCATGGCGTTCCCGTTCATCGTGGAATGAAAGATCATGTGCAGCAGCCACACCGATTGCAGCGCCTGCCAGTAGGTTTGAGCGGGGCCGGAGGGCACCTGGCGCAGGTTGGCCGCCATCTGTTCCAGCTCGGCGGCGCGTGCGGGATCGTCGCTTGCTGCGGCCAGCCCGGCGCAATGATCGCTCAGCCGCCGCGCATAATCCATCACCGCTTGCAGGGCGATCTCGACAGAATCGAGGAACGCATGCTCCCGGTCGGTTGTGGCGTTGGCCCGTTGTGCGCGGGCATCGGCCAGGATGCCTCGCAATCCTTTTCGCAAAAGACGAGGATAGTCGGGCACGATATGACCGAACACCGAGCCGATGCTCAACCCTTGTTCGGCCGCGTGACGGCGTTCATCGTCGGTTACGTAATCGGGAAAGCCCCGCTCGTAATGAATGCGGGGATCTTCAAGCGTCATCGAGCCGGCGAACAGTTGCCCGGGCCACAGGTCGACGGGCATCAGGCTCAGTTTCAGCGCCAGAGCGCGGGCCTTGCGCACCGGCAGGGGCTCTTGCATGTAGCGGTCGTCAATGCGCGCGGGACAATCCCAATCCAGCGTGGTGGGGGCATCCATCGCCTGACGTATCCGGCGGCGCAGGTCCAACACGCGGGGCCGATCTTTTTGGGCGACCACGGCGGTTAGCAGCTCTGTCATCGGTGTACCCTCCTTTTGCCGTGTGGCGATGAGGTGGGGCGGGCCGGCGGCCGGACGATCGGCGCCACCCTACGCCCCCATTCTACCTGTTGCCGGAGCGGGGATCAAACGGGCGGAGGGGTAAGGGGGCTACTCTGTGCTATCGGAGGGCGCGGTTTGCTCGCCGGGCAGTTCCTCGATCTCGCTCAACAACTCGCGCGCTTCGCCCTCCAGGTCGCGGGGAACCCATACCTCGACGCGGCCCAGTCCGTCCACCGTCAACCCCAGCACCCGCCCAATGGCCTCGTAACGCAGCAGCACGGGGATGTTGGCGCTTTCCAGCTTGGCTCGGATAACCTCGGCGTTCAGTGGCCCCTGAGAGATATAGACCACCACCATATCCTCGGTGTTCATCGCCATCATGTTCTCCTATTCCCCAACCTGATCGGCGGGGACAAAGGCATCCATACGCACACGATAAAGGCCACCGCGAGTGCCCACCCAGATAGCGCCGTTGACATGATCGATCAATAGGTCGCGCGCCTCGGGCAGCGGGAACACCGTCCAGTCGGCTTCGGCGCTGCGGCGCGAGAGGCCCGCCGCCGTGGCAACCCACAGGGTGCCCTCGTCATCGGCGCGCACCGTCCAGGTCTGCATGGCGCCCAATCCGCCGCCGGTGCTTTCGGTGGTGAGACGAGTCCAGCGGTCGGGGAGCTGCAGGCGGGCCAGGCCCGAAGCCGTGGCCACCCACACCATATCTTCGGCGGCTAGGGTCACACTGCGAACATCTCGACTCAACAGTCCGTTGTCCTCGGTGGTGACCTCCAGGGTGCCGTCCGGCGCCAGCCTGACCAGCCCCTCGGCGGTGGCAATCCACACCGAGCCCTCGGAATCTACCGCCACATCACGGGGCATGGCGTTCATGCGCTCTCTAACATTGAGCACTTCCTCGGCGCTGTCTCCGTTCAGGCGCAGCAACCGCCCCTCTACAGTGCACAGATAGGCGGTGTTGGCCGTGTCAAAGTATATATGGGTCGCCGGCTCATCCAGCACCGGCACCAGTTCATCCTCTTCCAGGCGGAACAGGCCCTCGGCAGTGCTCAGCCAGACACGCCCCTGACGATCGACGGCCAGGCTTAATGCGCCCTGGTCGGTCAGGGTTTCGGTGTCGCCGGCGTTGCTCACATAAGAGACGCCGCGCGTGGTGGCGATAAAGAGGCGGCCGCGGCCGTCGCGGGCCAGGCCGGTGACGTCACTGCCGACCATCGGGGAAGGCACCCGCCAGGGACCTTCCAGCTCCTCGCCGTTATTCTGGGAGCGCCACAATCCAGAGGTGGTGCCGATCCACAGGGTGCCCTGCGCATCGCGGGAGTAGCATTGCACGTCGACCTCGCCCAGAGCGATGGAACGCCACGGCCCATCGTTGCGGCGGTAGGTGAGTCCGCCGCTACCGCTCAGCCAGATGGTGCCCTCGTCATCGATGCGGATGCCGTGTACCTGGTGCGGCACAGCCTCGGACAGCTCGTGCAGATAACCCTCCCAGCGTCCGGCGTCGTACACATAACGTCCTACCCCTCCGCCGGCGGGCTCGGGGCCGGCAAAAGAGATCCACGCGCTTTCATTATCGGCAGCGATGCCGGTCACCCGACTTCCCTCGGGTACGCCGGAGAAATAGTTGTGATCGTCCCAGTAGACTTCGCCCTCTTCGGCGGTGCTGATGCCCCGTCCTGCGCCCCATACGCGTCCGGCCTCTGAGATAGCCACCAGCCAGGTGCCATCGGTGACGCCCGATCCGGTGCCGTAGGTACGCCAGCGATTGCCGTCATAGGCCTTGAGCTGACCGTCGGCTGTCGGCAGCCAGAGCCAGGTGCTCTCGGAGCGCCTGACCCACAGGCGGGGATCGAATTCAGTAGCGCGCAACAGGGCGTCATAGTGCTCTTCTACCGCTGCCTCACGAGTGGGATAGGTGTGCCAGCGACGATCCTGGAACACGCTCCAGCCGGCGTGGTCGGCATAGCCCACCCAGATACGGCCGTCTCCGTCGCGGGTAATTCCGCGCACCGCCTGTGAGGCCAGCCCATCATGTACGGTGTACAGTCGGTACGAGCCATCGGCTCCCCAGAGCACCACGCCGCCATAGGTGGCGGCCCATACGGCGTCGCCATCGTGGATGAGCCCGTTGATATCGTTGGGATCGGACCAGTATTGCAGGGGCTCGTCGCTGATGGTGAACGCAACCGGCTCGGGGGTGGATACCGGCGGCGGAACTTGCCACGATTCCGGGTTGTTCACCGGCTGCGAGTCGCTCGGTTCGGCCTCTTCGGGCGTGGGCATCGACGTCGGCACAGGCGTGGGCGTCTCCCATACCGACGCGCATCCGCTGACGGCATAGAGAATGACCACGAGCGCCAAAATACGGCGAATCGAACAGAGGTTGATTCGGGGGGTCGTAGTGCTTTTCACGGCTTTAGTATAGAACAAGAGGGCACGAGCGGCAATTTTCCGACCCGTCGTCACACGCAGAGGGATCGTGGGTGGGCGGCCAGAGTGTGCTTTGAATAAATGGCTTGACCGAGCCGATAAATAGAACGCTGCACACTGCCATATGCCTGAAAGGTGCCCGTTCTATGAAGGTTCGCCATATTGTGTAAAGCGTGGTATAGTTGCTGCCATTGTGGTCATATGATAAAAACGACTCCTCACCCATGAATATTCGCCCATTCCACCCGGAACGCCATTCCGCCCGCCACAAATTCAATGCGCCCTCCCTGTTGAGTCGCTCGCGATGGCCGATACTGACATCTACGCCCTGTGGGACGGATCTGCGGTGGGAATGTGCCGAATCGCAAGGGCATCCGTTACCGCCGGGCGAGGGATATATGCCGGTGTCGGCGCGGGGGCTATTCCCGCGTGGGAATACGGCCGGATCAACATGGCCGAGGCGCACCTGAACGGGCTATTCGCCGATGACGTTTTGCCTTGTCGAAAGGGATTTGTGATACAATGTCGATAGTGCATGCCCGGCAGGGTGTGCGTAAAAGACTGAAGGAGCGATCATCTGATGAAGCTGGACGGGCGACAGTCCCACTGGACTGTGCCGTTTTTTACGATATGGACGGGGCAGGCCTTTTCCCTCATCGGCAGCGCGCTGGTGCAGTTTGCGCTGGTATGGTGGTTGACCGAGACCACCGGATCGGCCACGGTGCTGGCTTCGGCGGTGGCCGTCGCGCTGCTCCCCGGCATGTTTCTGGGGCCCTTTGTGGGCGCCCTGATCGACCGCTGGGATCGGCGCAAGGTGATGATCCTTTCCGATGGGCTCATCGCTCTGATGGCCGCCGGACTGGCCTGTATCTTTTGGTCGGGCCGGATGCGGGTGGGCTATATCTATATCGTGGTGCTGGTGCGGGCGGTGGCCGGCATCTTTCACTGGCCGGCCTGGCAGGCGTCGACCTCATTGATGGTGCCCCAGGGACATTTACCGCGCATCGCCGGGATGAACCAGACCATTCGTGGCGCCGTGGATATCGTCTCGCCGCCTCTGGCCGCGCTGCTGCTCCTCAAGATGCCGTTGTACGGCGTTCTGATGGTGGATGTCGTTACGGCGGCCCTGGCCATCAGCTCGTTGTTGATCGTCCATGTGCCCAAGCCTTCGCGTACTGAGCCGCTCGCCGGCACCACGGCGCCCTCGCTGTGGGGCGACGTGCGCGTGGGTTTCCGTTATCTACGCGACCGCCCCGGCCTGCTGGCTATCGGCCTGGTCGCCTCGGTGCTCAACTTTTTGGTGTGGCCCAGCATGGCGCTCACGCCCATTCTGGTGACCAACCATTTTCGCGGGCAGGCTCTGCAGCTGGGCTGGCTCAATTCGACCTGGGGCATCGGTCTGGTCTCGGGGGGCTTGATTCTCAGTGTGTGGGGAGGGTTCAGACGCCGCATATCCACCTGCATCATGGGGGTGATCGGCCTGGGCATCGGGTTCTCGTTGGTGGGGCTGACGCCTTCCACCGCCTTTGGGCTGGCCCTGGTGGGGCTGTTCTGCGGCGGCGTCATGCATTCCATGACACAGGGCGCGGCCTTTGCGTTGCTGCAGGAGGTCGTGGCGCCCGAGATGCAGGGGCGTGTCTTTACCTCGTTGGGCAGCCTGACCTCTGCTATGGCGCCGCTTGGCATGGCGATCGCCGGACCGGTGGCCGACCTGCTGGGGGTGCGCTGGTGGTATATCGGTTCGGGCGCGGCTCAGGTGTTGCTGGGCATTGCGGCGACCTTTGTGCCGGCCATCATGCTGCTGGAGGAGAAACACTCACGGCGGCTGGTCCGCACCGCGCCGGCCGATGATGGGCACCGCGCGCCCGTCGCCGATGTGGGGCCTCGAATCAACCAGCCGACCGTCGATTAGGATACGCGCCGGGCAGCTTGTGCCCTTTAACGCCCCGGAGGCTGTGGCAAAAAGCCGTCGACCTCCGGGGTGTTCCTTTATGTTATTCTATGACCGGGATCGATCCCTCCGGCAGTAGCGCGTAAGCACCGGGGGTAAAGATGCTCTCGTCGTATCGCCCTGCCGAGTTCCAGTAAATCCATCCGCAGGCGTCGGAATCTTCGGCGCCCTTGCGCTGCTTGAGCAGCTCTATCGGCCCGTAGGTGACGCCGCCCAGCGAATAGTGCTGCAACCAGGGGCGCACCAGCGTGCTCGTTCGACCTTGCGTGGCGCGCACGCTGCGATAGATGACCTCATATGGATAGAGGATAGGCTGTTCGTAGCCCAGATTGCCGGGACCAAAGGTCTGCGGGTAGAGCATGGGCGAGATATAATCTGTGTAGGGGGCGATGTCTTCGACCCGCTGGCCGATGCCCATGTCACCCCCCGGCACCACCCACACCGTCAGCCCAAAGATATCCGCCGAGACAAAGGACGGCGTGGCGCTGATGGCTTCGTAAAAGCGCCGGCAAAACTCGGCCATGGCCTCGGTGCGGCTCTCCAGCGTGCTCTCGCGGTTGTATCCCAACCCCGTCACCTGGCCGTCCGAGGGGAAACGCAGATAGTCGAGCTGGATCTCGTCAAAGCCCATGGCGGCCACCTCTTGCGCCAGGGCGATGTTGTAATCCCACACCTCTTTGCGAAAAGGATCTACCCAACGCAAATCTTCCAGATCTCTGTATACGCCACCCCCGCGTCGCACCGCCCATTCGGGTCGTGCCGCCGCCAGCAGATCGTCTTTGAATACCACCATGCGGGCGATGACATAGATGCCGCGTTCGTGGCAGCGACGCACCACCTCTTCGATATCCATCACATACGAGGCATAGGCGCCGATCTCTTGCGCCAGAGGCACCTGGCTGGGCCAGGCGATGTGGGCGCGGTCGCCCTTGACGTCGATGACGACGGCGTTCAGTTCGGTGCGCTCGACCATATCCAGTAGCGCGTCGATGTGGTCGGGCAGGGAGAGCAACCCAAAGGGGATATAGATGGCGCGGGCATCAAAGGGCTCCAGAGAGATCTCGACGGCGCCGCCCTCGACCGCCTGCTCCACGCGGACGTATCCCGGCGCCTTGACCCGCAACCGCTCGATTTCTAATCCTTCCTCGTAACTAAAGCGTCCTTCATCGTCACTGCGCGTCAGGATGGGGGTCTCATCGTCGGATACAAAGGCCTGTACCAGTGCCCCTGCTACCGGTTCGCCTGTTTCGCGGTGCGTCAGTCGGCCGGTGAGTTGCCCCGGTTCCAGCGTCGCGTGCAGCGACTCCTCTCCCGTGTAGGTCAGCGTGGCAGAGCGATACCCGTCACGCTCGACGATCAGCGTGGTGCCGGGCGCGACGCGTACGACCGCCCGGCCGGCGTCATCGGTGGCGGCCAGCGGCTCGTCCTCCCCTTCCGCTCTGATGATGGCATCGGCCAGTGGCGCCTCGTTACCGGCGCTTACGACCTGTACCGTGGCCTTCCACGGTGTCAGCACCAGCTCTAACTCGGATTCACCCGTATAGACGACCTGTGCCGCCTCGCGATGGGCCGCGCTTTCGGCGATGATCTCTGCGCCCTCGGAGACATAATACAGCTCAAAGCGCCCATCGGCGTCGGTGGTGACGGATGACGATGCGCCGCCTACCGAGATGGTGGCCCCCTGAATGGGGGTGCCGTCGGGTTCACGGGCGATGCCGCTGAGCCGCCGCGGCCTCATGGTAAAGGGCACGGGGTCTTCCAGCATCCCTCGCTCGTCAAAGAGGGTGTTGACCTCGGTCGATACCAGTTCCAGCGGCAGGCAACCCGGGCAGGTGATGGATAGATCGGCCAGCGCCACAGCACGCACATCGAACAGACCTTCGTCATCGGTGGTGACGACTTCGGGGCCACAACGCACCTGGGCTCCGGCGATGGGCCGCTCATCCGAGGCGTCCATCACCCGGCCCCGCAACCGGCGGGGAGTTAGCACCACGTCATGGGTGGCGCGGCCGCCAGAGTCAATCACCGCCTCAAAGGTTTCGACCACATAGCCGGAGGCCGAGACGGTCACACGGTAGCGGCCGATCTCCAGAGGGACGAGATAACGCCCGTCGGCATCCGTCGCGATGACGCGATCTTCCACCCGGATACGGGCGCCGACGATGGCCGAGTGTTTTTCGGCATCGCGCACTGTGCCGGTCAGCAGGGACGGTGAGGCTTGGCAGGCCGACATGGCGATGAGCAGCAAAAAGATGAGGGGGGCGATGGCGATATAATAACTTTGGCAACTTGACCGGCGGACACGATGCATAAATCTCTCCTTGACGATAAAATGGCCCACAGGGGTGGATTCTATCACAATCATTTGCGCGATTCAAGAAGCCGCAGAGCCATGCATGACGGCGCGATGTGTGTTATAATCGCATCAGTTCTCGGCTCCCTCTGATGCTCCATCTCACGCTCCGAGTCGCGAGAACCGTACAGCATAACGGCACCTCGTCAAAACCGGATGCGTGGCGCGATGTCCCCTTTGTCGTTGCGAGGCGTTGCGGGTCTGGCCGATGAGGTGGAGGCATGGTTTTTTGATAGGGCGACCCGGTGTCCGGGTCGTCGGGTCTGGTTTCGGGAGGAATCGATGGGGACCGAGTTCGGATGGGGGATTCTCGGCGCCGGTAATATCGCAAGGCGTTTTGCCACCGATCTGGCACAGCTGGCGGATGCGCGGTTGGTCGCAGTGGGCTCTCGCTCCGAGGCGAGAGCGGCCGAGTTCGTGGAGCAATTCCACGGGGAGCGAGCCTACGGCAGCTATGAGGAGTTGGTGCAGGATCCGGATGTAGAGGCTGTCTATGTGGCCACGCCCCACCCCTTTCATCGCGATCACACGCTACTCTGCCTGCAGCACGGCAAACCCGTGCTCTGCGAAAAGCCTCTGGCCGTCAACGAGCAACAGGTGCGTGAGGTGGCCCACGCAGCCCGTGAGACGGGCATCTTTGTGATGGAGGCCATGTGGACCCGTTTTCTGCCGGTGATGCGGGTGGTGGATGAGTGGCTGAATGACCGCCGAATCGGCGATATCCGCATGCTGACGGCCGATTTTGGCTTTCGTTCCAGTTGGAATCCTGACAGCCGCGCGCTGAACCCGGGTATGGCCGGTGGGGCGTTGCTGGATGTGGGGATATATGTGGTTTCTCTGGCGTCGATGGTGTTTGGCGCCGCGCCCATGCAGATCAAGGCGCTGGCACATATCGGCGAGACGGGGGTAGACGAGCAGACCGGCATGCTCTTCCGCTATCCCGATGGCGCCCTGGCGTTGCTCTCCTGTGCTATTCGCACGCAGACGCCGCAAGAGGCGCGCATTATCGGCACCGACGGCTGGATCCATATCCCCGAGTTCTGGCGCGCTACAACGGCCACCCTCTATATCAAGGGCGAAGAGCCTGTGCGCATCAAGAACGCTTCGGGTTATCATTTCGAGGCCGCCGAGGTCATGGCCTGTGTGCGTGAGGGGCAGAGAGAGAGCTCCATCATGCCGCTGGAGGAATCGATCGCTATCGCCCGTACCATGCAACAGGTGCGGACCCAGGTGGGCATACGTCCTCCTGTCGAGAGCGCCGTGCACGCCTGAGTTTTCTCTGAACGGGTTGCCCGTATCGATGCGGGGGATATCCTCCCCATCGGTACGGGCCACATTATACCATTATACCATCGAAGGAGCCACACATGGAGTACGGAACGATCCCCGGTATCAACAAGCCGGTCTCGCGTCTGCTGTTGGGCACCATGATCATCACCGCCGATGAACAGGAGCGCAGCAACGCGCTGCTGGATGCCGCACTGGCCCATGGCGGCAACGCCCTGGATACGGCCCATGTCTATGCCGGGGGCAACAGTGAGCGGGCCATCGGCGCGTGGATGGAGGCGCGGGGTAACCGCGATGAGGTCGTCATTGTCTCCAAGGGATGCCACCCCAACCGCGACCGGCGGCGGGTATCGCCCCATGATCTTACCTCGGATTTGATGGACTCGCTGGCGCGGCTGCGCACCGACTATATCGATCTCTATCTGCTGCACCGCGACGATGTCGATGTGCCGGTGTCGGTGATCGTGGATACGCTGAACGAGCACCATGCTGCGGGGCGTATCCACGCCTTTGGCGGCTCAAACTGGACCCATACCCGCTTGCAAGAGGCCAATGAATACGCCGAGGCGCACGGCCTGGTGCCCATGACGGCCAGCAGCCCCAACTATGGCCTGGCGGAACAGGTGCTGGATCCGTGGGGGCCGGGATGTGTGGGCATCGCCGGGCCGACGCAACGCGAGGCGCGGGAATGGTACGCCGCCCGAGGCATGCCGGTGCTGGCCTATTCGAGTCTGGGGCGTGGCTTTTTCTCCGGGCGCATCAGCCGGGAGAACTTTGCAGAGACCAAGAGTATGCTCGATCGGGCCTGCCTTACCGCCTATTGCCACGAGGTCAATTTCAAGCGGCTGGATCGGGCCCACGAGCTGGCGAAGGAAAAGGGCTGTACCGTGCCGCAACTGGTGCTGGCCTACATCCTGCGCTCATCCATGAAGGTGTTCCCCATCGTAGGGGCGGCCAATGAGGACGAGTATGTGCAAAATCTGGTGGCGTTCGATGTGCCGCTGAGCGAGGCCGAGCGGCGCTGGCTCGATCTGGAGACGGAAGAGCGCTAGGCGATGGGGACGTTGATCGATTGAAGGGGATGGGCATTCGCCCATCCCTTTTTTGCGTGTGGCTCCACCTTCTTGATCTACCGTATGTTTCGGTGCATAATGATTGCCGGCGCACAATGATTGTGCAAGTCTGTCCACGACCGAACCCGCGTGCCGGCCGACCCGGCACCTGTGTCTGACGAACCCCGGTGGAGCAGAATAGCATATGCCCAGCAAAGAAGCCACGGCCCGGATCAAGATCAACCGACTACTCGAAGACGCCGGATGGCGCTTTTTTGCGAACGAGGACGGCCCGGCCAATGTCGTCCTCGAAGCCGGTGTGCAGTTGACGGAGAACGACCTCGACGCACTGGGTGAGAATTTCGAGAAGACAAGCAAGGGCTATATCGACTTTTTGTTGCTCGATGATCGGGGATTTCCGCTGATCGTCCTCGAAGCCAAGGCGGAGGACAAGAATCCGCTGGTGGGCAAAGAGCAGGCGCGCCGATATGCCCGCTCGCAAAACTGCCGTTTTGTCATCCTCTCGAACGGCAATCTGCACTACTTCTGGGATCTGGAACGGGGCAACCCGCACGTCATCACCTCGTTCCCTACGCCCGATTCGGCGCTGAGCTATCAACAGGTGATGCCGAACCCGCAGCGCCTCATCGACGAGCCGGTGGGCGAAGACTATATCGTGCTGACCCAACGTCCCGGCTACCGCACAGAGGCGGGGTGGCGCAACGAGGCCGAGCGCCCCGACTATATCAAGGCCAACCGGCTTTGCTTTCTGCGCCCCTATCAGTTGCGGGCCGTCCACAGCCTGCAGGCGGCGGTCAAAGAGGGGCGGGATCGGTTCCTTTTCGAGATGGCCACCGGCACCGGCAAGACGCTGACGGCCGCCGCAGTGATCAAGCTCTTTTTGCGTTCGGGCAACGCGCGGCGCGTGCTGTTTCTGGTGGATCGTCTGGAGCTGGAGGAGCAGGCCGGGAAGGCGTTCACCGGCTTGCTCTCGGCCGATTACAAGACCGTTATCTATAAAGAGAATCGCGACGACTGGCGAAGCGCCGAGATCGTCGTCAGTACGGTGCAGTCGCTCCAGTTCAATAACAAGTATCAGCGGCTGTTTTCGCCCACCGATTTCGACCTGGTGATCTCGGATGAGGCACACCGCTCTATCGGCGGCAATGCTCGCGCCGTATTTGACTATTTTGTCGGCTACAAACTGGGGCTCACCGCCACGCCAAAGGACTATCTCAAGCAGTACGAGCGGAACAACCCCGGTACCCGCGATCCACGCGAGTACGAGCGCCGGGTGCTGCTGGATACTTACCGTACCTTTGGCTGTGATGACGGCCAGCCGACCTTTCGCTACTCGTTGCCGGATGGCGTGAGGGATGGCTACCTCATCAATCCCACGGTGGTAGATGCCCGCACCGACATCACCACCTCGCTGCTCTCGGAGCAGGGGTTCATCGTCACCTTCGCTGATGACGAGGGGGAAGAGCAGCAGGGAGCCTATACCCAGCGCGATTTCGAGCGCGAATTCTATGCCGAGGCGACCAACCAGCTCCTGTGCAAGGTCTTTTTAGAGAACGCTCTGCGCGATCCGATCAGCGGCGAGATCGGCAAGTCGATCATATTCGCCGTGAGCCAGAACCACGCCGCCCGACTGACGCAGATCTTGAACCAGATGGCCGACCGGATGTTCCCCGGCCGCTACCAGTCTGATTTTGCCGTGCAGGTGACGTCACAGATTCCCGACGCGCAACAGTTCTCGATCAATTTCGCCAACAACAATCTGATGGGCTCGGGCAATTTCCTGTCCGGCTATCGCACCGGCAAGGCGCGGGTGTGCGTGACGGTGGGGATGATGACCACCGGCTATGACTGCACCGATATCCTTAACCTGGGATTGTTCCGGCCCATCTTTTCGCCCACCGATTTCATCCAGATCAAGGGGCGGGGCACCCGGCGGCACGATTTCGCGGAGCAGATCATCGACGAGAGCCTGCGCGATAGTGTGCAGAACACGCAAAAGACGGCGTTCAAGCTCTTCGACTTTTTCGCCACCTGCGAATACTTTGAAGAGCATTTTCAATACGATCAGGTGCTCGAGCTGCCCCCTCTGCCCAAACGCAAGAGCGCCGGAGAAGGGTCGGGCGATGACCAGAGCGTCGTAAAAGGCGTGTACGAGCACCAGGGCGACGATATCCTCGCCACCATCAAAGAGGTGGAAGTGGGCGTCGAGGGGATGAAGATCGACCGCATGTTTTTCCAGCGATTCGAGGAT
>JBMNOI010000080.1:0-17394 GCA_050942995.1 Anaerolineae bacterium
CGGCCCCGAAAGATGATGATGATTCGGTGTCTGTAGCGCTTCAAGAATGAGGGCAGAGAGGCCCTTTACCGCCTCTGCATAAAAGGTGTGCGTATCACAACGAGGGGATCAACTTGCAGAGATATTTACCGGTTCAAAGGTCACGTAATCGACGGACGGCTCGCTCCCCGATACGGGCAGGCGCTCGGATGTCTCCAAGCGATAGAGCCCCACACGCAGAGTATACTGCCCCGCGGGGAGATCGTCGGGGAGCTGCAAGAGATGGTGGTCGCGTACCTGCTCGTTCAGGCGCCAGAGACTTGTGGGGTAATCATCGTGCACCGGCTGACTATCCACCTGGGCCACGATTTCGCCCTCTTCATCAACCAGATGGATAAAGACAGTATAGTCATGCTCGATGGATCGCATCGCCAACCAGTACAGCGTCACTCCCCAGGTGTCGCCCGCTGCAGGTTCCTCTGTCGACAGATCATATCCCAGCAAGGTGATCTGCTGGCCCAGCCCCACCTTGACCGGATACTGCGCCGCATATTCTTCCGCCACCGGAGGGGCGATGCGCAGCTGCATGATCTTTGGGCATCCGCCCAATGACTGCCCGTCCAGATCGCTCGCCATCAGCGGATCGGTCGCGTCATCGGCGCGCACGCTCAGGCGCACTACACCCGCCGTCGGCGCCGCCGCATCCGCATCGATGGGAATCGCATAATCATCCACAATTACTTCGCCGGGGATCCAGCGATGCGTGGGATAACCACCGGCGCCGGGATAGGAATCCATTCGGCCAATCTGCTCTCCTTCTCTGCCGAGCACCACCATCGACATGGTGTGGGTTTTTTCTATGCGCTTGAGGGCAAGCCAGTAGAGACGAACGGTCAGCGTATTTCCCACTTTGATGCCGTCATGGGGCGTGCTATAGCCCAGCAACACCATCTCGTCGCCAAAGCGGATATGAAGATCGTGGATGGATTCAGGTACCTGCTCCATCGTCAGGCGCTGGGGGGGACTGTATGTCGGCGCGATGTAGCGGAAGGGAACCGCCGCCGATACGGCAAAAAGTACGCCGGAAAACAGCAGGGCGACGGTATAACGATAGCGCCGTGAGATCCAGCCGATGACACCGACAAAGATAAAGAAAGAGATGGCGGCGATGGCCGGAAACAGCATCTGTCCCTGGGGTTGAATGCCCATAACCGTCCGAAACACAAACGACAGCCCGACAACGGCCACCCAGTATGCGGGAAATAATCCCACGCCTTCGACATAGCGACGCATATCGAGACGCCGCCAGTGAGCCTGCGCCAGAATGATCAGCAGGCCGCTGCCACCGAGGATGGTGAGAATACGCATGACGTTGTAAAACAGCTCATCGGCGGGCACATTGGCCCACCCGAAAACTCCCCAGTAGGAGAGAAAGGTCTGTTGCACCAGATGAGCCACACCACCAAAGGCTGCGCCCCCATCGGCACGGTCACCGCCGATCAACGTACGCCAGTAAGCAGAGGCGTGCAGGCCATACCACCACAGCCCGATCAGAAGCGATACTCCGGTAGCGATCAACACAGGTCGCATCATGGCATCGCGCGTCACACGCCCCGTACGGCGATGCTCGGCCAGGGCCAGAGCCCCCGGAAGCAACAACAAGGCGATCCAGCCGATGCTATGCGCCAGTGCGGCCAGCCCCACCCCGATGCCCAGCGCCACCGGCATGTGCCGAAACTGTATCGTTCCGTTGCTCAGGCGCAACGTGACATAGAACAGGGCGGTGATGATCAGGACGACCAGCGCCACATTGTTCACCGTGGAACTGATAAAAAGGAACTGTGGGTTAAAAGCCACCAGGGCCGTGGTGCCCAGGGAGAGATCGCGGCGTCCGGGCAATAGCGCCTCGACCATGGCATAGGTCAGCACCACCGTGCCCAACGAAAAGATCACCGAGAGCAGGCGCAACAGGCGCACTCGCCAGATCACGCCGCCCGGCAATGCCTCGTCGGGGCCTGTATGCAAGAGGGCGTTTCTGTTATGCGGCGTACCGGGCAAGCCCAGTACGGCGTGTGGATTGCTCTGGTAATGAGCGCCCCCATCATCGCCCCATGCAGTAAACACCGCGCCGATGGCGTAATAGAGTGGGGGCTGGCGAAATTCGGCGCTGCAAAGATCACCGGCATCGGTGACCTGCGCCCGGCCGAAAAGCTGACGGGTATATAGATAGTGGCAGGGTTCATTGGAAGCTTCGAACACCGGGGTGACAGAGGCATAGAGCGTACCCAGAACGGCAAAGGCCACGACGCTGGCCATCAGCCCCCAGTGCCTCCTGGCCAGCGCGACCAGGCGCATTGAGAACATCCGTATATGCTGCGTTGTGAGCATGTGACTCCTGTTAGGATGCGGCTCTTGACCACACCATTATACTACCAGACCGGCAGGAGGCGAAAAAGGAGCCTCCCGCACCCCATGAGCCCATTACCGGGGCAACACACGGGTGTACAGGTCGATGGTTCGCGCGGCGATCTCGTCCCAGTCGAACAGCCGGGCCAGATCTCGCGCACCGACGCCCAAACGCTCTCTCAGCGCTCCATCGTCAGCCAGACGAATCACGCCATCGGCCAGTGCCCCGGCGTCGCAGGGCGGCACCAGCCAGATATTCTCTCCGTGCACCAGCTCATCCAGATGGACTTGTGGATGGGTGCTCACCACCGGCATGCCGTGCTCGATCGCCGCCATCAGGCTGCCCCGACGAAACGAGGCCCCATCGCGATAGGGCAACACACAGATATCGGCGCTGAGAAAGGCGGCCGAGATCTCCCGAGACGTCAAAAAGCCGGTCCAGATCACCCGCCGCTCGAGACCCAGGTCACGAATCGACTCCTGCACACGAGATAGATAGGCCCGATTGGTGGGATCGCTGGCGCCCACATTCCCACCGATCATCAGCAGATAGGCGTCGCGGCCCCGGCGGCACAATATATCGAGTGCGGCGATCAGCTCCTCGCCGCCCTTACTGTCGTTGAGAAAGCCGAAATAGCACAACAGCAGCCCATCCTCGCCCACGCCATACCGGGCCCGCCACACGGTACGGTCCATCTCCTCAGGGGGAGCGCAAGAGATGTTGCTGCCAATGGGGATGACCTCCAGATGCGAGATGCCCTGCCGATCCGCCAACATCAATCGGTCCTCTTCGTTGGTCACGATCGTGGCCCGACATCCCTGCGCCAGAGCCAGGTTGGCCCAGCGCCGCACCGGCCCCGCTTTGGGAAAGAGATAGGGAACCCGCAGGTCGTGAAACGTCACGACGAACGGCGTATGGCGGAACCGGCGCGGAAGCAAATTGATGGCAGGGTGCATGCCATACGCGGCGGTCTGATATTGAATATGCACCACATCCGTCGGATCGCCACGCAAAAGGTCGCCCACCGCGCTGTACAGGCTGCCCCAGCGCCAATCTCGCATCGTGGCATGAACGCGCACCGCTCCGTCGCTGCCATCCCGGCCCGCCGCGGCGTGATGCGATGTGAGCACCTGCACCATAGCACCCCGATCGACCAGCGCCTCGCTCAGCACCCGCGTATAGTCTCCCACTCCCCCCTCCATGGGGGGATACTCGCCCGAGATGAGCAGCACTCGCGGCGTGGCGCTCATGATGTCCCCTCCACCCTCGATATTCCCAGATGAGACGTTCCGCACATGGCATCCGTCGGCATCAATCGCGAACGCAATACCTGCCGGTACACCGCCATCCGTGTCCGTCGTAACGATCGTCGATGTCCGAGGAGATATTTGGCCATCTCTTCGCCAAGCCGAAACACATAGCCGGCCAATAAGAACAGTCGCAAGAGACCGGCCTTCCATACACCGTGGTGCTTGCGGAAATAGAGCACCTTGCTGGTCTCGAAATGAATGTGTCGAGCCGCCCCCGCCTGCTCGCTACTGCGCCCCTCATAGTGCACCACCTCGGCCCGGGGCAGATAGACGGTACTCCATCCGGCATCGACGATGCGGCGACACCAATCCAGCTCTTCCGAATACATGAAAAAGCGCTCGTCCAGCAGGCCCACTGCCCGCATGGCCTCGCCCCGCACCATCATACAGGCACCCACCACCCAATCCACTTTCTGCTCGATTCCGGCGGGGACGTCATCCACGTGGTAGGCCAGAGCCCAGCGGTTGCGGGGAAAGCGCTGGTGCAATATGGTGCTCTCCATGAGGGCCATGCCCAGTGTGGGGAAACGGCGCCGGGACGACTGAACCGTGCCGTCACCGTAATAGAGCCGTGGCCCCAGCACCCCGACATCAGGATGCGACTCCATATAATCCAGCATCACGATGAGGGCATCGCCCAGCACACGGGTATCGGGGTTTAGCAACAGAACGTAGCGCCCCTGACAGCGCCGCAGAGCCAGATTGTTCCCGCGAGTAAAACCCAGATTGACATCGCTCTCGATGAGCTGCGCCCAGGGGAAGGTCTCGCGCACTATATCGGGACTGCCGTCCGTCGAGGCGTTATCGACGACATAGACCCGGACGGTGTATTGCCCCAGATGGAGTGTGCCCCGCCCGTCCAGTTGCGCCCCCGGCGTCGCCAGGATCGACTCGAGACAGGCGCGCAACAGGTCGCGCACATTCCAGTTGACGATGACGATATCGAGATCGGTAGGGGGCATATCAGGGCACCTCGAACAGGCGACAGGCATTCTCGGTTGTGCGTCGAACCAGATCATCCGGCGGCATGTCCAGCTCTTGAGCGATTCGGGCCGCCACATAACGCACAAAGGTCGGCTCGTTACGGTGGCCCCGTTTGGGATGCGGCGCCAGATAGGGGCAGTCGGTTTCGATGAGCAATCGATCCGGCGGCACCTTTCGAACAATGTCGGGCAGATGACGCACATTTTTGAACGTGATCGGCCCGGCGATGCCGATATACAGCCCTCGCGCAATCGCCCATTCGGCCATGGCCTCGTCCGCGAGGAAGCAGTGCATCACGCCACGTAGCGGCGGTGCTTCATCCAGCAGCCGGCGGGTATCCTCGTCGGCCTCGCGATTATGTAAAATCACCGGCAGATCCAGCGCCGCCGCCAGCTCTAACTGGCGCGCCATCACCGCCTGCTGCACATGGTGTGGCGAGAAATCGTAATGATAGTCCAGCCCGATCTCACCGATGGCGACCACATCCGGGCTGCGGGCCAGATCGGCCAGCCGCTCCATGGCGTCCTCGTCCACCTCACCGGCCGCATTCAGCACCGTAGAGGCCCGGTGCCCGTGTACGCCGACCGCCGCATAGATACCGGGCCACCCGGCGGCCAGAGCGATCTCTTGCGCGCTGCTCTCCAGATCCGAGCCACAGGTCACCATACGGGTTACGCCGGCCTCATAGGCGCGGGCAATCACCTCCGCGCGGTCCTCATCGAACCGCGCGGATTCCAGATGGGTGTGTGTATCAAAAAGATCCATAAAACACTCAGGCCGACAGGCCGGCCAGCGCAAGCCCTTCAGCCAGCAGATCCTGCACCTTGTCCTCGTGCGTCGTCTCGCAGTAGACGCGAATCACCGGCTCGGTGCCTGAAAAGCGCACCAGCATCCAACCGCCATCCTCAAGCACGTAACGATAACCGTCACGATCGTCGATCTCGTTCACCTTGAGGCCGGCCAGTGAATCGGGCCGGGCGGCGGCCACGCGCGCCAGCACCTCGGGGCGTTGCTCGGGCGTCATGCGTCGATCGATCCGATCGTAGTAGTGGGCGCCCACCAGCTCAAAGATGCGCTCCAGCAGGCCACTAGGCGAAAGCCCCGTCTGCACCATCAGATCCAGCAGATAGAGACCGGCCAGCAGGCCGTCACGCTCGGGCATATGCCCTCGGAAAGCGAATCCACCGCTCTCCTCGCCGCCTATCAGGGCGTCTACGCGTATCATCTCGGGCGCCACATACTTGAACCCCACGCCCGTCTCGTACACGTCCACGCCATAGCGGGCGGCCAGCTTGTTGGCCATCACCGTCGTGCTCACCGTGCGCACCAGAGGGCCACGCTGACCGCGCACATCCAGCAGATAGTAGGCCAGCAGGGCGTACACCTGCAACTGATTGATGAACACCCCCTGCTCACTGACAAAGCCGACCCGATCGGCGTCCCCGTCAAAGGCCACCCCCGCTGCGGCGTTCCACTCGGGCACGGTGCGCAGCAGAGTTTGCAGATTTTCGACAATTGGCTCGGGCCGTTGCATCTCGGGGAACACGGGGTTGCGATGGCCGTGAATCTCGTTGAGCTGCGTCTTGCCGCCGCCCAGGATCCGGGGGAACCAGCCCTGGCCCACGCCCCACATGGGGTCGGCTACCACACGCAGACCGGCATCCTTGATGGGCTGCACGTCGATGAGTTCGTGTAGATGCTCCAGGTACGGCTCCTGCGGATCGATAATCTGAATCAGCCCCTCTTTGACGGCCCGATCATAGTCCGTATGCTTTACCCGGCCGGACTCTTGCGCCGCGCCGATACGCTCCTCGACCAGGGCGAGCGTCTCGGGCGCTGCCGCCCCGGCATAAGAAGAACGCAGCTTGTAGCCATTATCTGTGGGCGGATTGTGGCTGGCGGTGATCCAGATGCCGCCACCGGTTCGGTACGGCAAAATGGCGTACGAGAGAACGGGCGTCGGCGCAGCCCTGTCGGCGAGATAGACGCGTACCCCGTTGCCGGCCAGCACCTCGGCCACTGCCCGGGCGAAATCTTCGGAGCGAAACCGTGTGTCATAACCTACGATCATACCTTGCTCGGCCAGCCCCTCGGCGACGATATAATCCGCCGTCCCCTGGGCACAGTAGCGCACATTCTCAAAGGTATAATCCTCGGCAATGCCGGCGCGCCAACCATCCGTTCCGAACTTGATCTTGGCCATCTTACCACTCCCTAACTGATCCATCTGTCAAGAGATCGCTGAATCGCTATCGGCCGCTAAGAGCCTGACGTCAGCAATCCATCTCTTTACGCAAAGCCTGCAGATCCGCATCGACCATCATGTGAACCAATTCTTCAAAGCTCACCGTCGGCTCCCAGCCAAGCTTTTCCCGCGCCTTGGAGGCATCGCCCACCAACTGGGCAACCTCGGCCGGACGAATGAGACTCGAATCGATGACCACATGGTCGCGATAGTCCAGGTCCAGGTAGCTAAAGGCGCACTCTAGCAGCTCACGCACCGAGCGCGTATCGCCGGTGGCGATGACATAGTCGTCCGGCTCGTCTTGCTGAAGCATGAGCCACATGGCCCGCACATAGTCCCCGGCAAAGCCCCAGTCGCGCATCGCATCCAGATTGCCCATGGGAAGCTTGTCGGCCAGCCCCAGCTTGATTCGGACGGCATTGTAGGTGACTTTGCGGGTGACGAATTCGAGGCCACGGCGCGGCGATTCGTGGTTGAACAGAATACCCGAGACGCCAAAGAGCCCATAGCTCTCGCGATAGTTCACCGTGATCCAGTGACCATACACCTTGGCCACGCCATAGGGGCTGCGGGGGTAAAAGGGCGTGCGCTCGGTTTGCGGCACCTCGACCACCTTGCCAAACATCTCACTGCTGGAGGCCTGGTAAAAGCGAATCGAGGGATCGACCATGCGAATGGCGTCCAGCACCCGCGTCACACCGAGGGCGGTGAATTCGCCGGTAAGCACCGGCTGATCCCATGATGTGGGCACAAACGACTGCGCCGCGAGGTTGTACACCTCTTGCGGGCGATGCTCCCGCAGAATATCCATGAGCGACACCTGGTCCAACAGGTCGCCCGGAACAATGGTGATGCGATCTACAATATGCTGAATACGCTGAAAGTTGGGCATACTCGATCGGCGCACCATGCCGATAACCTCATAGCCCTTTTCCAACAAAAACTCGGCCAGATACGACCCATCCTGTCCGGTGATGCCGGTGATCAATGCTTTTTTGGTCATGGTCTCTCAATCCACCTCGTATGGCTGGATCATGCGGACATGCCGGCTTCCTGGACCCGCTCTCGCCAGTAGGCCATCACATCACGCAATGTCTCGTCGATATTGCATCCGGGCGCCCAGCCGGTATCCCGCTGAAAGCGGCGACTATCGGCCACGATAATCGGCACGTCGCTGGGGCGCATACGCGCCGGGTCGGCCTCTACCTGTATCGGCACTCGGCTCTGCGCCAGCAGCCTGTCCAACAAATCGCGAATGCTTATCCCTCGTCCGGAGCCGAGATTATACACCCGGTCCGGCCGGCCATGCTCCAGGGCCAGATGATACGCCCGTACCATATCGCGTACATCGGTGAAATCGCGCTGTGCCGACAGATTGCCCACCCGCAGCAACGGCTCCTGCAAGCCGGCCTCGATCAACGCGATCTGCCGACTGAAATCAGGGACGACGAATCCGACTCCCTGTCGCGGGCCGATATGGTTAAAGGGGCGCACTCTGATTACATGCAGGCCGTGGCTGAGGTAATACTGGTACCCCAGATATTCCTGGGCGATCTTGCTCACGGCATAGGGGTTCACCGGTCGCAAGGGCACATCCTCGCTCACCGGGACCTCTTCCGGGCGCACGCGCCCGTACACATCTGACGAGCCGACGATGAGGACACGCGGGCGCTGCTCCAGATCGACCAGCGCCTGCAGCAGATTCGCCTCGATCACGATGTTGTTGCTCAAGGTGGCGCCGGGGTCATCCCAGGCCCGCCCCACCGATGCCTGAGCTGCCAGATGGAACAAGTAATCCGGGCGCACCGCCTCGATCAGCGCCCGTACGTCATGCCGATCGGCCAGATCCTCCCGGTGCAGATCCATCTGTGAGAGGATTGCGGCGATATTTCGGGTGTCGCCCCCCGGGCGCACCACTCCATAAACCTGCATGCCTTCCAGGCCCAGCAGATACTCGGCCAGGTGGCTACCTGCAAATCCCCCAACACCGGTAACCAGTGCGCGCAGTATCGTCCTCCTCTCGTTCCCTACAATCGAACACGAATCAGAGTATATGCATCCTGCTGCCCATGACAAGCAGGCAACCCGCCCGTAGCGATATGGACGCCTTATTCGGCGCCGATAGTGTCGTCACGCCCGATCCCGACAGGGGACGGCCCTCCGTGCCCGCCATAGTATCCCGCAGGCGCCAGAATCGCAATGGGACATGCGAACATGCACGGTGATTCCGTCGATATCTGATGTGTCAAGAGGGGCGAGCATCGAGCAGGGCAAAAAGGGGGAGTGAACGGCTCTGGAACGTGGTCGATCTGCTCCAGAGCCGTTTCGGGCATATTGAAGAACGGCTACAGACCGGCCGCCTCGCGCAGCGCCCGGGCACGATCGGTATTCTCCCAGGGTGCGTCGATGTCGGTACGACCAAAGTGGCCATAGGCGGCTGTGGCCCGATAAATCGGTCGGCGCAGGCGCAGGTCACGGATGATGGCTCCGGGGCGCAGGTCGAAATGCTCGCGCACCAGTCCCTCGATCTCGGTATCCGGAATGACGCCGGTGCCAAAGGTTTCCACATTCAGCGACACCGGACGCGCCACACCGATCGTATAGGCGATCTGGATCTGGCATTGGTCGGCCAGTCCGGCCGCCACCACATTCTTGGCCACCCAACGCGCCGCATAGGCGCCGGAGCGGTCTACCTTGGTGGGATCCTTGCCCGAGAAGGCGCCCCCGCCGTGGGGAACCATGCCGCCGTACGTATCTACGATGATCTTGCGGCCGGTGAGACCGGCATCGCCCATGGGGCCGCCGATGACAAAGCGCCCGGTGCTGTTGATATAGTAACGGGTTTTGTCATCCAGCATCCCGTCGGGGATCACCTGCTTGATGACATGCTCCATAATATCGGCGCGCACCTGCTCCTGAGTGACGTGCGAGGCGTGCTGGGCGGCCAGAACGATGGCGTCCACGCGCACCGGCTTGCCGTAGCGATACTCTACCGTCACCTGAGATTTGCCGTCGGGTCGCAAATAGTCCAGGGTCCCGTCCTTGCGCACCTGCGACAGACGCTGCACCAGATGATGAGCCAGCATGATGGGGATGGGCATCAGCTCGGGCGTCTCGTTGCAGGCATAGCCAAACATCATGCCTTGATCGCCGGCCCCCACCGCATCGATCTCGGCGTCGGTCATCTCGCCCTCACGGACCTCCTGGGCGCGGTCGACGCCCATGGCGATATCCGCCGACTGTTCCTTGATCGACGTAATCACGCCGCAGGTATTGCAGTCAAACCCGGAATCCGAGTTGGTATAGCCGATCTCTTCGATCGTCTTGCGTACAATGCTCGGGATATCCACATAGCATCCGGTAGTGATCTCTCCCGCCACCAAGATCAGCCCGGTGGTCACTGCGCATTCGCAAGCTACGCGGCCATAAGGGTCCTGGGCAATGATGGCGTCGAGCACAGCATCGGACACCTGATCGCATAGCTTGTCCGGATGCCCCTCTGACACCGACTCGGAGGTAAAGAGAAACCGCGGTGAATTGGAAAAATTGCCCATCCTGCTATCACTTCCTTTCTGAGGCACAGATTCGGTTCGGCGCCAAACCGTGCCGGTTCAGGTTCCCGCCTCCCAGGAGGAGAGGTACGCCCGCTGCTCTTCGGTCAACGTATCGATATGCACACCCATGGCGTCTAGCTTGAGCCGGGCCACCATCTCGTCGATATCGGTCGGCACGCTATAGACGGCCTTTTCCAGCTTGTCGTAGTGACGAACCATATATTCGGAGCAAAGCGCCTGGTTGGCAAAAGACATATCCATCACGGCGGAGGGATGCCCCTCGGCAGCGGCCAGGTTCACCAGCCGCCCCTCGCCTAACACATAGATCCGGCGACCGCTCGGCAGGGTGTACTCGTCGATGAACTCGCGCACCCGCTTGACGCCCGTCGCCATCTGCCCCAGGGCGGCCAGGTTCAACTCGACGTTAAAGTGCCCCGAGTTGGCCACAATCGCGCCGTCTTTCATCCGCTCAAAATGGTGCGTATCGATAACGTTCACATTGCCGGTGGCGCTCACGAATATGTCGCCGATCTCGGCGGCCTCGGCCATGGGCATCACCCGGTAGCCGTCCATCACCGCCTCCAGAGCGCGCAACGGATCTACCTCGGTGACAATGACGTTAGCGCCCATGCCCTGAGCACGCATGGCGATGCCACGGCTGCACCAGCCATAGCCGCACACCACAAAGGTCTTGCCGGCCAGCAACACATTGGTGGCGCGAATCACGCCGTCGATGGTGCTCTGCCCGGTTCCGTAGCGATTGTCGAAAAAGTGCTTGGTGTTGGCGTCGTTCACCGCGACAATGGGGTATTCCAGCTTGCCCTGCTGCTGCAACGCCCGCAGACGGATCACGCCGGTGGTGGTTTCCTCGGTGCCGCCGATCACGTCGGCCAGCGCCTCACGTCGGGAGGTGTGCAACTGCGAGACCACGTCGGCGCCGTCATCCATGGTGAGGTGTGGCTTGTGGTCGATGGCGGCGGAGATATGCGCGTAGTAGATATCATTGTCCTCGCCCTTGATGGCAAACACCGGCATCTCGTACCGGGCCACCAGCGCTGCCGCCACATCATCCTGAGTCGAAAGCGGGTTCGACGCGCACAGCACCACATCGGCGCCTCCGGCCTGGAGGGTGCGCATCAGGTTGGCCGTCTCGGTGGTCACGTGCAGGCAGGCCGCCACCCGAATATTCCGAAGCGGCTTTTCAACCTCGAAACGCTCACGGATCAGCCGCAGAACGGGCATCTCGCGTTCGGCCCATTCGATGCGATCCACCCCCTGCCTGGCCAGATCGAGGCTCTTGACGTCGTACGACTTGTTCACGACATTTCCTTTCCGTTTGTAAGCGAGACACGCGCTCGCGCGTTATCCGGGCGATCCGGGGCCGCCCTGGGCGATCCCGGTGACTAGATCACCTGACAATTGCGAAATGCCCTGCATTCCTCGTCGGCCAGGGGATCGAAATGAGTCAGCGAACGGAACATATCGTAACGCTCGCGAATGTCCCCGACCTGCAGACTGCGAAGCCGGTCGATGCTGAAATCCTCCACCGTGAACGAGGCCACAACGGTGCCGTGTACGACGGCGCGCCGGAACGTCTCCAGCGAGAGGTCGCTGCTGCTCGCCAGGTAGCCCATAAAACCGGCGGCAAAGGTATCGCCTGCGCCGGTCGGGTCCACCACACGCTCGAGGGGATAGGCCGGAGTCAGGAAAAAGCGCTGCCCGAAACCATCGCCACGGGTTACCAGCATGGCGCCATGCTCACCCCGCTTGATGATCAGCGCCCGCGGGCCCAGATCGAGAATCTGTCCCGCCGCGGCGATGAGGTTGCCGTCCTGAGCGTAAAGCTTGACCTCCGCCTCGTTCAAGAACACCACATCCACCATCGACAGCGCCTCGGTAAGGGTGTCGCGTTTGCTGGTGATCCAGAAATTCATCGAATCCAGCGCCGTCAGCCGCGGCGAGCTCACCTGTTTGAGCACCTCGATCTGCAACTCGGGATCGATGTTGGCGAGGAAAACATATTCGCTTCCGCGCAGGTCCTGAGGCACAGTCGGGTGAAAATCGGCGAACACATTGAGCTGGGTATCCAGCGTCTCGGCGTTATCCAGGTCGGTCCCGTAGCGCCCCGCCCAGAAGAACGTCTTGCCGTCCATCACCTGCAACCCGCGCAGATCGATATCGCGCGTCCGCAGGAAATCGATATGCTCCTGGGGGAAATCGGTACCGACCACCCCCACCACACTCACCCGCGTATAGAGGCTCGCCGCCGTAGCGAAATAAGTACAAGCGCCGCCCAGGGTGCGAGGCCGGTGTCCCACGGGGGTTTGCACGTCATCCAGCGCAACAGAGCCTACGACCAGAATACCCAATTTGACCTCCCCACTTGCTCACTCGTCCGGCTCATCGTCCGGCGACGTCTCCATATAGCGGCGGCGCATCTCCCGGGCCACCCCCACCGTCAAATCATATATCCGCTCGGCCAGCGCGGGCGTCAGGGCCGCCAGCCCGCAAGAGGGCGTAATCATCCCGGCTTTGAGAATAGCCTCTCGGGGCACCCCCGCCTCGACCAGTCGATCGATGGTGCGATGTAACCGGGCCACCAGCGTTTCGACATTCTCGGATTCCACCACCATCCCCGCCGGCACAATACCCCAGGCGATGATGCCGCCTCGCTCCAAAAAGCGGGTCACATCCTCGGCGTAGCGCACCAGCGCCCGGCCATAATCGTAGGCATCCAGGCTGAGGATGTCGACAGAAGTGTTCAGCAGGATCGACCAATCGGTGTTCCCGCAACAGTGAATCCCTTTGATGCCCTGCAGGCCCGAGAACACCTCCTCCAGCAGGCCGATGACCTGGTTGCGCCTCAGCGCGACAAACGACGATCCAAAAGAGGCCATGTAGGGCTCTTCGATCATCATGATAGTGTGCGGCGCGGTGCGTTGCAGTTCGCGCTCCTGCCAGGCGGCCTTGAGCCGCAGGTGCTTGCCTACGGCATCGGCCAGAATCTCATCATACAGGATGGGTCGCTGGTTCTCATCGACTGTGGTCAATCCCCAGCTTACCGGCCCGGTCACCTGCCCTCGCATGGCGACAAGTGCGGGAGACAGTACCACGCCACCGCGGCGCAGCCGCTCCAGCCCCGCGGCATAGGTGCCGCCGATACGACCATGTTCCAGGTCGTTCTCCAGATAGGCCAGGTAGAGTTGTTCGAGGTCACGACCCAGGTCACGGTCCCGGCTGACATACGCGGTGCGATCGTCCAGCACGATACCGGGAAACCGCTCGCTGAACTGGACGTACATATTCTCGAGGTAACTCCGTCGGGGAAGCTGCGGCCAGCCCGGAATATGGAGGAAGCGCTGCCATACAAGCTCCCATGCCCTGCCGACATCGGTATGAGGAAGGCTCCCCAGAGCGAAGGGATACCAACCGGGTTCAAAGGGTACGTGCTGCTCTTTTGCACTCATCAATAGATGCCGTTTCTCGTCGCTTTCACGCCAGACTCGCTCGAGCCATAAAAAAACTCCCAAATCGGGAGACTGGCAGGGCCTCCCTCTCATCTTTCAGGCAAGTCCCGCCATGTCGGACACTGCCTGCCGGAGTTGGCACCTTGACAGGATCATGGCGGAGCATGTCCGCCGGGCACATGCACATACCCCCGATCCCGTCGGGTTGCCGGGGTTTCACAGGGCCGGTCCCTCCACCCCTCTGGATAAGAGTGCGTTTGAATCCATATTCTTCTGTTCCAAAAATACTATCATAGAACATGAGGGCTGTCAAACCATCTGCAGCCTGTTCGTTTGCCGGCGGTCAGCCCGCTCGGACGCCTGTTTTGTGCGCCACACCGATTCGAATACACTAAGTTCACCACCAAGGAGGCATCGTTATGAACGATGTGCGACAGGCTCTCTCTCATGTGCTATGGATGGGCGGGTCGCCCTGCTCCGGCAAAACCACCATCAGCGACATTCTGGCCGAGCGTTACGATCTGCAGGTATACCACTGCGATCGAGCCTGGGACGATCATTGTCGCCGCGCCCACCCGGAACAACACCCCTACCTGTATCGTCTCCAGAGCATGACGTGGGATGAGATCTGGATGCGCCCTGTGGATGAGCTGCTGAGGGATGAGATGATCATCTACCGGGAAGAGTTTCCGATGATCGTCGATGATCTGCTGGCGTTGCCGGCATCGCGCCCCGTCCTGGCAGAGGGCACCGCCCTGATGCCCGAGTGTGTAATGCCCCTGCTCGATTCATCGCACCGCGCCATCTGGGTGTTGCCCACCAAAGAGTTTCAGCTCTATGCCTATCCCCGCCGTGGGGAATGGGTACAGGATCTTCTGAGTCGGTGCAGCCATCCAGACGAGGCATTTCGCCGCTGGATGGATCGCGACGCAGCCTTTGCGGACGAGATGGCGCGCCGAGCCGTCGACCGAAAGCTAGAGATCCTCTGGGTCGACGGCGAATACTCGATCGAGGAGAACGCCGCCCGAATTGCAGCACACATGGGATTGTAGCGGTTGACCCGATCGCCCCGCGGATTATGATATCTTTATGTAACGATATGTCGCGGAATGAAAGGAGGGATCGTGATCATTGTTGCCCTGACCGACCTGCACGGCAGCACCGATCATCTGAGCACCGCCACGACCGATCTGGCCGCGGCCGACCTGGTGTTGCTTTGCGGTGATATCACTCATTTCGGCCATCGAGCAGACGCCGCCCGCGTTATCGAGGCCGTGAGAACCTATAATCAGCGCATACTGGCCGTGGCCGGCAATTGCGATCATCCGGACGTGGCCGATTATCTGTTGGAAGAGGATATCGATCTGCATCGCCGCCACCTGATGGTGGGCGGCATCGCCTTTGCCGGGCTGGGCGGCGCGCTGCCCGGTCCCGGCTGGTCGCCCAATCAGTACAGCGAAACCGAGGCGCGGCGTATGCTGGACGAGATCGCCATCGGTCTGCCGCCGGATGTGCCCAGCGTGCTCGTCAGCCACCAGCCTCCCTTCGATACCGCCACCGATCTGGTGCGTGTCGGCCACCATGTGGGCAGCGAGGCGGTGCTGGGCTTTATCCGTCATCAGCAGCCTCTCTATTGCTTCACCGGCCATATACACGAGAGCCGCGGGGTCGATGCCGTGGGGCTCACCACTGTGATCAATCCGGGCCCCTTCCGCCACGGTCATTACGCCGTCGTGGACACTGAGCGCGAGACGGTGAATCTTCGCCAGGTCGCCACAGGAGGCTGATCGAGATGGCGTCTCCTCGTGTCATTCCCCTATCGCTGGGCATCGCCCGCGCCTATCTGGTCATCGACGAGCGCCCCATCCTGGTGGATGCCGGTCCGCCGCGCAGCGAACGCCGCCTGTTACGCGCCATCGAAGCCGAGGGGGTCAATCCTGACGAGATCGCCCTGCTGCTGCTCACCCATGCCCACACGGACCATTTCGGCGGCCTGCCCGCCGTCAAAGCGCGTTGTGGGGCCCCTGTGGCCGTGCAGCGGCTGGCCGCCCCTGCTCTGCAGCGTGGCGTGAACGAGTCGATGCGACCGGTGAGTGCCCTGGGACACATCTTTCGACTCATCGCCTCGAGCAGTGCCCACGGCCCCCGGGTGGATGCCGACATTATCGTCAATGATGAGCTGAGCCTGCGCGAATTCGGCGTGGCCGGTCGCGCGATATCTACCCCCGGCCATACGCCGGGATCGCTCTCGGTGGTGCTGGATAACGGTGAGGTCATCATCGGAGATCTGCTCATGGGTAGTTTCATCCGTCGCCATCGCCCAATGCTGCCCTTTTTCGCCGACGATGTGGCGCAGCTCCGTCGCAGCCTGAGCCGCCTGCTGGAGATGGAGCCCAAACGCATTTATGCGTCTCACGGTCGCGAGTTTGACTGTCAGCATATCATCGAGCAGTTGATGCTCGAAGCGACGGAAGGAGAGGGATGACAGAGTCTTCCGAACAACGGGTCGAATATCTGACGGCCGAGACGGAACAGGGCCGGGCGGCCATTCGCGAGGTCATGGATCGCTCGTATCAAGCCGATATAGAGAGGATTCCGCCGGGGTGGGCGCGTGTACGACTGGTCGATGGCGTGCCGGTATCGTTCATCCTCATCGATCCCGATCGCCGCATCGACCTGATGGCCGGAGAGATGCGCTACGCCTTTATCGCCGACGCGGCCACGCGCACCGATCGGCGGGGAGAGGGGCATTTTCGCGCCACGCTGGATGAGGCTTTTGCCCGCCTGCGCGACGCCGATATCCCCCTGGTCATCACGCATGGCCGCGTCGACCTGTACCGTCGTTTCGGCTTTGATGTGTTCACCCACCATTGCGGCATCTTTGCCCGCGCCTCCCGCATCGAAGCGCACCTGGGTCTCAAGCATCCTCCTCAAGCCCGGGAGAGGCTCCGCACCATGGATGCGCCCTATGTCCATCCCAATCTGCTGGTCGTCGAAGAGGCAACCGGCATCGGCGCATCCAGCGGCGTCGAGTCGTTACCCGCCGCCCGCACGGTGCTCCAGGCAGCCGCCGCCATCGCCCGGGAACGCGGACGAGAGCGCATCCTCTTTGAGCATCCTGCCGCGCCCAGCTACGGCTCGCGCTATCCCATCTACTCCTCTCTGGAGACGCCGCTGACGAGCCTGGCCCGAACCTGCGGCGCGCTTATTTGCGTGCAGGGCGCCGAGCCCGAGGGCGAGCCGGTGCCCGATGCCGACTGGGTCAAGGTGCTGGATGCGCGCCTGCTTGTGGAGCAGGCTCTGCGCCATGTCACCGAGTGGTACGATGAGATACCCGAAACCGCCGTTTGCTTCGAAAGCGACGCCGGCACCGTCGCCATCGTCGGGGCCTCTAGCAGGGTCGAGGCCCGCGCCGACATGGACCCGGAGATGACCTGCATCAACTGGC
>JBMNOI010000198.1:0-2987 GCA_050942995.1 Anaerolineae bacterium
CGAGCTCTACGGCAGGAGCCGTGTATGGATATCGTCGAGCATAACCGTGCCGCCTGGAACCAGGAGGTGCGCCGTGGAAACCGCTGGACCGTGCCGGTGGGGGAGGCCGAGATTCAGGCCGCCCGATCGGGGGATCTGTCGATTTTGTTGACGGCGACCAGAGCGGCGCCGGAGGAGTGGCTGGGCCCCCTGCCCGGCAAAGAGGTGCTCTGCCTGGCCTCGGGGGGTGGGCAACAGGGGCCGCTGCTGGCGGCCGCCGGCGCCCGCGTGACCGTGTTCGACAACTCGGACGAGCAACTGGCCGGCGACCGCCGGGTGGCCGATGCGTTCGGGCTGGAGTTGCGCACGCTGCGCGGTAATATGCAGGACCTGAGCGTCTTTGCCGACGCCTCGTTCGACCTCATTGTGCATCCGGTGTCCAATGTCTTTGTGGATGACGTGCGCCCGGTGTGGCGCGAGGCCTGGCGTGTGTTGCGCCCCGGCGGACGGTTGCTGTCTGGCTTTTGCAACCCGTTGATCTACATGATCGACTGGGAGGATGCCGATCGCACCGGCCGGGCCGGGCTGCGCCACGCCATCCCTTACTCGGATGTCGAATCGCTATCGCCCGAAAGAAAGCGAGTCTATATCGAGGAGGGGCGCCCCTTCGAGTTCGGGCACTCGCTCACCGACCAGATCGGCGGGCAGATCGACGCCGGTTTTCTCATCGCCGGCTTTTACGAGGATAAAGGCGAAGAGTTGCTGGATCGGTACAGAGCCCTATATCGCCACCCTGGCTATCAAGCTGTAGCCCGGCGGTGGGTACACCGCCGGGCGACCGTCTGCGGTCGCCCGCGGTCTCATCTTCCAAAGGTCTCTGTCAAGAGCGAATGAGTTACGGGGAAACCACACGGTTTGCATTCGCCACCTTCCGAAGGTGGTTGTGAGAGAGATGGCTGATGGCGGGGATACCGCCCGCGTCGACGCGGACGGGGCGTCCGACCATATATCGATTGCCCGCATCGGGGCACGGCCCCGTTTGCAGGATAGTGATCGTTTTCGCAAGGCAGATCCGACTCTGCCCACTTTTTGTAGAAGGAGCATCGACATGCAGGACGCCCCGTTTTCACCCGATCTTCCCGCTCAAATCGCACCGATATGGGGATGTGTGGGTGGGCTCTTTGGTCTGGCGTTGCTGATTCTGTCCGTCGTCATCTACTGGCGAATCTTTAGCAAGGCCGGATACAGCGGTGCGCTGGGGTTGCTGATGTTTATCCCCATCGCCAATCTGATCGCGCTGCTCATTCTGGCCTTTGGCACCTGGCCTATCGAGGAGGAACTGCGCCGCCTGCGCGGTGGATCGTATCGCGAATAGGCTGCGCCTGTTCGGCGGTGCGGATGGGCCGGATGTTGTGAGTGTCGGATTACCCTGATCGGGTATTGTTCGGTATTTTGGGGAGGAATCATGAGGAATGATCGTGTTCGACAGATCATCGTCGCCCTCGCCACACTGCTCGTCATCATCGTCAACGTCCTGGCCAACGCTCTGCCGCTGAACAACCTGACCACCGGCGAGATCTCGGATCGGTTCGATGTCTACTTTACGCCGGCGGCCTATGTTTTTTCCATATGGGGCCTGATCTACCTGGGGCTTATTGCCTACAGCGCGTATCAGGCCCTGTCCGCCCAACGCACCAACCCGCGGCTGCGGACCATCGCCCCGTGGTATGTGCTGAGCTGTGTCGCCAATGTCGTCTGGCTTTTCCTCTGGCATTATGAGCAGTTTCCCTTTACCGTCATCGCCATGTTGACCCTGCTGGGCTCGCTACTCGTCATCTATCTGCGGCTGGGCATCTTTCGGCGAGACGTGCCTCTGGCCGAGGGCTGGGGGGTGCACGTGCCCTTTTCGCTCTACCTGGGCTGGGTGACGGTGGCTACCATCGCCAATATCAGCGCCGTGCTGGACTGGGCCGGCTGGGGCCGCTGGGGCATCGCCGATGAGATATGGGCCCTCATCATGCTCGTCGTCGCCGCGGCGCTGGGCGCGGCCGTGGCCGTCACCCGGCGCGATGCCGTCTTTCCTCTGGTTACCGTGTGGTCGTTGGTGGGCATCGCGGTGAACCAATCGGCAGTGGCCGCGGTGGCCACGCCGGCCCTAGGGCTGGCCGTGCTGGTGGCGCTGGTGTGGCTGGTGGTGGTGTTCCTGCGGTTGCGCGAACGGCGGCCCTCCCCCGGCGGAGGGCCCTCACCCCGCCGTTGAGCGATGAGCCCATCGCCCGACGGCCTCCTTCTCCCGGCGCTGAGTACAGCGCTTGTGGGAGAGGGGAAGATGTGACGTTGCATATAGCGTGCCCCGGCGCTGTCTCTGGCTTCCTGCCTCTCTGACGGAGGCGCTGCTAACTCTGGCCCCCTCTTTTCCACACTATGAGAGGGGGGATAGACCAGTCTCCCCTCTCCCATACTATGGGAGAGGGGGGCGGTGGGTACACCGCGGGGGGTGAGGGCCTGAATACACTGCTGCGCTCTTGCAGGAGCACTCATCATGTCGAGATTCCGACGCATGCGTACCGGCGAATATATCCGGGTGACGGCACGCCACCTTCGGCATCGCTCGACTGTCGCCGAAAGTCTCCTGTGGACAGAGCTACGCAGCCGGCGGCTATGTGGACTCAAATTTCGACGTCAACACCCCATCGGACCGTATATCGCCGATTTTTGCTGCGTGACGGCGCGTCTTGTGATCGAGATAGACGGCCCGGTGCACAGACGCCAATCTCAACGAGATGCGGCCCGCACCGATGAGCTACATCGACGAGGGTTTCGCGTCATACGCTTTACGAACGAACAGGTTCTGAATGATATCGAGGGGGTTCTTCAGGGGATCGCCCGGGCCTGCGGCGTGATAGACGGTGAGGCCGACGAAACGGCTTGGTAGGGGCGAAGCGCCCTCACCCCGCCGTGGGGGGGGGGTGCCACCCCCCCCCCCCCCCCCCCCGACACCCCCCCCC
>JBMNOI010000081.1:0-16351 GCA_050942995.1 Anaerolineae bacterium
CACAAGAACTGACCGATAGGCACCGGCGGACGCGTATTAGCGATGGGCAGCAGATCCATAAAGACCTTGTGCATCGGGTCTTCATGGTAGAACGGCTGGGCCGCCGCTTCCTTGAGTGTCGGGATGTGAGCCGTCTCCCTGCAGAAGTAATCCATCTCCTCGGGGCCGGCAAAGTAGCTGATAAATTCGAACCCTTCGGCAACATGCTTCGCCCCGCGCGGTATGACGACCGACCAGCCACCGGCCATCGTCGCCGTGCGGCCACCCGCGGGATACGGCATCGGAACAACGGTGAACTCTAGATCGGGAGCATACTTTTCGATCTGAGCCAGCATCCAGTCACCGTTGTACATCATCGACATCTGATCCACGTAGAATGGATGCAGAGTCTCTGTACCAAAGGCCGAAGAAAAGCTCTCGAAAGCCTCGGCGCCGTACTTTTCTGCATACGCGCGTCGCCACTCCATGGAGGCTACCGCCTGCTCACTGTTGACGACGATATTGTTGGGGTCTTCGGGGCTCCAATACTCGGCTCCAAAGGTCCATCCCCAAACATAAGGACATCCGCCCTGCGCGTACCAGGGGATAAAGCCGGCCCGTACGAGTCGCGGCCCATCGTACTCGAATAGCTGCTCGGCCCACTGGTCAAATGTGTCCAGATCCTGAGGGATGTTGTCCGGGTCCAGACCGGCATCGAGCAGATGCTGTTTGTTCACATAAAGCGCACGCGTATCGGTGTCGAAGGGCAGCGCCCAGACCTTGCCCTTCCAGCCGGTCACCTCTGTCCAGGCAAAGTCATAGTAGTCGTCCTTGGTGATACCGGCGTTGGCGCACAGGTCGGTCAGATCCGTCAATGAATCTTCTGCAGCCCAGGCCGCGACAATAAAGCGGTCAAAGTATGCCGCGTCCGGGGGAGTGCCACCGGCGATCGCGGTGAGCAGCGCCTCGGACATCTGGGTGCCTTCAGTGGTCGGCTTGTAGACCGACTCGACCTCCAGCTCCGGATGCTTCTCCCTGAAACGATTGATCATGGCCTCTTTGACCTGGCCGTCGAGGCTCTCCGGGCTGCTTACGTCCCAATACTCGACCTTGACCTTGGTTTCGGGGGCAGCTTGGGGCTCTTCTGCGCCCTGTGCAACCTCTCCTGTATCGGGCGTTTCAGTTGTAGGTGCACAAGCGGCCAAAAAGGTCATTCCGGCTACTGTTGCGCCCATACGTAGAAATTCGCGACGACTCCAAGAACTAGCACGCATCTCGCCTCTCCTCATCTGGCATTGATCTGATGGTTAATGGTCTCGTAACAACAAACCGTCACCAGCGTGCATCACCCCCCCTCCTGATCTGACGCCTTATTCCTATGTCGATTGAATCAAGCCACAGAAGTGATCAGCGAACCGATAGATAGAGGGTTTGGGTTTGCGACCCTTCTCTTGGCCTGTCTTATAGACGCAGAAAAAAAGGGCTTGCCCTATCTGGCCTTGCCCTCCGCAGATTTGAGCTTGTGCAGCCCTCCCTTCGCAAGCATCACCCGGAGGCTCTTCCCTCCGGCAAGATGCCTTTTCAGATGTCGTCCGCAACGTCCCTGAACATGATCCCCACATGCGATCATGTCCGAATCATCTACGCGTCTTCCGTGGCAGCCTCCAGAGCCGGCTCTGATTAAGCGTTGAGCTAATAGATGCGCTAAACTCGAACAAAGGGCATGAGATGCCGCTGCAAGCAATCATCAAGGCCCTTTGGAGCCGAAACAGCGCCCAGCGCCGGCCCTTGACAAGTCAATAACCCATTTGTACCATATGATAAATTCTATCATATCAAAGCCCTAATCTCTGCCTGTTTTTTGCCACTATATTGCCATGCGACCTGGAGAACATGATAGAACACAAAGAAGTGATCTCTTCTCTTCGCAAAGCTCTGGCTCATATCAACGACCCGGCCTACCTTGAAAGCATCCCACATTTTGAGGATCTAGGCCTGCCTGTAGCGGGTCCCCATCTGTCTCGCGGGCAAGCCCTGCAGAGCATACTTCGCCTGGCCATCGACCGTCTTGCTCCCGAAGGTAGAGGGCACGGGGCATTGGATGTCATTTCTTACGAGGTTCTTTATCAGTACACCCTCTCGCATCGCAATATGGCGGGTATCGCCCTGCAGCTGGGCATGTCTGAACGTCAGGCCTACCGATTGCTTAACCGCGCCATCGATGCGTTAGCAGCCGAACTGGACAGGATCAGATCTGAGCAAGAAAGCCGGTCCCTCGAAAGCAGCGTGATGAGACAGACGCCTCAAGACCAGGTCCGATCGGAACTGGAGCGCCTGGTGAACGAGGATGTGCAGCAGGTCGATCTGATCGGCCTGCTGAATCAGTTTCGAGCGGATATCGACGCACTCGCTCAGGACCTGGATATCGCCATCGAAATAGAGAGCACGGTGGGCTCGCTCTATGTGATGGCCAATCGGGTGCTGCTACGCCAGGCGATGCTGAATCTGGTCAGCCATGCTCTGTCTGGCGCCACGCACGAGCGCTCGATCCGGGTGCTCGCCGAGCGACAACATGACAGGGCAAAGATCCGTCTGATTTGCAACGCCTTCCCTCAACTGTCCTGCACAGATCCTCAGAGTCCGCTGAGCATCGCCCAGCAGATTCTAGAGTTTGTCCACATCCCCTATGTGTATCAGCTTACACCGGAAGGGGAGCAAGAGATCGTCCTTGAACTGCCCGTCGCGGATAGCGAGACGGTGCTCATCGTTGATGACAACGAGGATCTGATCGCCCTATTTCGCCGGTATCTCAGAGCGGAGCCGTTCCGTGTCTACGGCGCCACATCGTTCGATCAGGCCCGACAGATGCTCGCCGAATACAAACCCGAGATCGTTATCCTGGACGTCATGCTTCCCCGGCGGGATGGGTGGGAACTCTTGCGCACGTTACGCCTCAGAGACGAGCCGTATCACCCCAAGGTGATCGTCTGCTCGATTATCAATGACCCCGAACTCTCTTCATTGTTGGGCGCCGATGCTTTCCTGAACAAACCCGTTTCTCAGCAAAAGCTCATCGAGACCATCTATGCGGTTCGGTCAGCCCGCACATAGTCTGGCTGAACAACGTTCAGCACAGCATGGAGAATATCGACCACCTTGTTTATTGAAAGCCCCTTGGCCTGAGTCAGCGTAAAGTGCATCCCCTTGCGTGCCAGCATCTCATCCCCATAGTTGGATGCGGTGACGGCAATAACCCGCATCGCATCCAGCTGTCCCTGGCTGCGCAACGTGTCTATCACGGCAAAGCCATCGGGATCGGGCATGAGCAGGTCCAGCAAAATCACATCGGGCTTGTATTCGGCACATATGCGAAGAGCCTCGTCGCCGGAATAGGCCATACGGACTTGATCGACCAGATCCATCGTGCCGACCATGCGCTCGATCAAGCTGACGAATCCGGGGTCATCATCGACAATCAGCAAGCAATTGATCCGCGCTCCAATGCCCTGCAAGGTCGCCCGCAAAGTCTCTCGCGACACCGGCTTGATCAGACAGTGATCGATGCCCGAGATATCGGATAGCCAGCCGGAACTTGGAACCGAGCACCGCAGAATGGGTACATTGTAGCGGGAGCTCGTACGCCCCAACGTTTCGAGCCACCTTTCGGCAGGAGCATCGGGCCTCTGATTATGAATGATCGCACGAGGATGCTCGCTCTCAACCAGAGCATCCAATTCCTCCACATCTCGCAACGGCAGCATGTGATGCTCGTCTATATAGCGCTCGAGCATATCGGCGATACTCGGGTCCGGGTCAACGACGATAACAGGTGCATCTTCCGGACTCACTTTTCGAGGCGGGATAGCACGTAGATCCAGCGTTCGCACCAGATTAGCGCCCGGGAGAGGCAGCGTAAAACGAAAGGTGCTTCCTTTCCCTCTGGTGCTTTCCACCCACATGGACCCGCCATGTAATTCCACAAACTGCTTGCTGATCGCCAGGCCGAGCCCAACCCCTCCCCGGCTGTTCGATCCCACATGAGCCTGAGCAAACTTTTCAAAGATGTGAGGGATCTGCGCGGGATCTATCCCCACTCCCGTATCCTGTACCTCTACCTCAACATGATCCTCCCTGAGTCGGGCGCGCACGGTGATGCTTCCCTCGTCGGTGAAGCGAATAGCGTTGTTGAGCAGATTCAGCATCACCTGGCGAATGCGTGTGCTATCGAGCAGCAGCTTTGGGATATCCTCATCATAGATCATCTCATATCTCAGAGCGTTCCGTTCCAGCAGGGGAGCGATGGTCTCACTCGCCTGTTCGATGATCGTGCGCAGGCTGATCAACTCTCTGAACATGGGTAATCGGGCCGTGTCGATGCGAGACAGGTCAAGAATGTCATTCACAAGGCTCTCCAGATGCTTGCCCGCCCGATAAATGCGACCGATATCGGCGGAAAGATCGGATGTCCACACCACCCCCTCGTAGCTTTCGGGTGAGAGATACATCATCTCAACGAACCCGACGATCAGATTGAGCGGGGTGCGCAGCTCGTGGCTGACATTGACGACAAACTGCTCCCGATGAGCGCGGGCTTCGTCGGCGTCCTGTCGCGCCAGCGCCAGCTCTCGATTTGTGCGTTGCAGACGTCGCGTCGCCTCTGTGAGGGCCTGGACCGTGCGATTGAGCTCCCCTTGATGGTGTCGGAGCTGCTCCAGAAGCATGGTTGCGCGCTGTTGACTGTTCCACGACCAATCCAAAAGTGTGTACAGGCTTTGATACGCGACAAATTGAGCGACGATGATCAATCCCATCAATATGACCAATGAGTAAGATAGGGGACCGAAGGAATAAAACTGCCATAAACAGATGATGTCCAAAACTGCCGCCCCCACCCCATTCCAGGGGTTGATGGCCGCATTAGTGACGATGATGAGGAGTCCGAAAAAAGGCACCGCCGCATAGGGGAAGGTGCGGAGGGCCAGGCCGTGGGCGATGACCGGTCCGACCATGAGAAGGATGTACGAACAGCGGGCACATCGAGTTGCAAAGTGCCAGGAAACGATACCGGTCATCAAGATGGTAAAGAATGTCATAAAGGGCCAGACGGCAAACGGGGTTCCGGGCAGATAATGCCAGGCAATCGGGGCCGATGCGATGATATAAAAAAGGGAGACTCTGGCCACTTGCCCTGCTTTGACCTCTTCAAAATCGAGAATGCTCTCCCTTGCCGAGAGCAGCGCTTTGTCGTAATGATCGGTCGCCGCAGGAACATGCGTTCCTTGCAGCCGCTCCCGCAAGGAAGAAAAGAACTCGTTCCCTCTCTCTCTTCGTCGAGATTCCATGATGGACCACCCCTTGGTGTACGAGTCTATCGACATACACAGCGGTTGACAGTCTGGAGGATCGATCATCTCCAGATCGAAACGATCACGCAAGGGCAAATCCAATCAATACGACCTTGTATAAACCCGGACTGCGTCATAGTCCGGGATCATCTTCCAAAGATCTCTACCGCCTCTTCAGAGGGGGTTATTTGCGACTTTTTAAGCCCTCCTTGTAGAAAACCGGGCCCGACCGCTCATCTCTACCCCGGCAGCTTGTAGTCTATCTCAGTCGCGCGGGAAAAGCCAGGGCAACAAACCCCTCAGTTGAACGCGAACAGAAGCGGGCGCCTTTATTACGACAAAGGCGCCCGCTTCTGTTGATTCACACCCGGAATAGATCGCTCGTGAATTGATCGGGCTCCGGGATCTTCGAGAGACGGCCAGACGCGTCCGACCTCTCTCCGAGCCCGCTTAGAACTCCCAATCCAATCGGGGCTGCGGCACCCGCAACGTCTCATCCAGCCTCCGCAACAGCTCAGCCGGCCCATCGAGTCGATCGGTAACGGCCAACCCCGTGGCCGGGCGTACTCCCAGCCACAAACGCGTAAAGGCGTTCACCGTAGCCTCCAGCGTGGGGAGCGTTTCATCCCTCCCCCTTTCAGCGCCGGATGAGGGGCCCAGCGTGACCACATACTCGCCGCCGATACCACGCCACGGCGCATCATCGCCCAGATAGCCCTCGATCGGATCGCTCAGGCACAGATTGAACCGCACCTGATCGCTCCCCGGCAGATGAGTGTGCTCCAGCGCTCCCGGCAGATCGCAGATACGCATCTGCCACCAGGCCCAACTGCGAATGCCGATCGCACGAGACGAGTCTTGTGTGATTCGCGCATGGCGAAATGGCCGATGCATCAGATCCTGAAGCTGGATACCCGGCGGTTCGACCATCGAGACGGCCGTCACCTGATCGCCCAGACTGCGCAACATGGCCAGTAGCTCCAAAAGCTCGTCGTAGGTACGATAGGCCATCCAGGCCACCCGATAAGGCCCCTCTTCGATATTGCTGGCGCCGCACCATATATAGTGCGATATGGCGCCACCCGGTGCGTCACGGTAGCCCAAACCAAAGCCGTTCTTCGTCCAGCCCATCTCGGCTCGCGTCGTCTCGGGCGGCCGCAGAGTACAGCTTCCGTGCGGGCGCATACCGGCCAGCCGCGCCGCATGCGCTTCTTTCCAGTCATCGGGCGTGATTCGACCGGGCACCCGCGGCTTGACCGACAGATTGAGCTGTGACGGGTCGAATCGTACCTGATGCTCATAAGAGCCCGTGCCGAATCCGATACGATTGTAATATCCCTGATCGAACATGCTCAGCCCCGCCACATGCGCGCCCTCGGCGGCATCCTCGGCCAAAACACGCGCCGTCACACGGAGAGCCAACCCCTGCTGTCGGGCGATGCGGCTGGTAGCGACGGCGGTCACGCCGGCAAAGATCAGGTCGTGGTCCAGATAGCGCAGCGTGCCCGACGTGGTCTGAGCCAGCGCCTCGGCGCTCCCGTTCACCTCACCCACCATCACCCGGCATACCGACATCATCTGCTCGACAGATTCCTCCTCGCCCGACGCCAGCCAGCCGACCTCACGATAGATACGTCGCGCCGCGTCCTTGTCCCTTTCGGGCTCGTATGGTCTGATGATCATTGCTCACTCGCCTCCCCCGATCATATCGCCACCGATGGTCGGACCCAACACTTTATTTATACCCCCCGCGTCAGCATGCTCCAAGAAGCGGGACGTGCCCTTCACGCTGCTGCATTCGCCTTGACCGCGCATCGATTCTTGATATAATACATAGAAAAAGTCATAGTGGAGGCCGTGTCCTATGCTGCCCATCCACCATTCCCATCGCGTAACATTCGCCCTGGTTGCCATCCTGCTGGCTCTGATGGGCTGCTCCAGCGCCGGAGTGGAGGGCATGCCGACGTCCGATCTCGTCATCCGGAGCACGCCGCCCGCTACAGCCACGAACACATCCACACCACGATCCACTGCCACCACCGCACCCACGAGCACAGTGTCTCCCACACCCACGCCTGTCGTTACGCCGTCGCCTACTCCCGACCCATACGAGGAGTGGACCATCGACTATCTGGTGACGCGGAAATATGGCGCGGGTGAGATTCGTATCGAGCGCACGCTCGAAACCAACGACGATTTCACGCGCCTGCTCATCGCCTATCCCGGCGACGGCCTGACCATCTATGGCTTTATGAACGTACCCCATGGCGAAGGGCCGTTCCCGGTGACCATCGTGGTGCACGGATACATCGATCCGGCCGTCTATCAGACACTGGCCTACACCACCCGCTACGCCAATGCTCTGGCGCGGGCCGGCTACATCGCCATCCATCCAAATCTGCGGGGCTATCCGCCGTCGGATGACGGCCCCAACCGATTTCGGGTGGGCATGGCAGTGGATGTGCTCAACCTCATCGGCCTGGTGCGTAACGGGGCCGGTGACGAGGGGCCGCTGGCGAACGCCGATGCGGCTCACATCGGCATAATGGGCCACAGCATGGGCGGAGGCATCACTATCCGTGTTATTACCGTCGACCCGGGCATCGGCGCCGCCGTGCTCTATGGCCCGATGCACGCCGACGAGCGCATCAACCACCAACGCATGATGTTCTGGAGCGGCGGGGAACGCGGCTGGTGGGAGCTGTCCATCCCCGAGGAGGATATGCGGCGCATCTCGCCCTCGGAGCATCTGGAGCGCATCGTCGCTCCCGTCAGCATCCACCACAGTGCCGACGATATGACCGCGCCCGTCGAGTGGGCCGATGATATCGCCCGGCGGATGGAAGCGGCCGGCGTCTCGGTCGAGTTATACCACTATTCGGGGACGCCGCACACCTTCCGCGGGGCGGCAGATCAACTGTTTATGCAGCGTCTGATCGCTTTTTTTGATCGCCATTTGCGCGTCGGCTGAGCACCAACGCCGGGCGCGCCCATTATACGATCCAAGGAGTAATCTCATGGCCATCCGTGTTGGAGATATCGCTCCCGATTTTACCCTGCCCAGTCATCTGGATCGCAATATCACCCTCAGCGATTACCGTGGCTCGAATGTGATTCTGGCTTTCTTTCCGCTGGCCTGGACTCCCGTTTGAGCGGCGCAAATCCCCTCATATGAGGCGCAACGGAGCCTGTTTGAGGGGATGAATGCCCAGGTTCTGGGCATCAGCGTCGATCATGTGCCCTGCCTCAAAGCGTGGGCCGATAGCCTCGGAGGCATCAACTATCCGCTATTGAGCGACTTTTGGCCCCATGGTGCCGTCGCCCAAAAGTATGGCGTATTTCGCGAGGAAGGATATTCCGAGCGGGCCATTTTCATCATCGACGGCACCGGTGTGGTGCGTTATGTCGATATCCACGACATCAACGACCAGCCCGACAACGAGGTGCTCTTTCGCGAACTGCGCCGCATCGATCCCGAAGCGGCCGCCGGTGTGCCCGAACGGGTCCTGGTCGAGCTCCCTCATGGGGGCATCATTATGTACTGCACGCCCTGGTGCACCGATTGTGCCCGGGCCGCCGGCTGGCTGCGCGCCAGAGGACATCGTTTTCGAGAGATCAATATCTACGATATGCCCGGCGCCGCCGAGCAGGTGCGCGCCTGGACCGGCGGCTATATCGTAACGCCGGTGTTCGATATCGACGGCACCATTGTGGTGGATTTTGACGAGGAGCGTCTGTTAGAGATCCTGGGCTGAGATATACGCCCTTACTCCCGATCGGCGCGCCCCGCAGACGCCTGCCCCGGTTCGAGTAAGACGTCATATACGGCGTCTTACTCGAACTGCGGAAGTCATTCTTGACATCCCCCCTGCCGCCGCTTACACTCCATGCTGAATCAGGAGCGAATGTGTCACACACCCATAGAAAACAGCAACATCTGGATATCTGCCTGTATAAGGATGTGCGTTCGGCCCTCACCACCGGACTGGAACGCTATCGGCTCGTGCATCAGGCCCTGCCCGAGATGGCCCTGGCCGATGTCGATACCCGCACTGAGTTTCTGGGGCATCCGCTGAATGCGCCGATCCTCATCTCGTCCATGACCGGCGGCGCCGAACGGGCATACGATATCAACCGGCGGCTCGCCGCCGCAGCACAAGAGTTGGGACTGGCCATGGGCGTCGGTTCGCAGCGTGTGGGCATCGAAGATCCTTCCCAGATGGAGAGCTTTGCCGTGCGCGACATCGCGCCCGATATCCTCCTGTTCGCCAATCTCGGCGCTGTGCAACTCAACTACGGCTACGGCGTCAAGGAATGCCGCGCCACTGTAGAGAGCATCGGCGCCGATGCTCTGATCCTGCACATCAACCCGTTGCAAGAGGCCGTGCAGCCCGGCGGTGACACCGACTATGGCGATCTTGCCGCCAAAATCGCCGCCATCTGCCATGAGCTGCCCTACCCGGTGATCGTCAAAGAGGTGGGCTGGGGCTTGTCTCGCGCTGCGGCCCGACAGCTGCGCCGGGCAGGGGTTGCCGCTCTGGATGTGGCCGGCGCAGGGGGCACCTCCTGGAGTGAGGTCGAGCGCTATCGCGCCGAGACGCCCGCCGATGCCGAGGTCGCCGCGGCATTCGTCGGTTGGGGTATCCCCACGGCCGACTCGCTGCGCGAGGTGCGGCACGAATGTCCCGGTATGCCCCTCATCGCCAGCGGTGGCATCACCTCCGGCGTCGAGGCGGCCATCTGCCTGGCCCTGGGCGCCGATCTGGTGGGTCTGGCCCGCCATCTGTTAGCCCCGGCCGTGAGTTCGGCCGAGGCGACCTTTGAGAGGCTCAGCGTCATCGTCCGACAGCTTCGCATCGCCATGTTCTGCGCCGGAGCACGCACCCCGGCCGATCTGGACGAGACCCGCCTCACCACTGTTTGAGTTGGGTGAACGATCATGACCGTGGACCTGAATCCGTATCTGGAGGCCGTCGAGAAGGAACTGTCCGACAGCCTCTCCCCTCGTGATGAGCGTGCCCTGCCCCTTTATCAGATGATGCAGTACCACATGGGCTGGCTCGACTGCGAGTTTGCGCCGGAGAACGCGCCACGTGGCAAACGTCTGCGCCCGGCCATGTGCCTGCTGGCCTGTGAGGCCGTGAGCGGTGAATGGCGACAGGCGTTGCCGGCCGCCGCCGCGATCGAACTGATCCACAATTTTTCATTGCTACACGATGATATTGAGGATAACAGCGAAACTCGCCGACATCGCGCCACTGTCTGGAGTCTGTGGGGCATCGCCCAGGGCATCAATACCGGTGACGCCATGTGGGCGCTCTCGCGTCTGGCCGTCTATCGACTGTCCGACCTGGGGCACCCCGCCGAGACGGTGCTATCAGTGGCCCGCCGCCTGGACGAAACCTGCCTGGAGCTGTGCACCGGCCAGTATCTCGATCTCCACTTTGAGGAGAGAGACGGCGTCACGCTGCCCGAATATGAGCGGATGATCTCCGGCAAGACCGCCGCCCTGCTGTCGGCATCGCTGACCGTGGGGGCTCTTCTGGGCGGCGCGCCCGCCGAGGTCGTCCACTCTTATGGCGAATTCGGCCGCGAGCTGGGCCTGGCCTTTCAGATCACCGACGACATCCTGGGCATCTGGGGAGATCCCGCGGTGACCGGCAAATCGGCGGCCAGCGATATCATCGCTCGCAAAAAGACATTGCCCGTGCTCTATGCCCTTCAATGGGAACAGGAGCGCGGCCATGACGATCTGGAACGCATCTATACCGGCCCGTCTCTCGGCAACGGCGATGTATCCGCCGTTCTCTCCCTGCTGGAGCGCGCCGGCGCGCTCGACTATGTCCGTCACCGCGCCGCCGAGCACCATCGCCGCACGATGGATCATCTACAGGCCACCGGCGTGACCGGCCCGGCCCAGGATGCGCTGCGCGCTCTGGCGCTTTCGATCCTCGACCGCTCCCACTAAACGGTCGCGCAGCGGGAACAAAAGAAGCTGCTGCTGCGTCTATCGATATAGATGGGAGAAATAAGGGCATCCCGATATAGCGGGAGATGGCACATTGCGGCGCAAAATGGCAGGCGGGGTGCGCAAAGCGATGGCTGTCGCGATCGGCGCGATGGTCGTTTTTGTGCTGGGTACGGTGCTGTTCCTCTGGCGGCCGACCCTGTTTGTGGCCATTCCTTCTATCGACAGCGCCGACATGCGCAGGCAGGCGCCCTCCAGCCTGATCCTCGACCGCCGAGGACGCCTGCTGTACGAGATCATCGACCCTCATGCCGGCGCGTACCGCCCGGTGCCGCTGGACGAGATTCCCCCGGCATTACGTCAGGCCGTCATCGCCACCGAAGATGCGACCTTTTATGACAACCCCGGCGTAAATGTGCGCTCTATCCTGCGCGCCGCATGGCTCAATCTACGCAGCGGGCAGATCGTCTCGGGCGGGAGCACCATCACCCAGCAACTGGCCCGCAACCTGCTCATGACACCCGACGAGCGGGTCGAGCGAACCATGGGGCGCAAGCTGCGTGAGGCGCTGCTGGCCTACTCGCTGACACGAACCCTGTCCAAAGACGAAATCCTCACCCTCTATCTCAATGAGACCTATTTCGGCAACATGGCGTACGGCGTCGAGGCCGCCGCGCGGGCCTATTTCGCCAAGCCGGTGGCCCAGCTCAGCCTGGCCGAATCGGCCCTGCTGGCCGGCCTGCCCCAGGCTCCCTCCCTCTACGACCCCCTGATTCATCCGGATGCGGCCAGGCAACGCCAGCGTATCGTGCTGGACCTGATGGTTCGCAACGGCGACATCACGGCAAAGCAGGCCGATCTGGCCCACGGTGAGCCGCTACATTTCGCCGCATCTCCCTTTGGTATCGAGGCGCCCCACTTTTGCATGGCAGTCCGTCATGAGCTGAGCGCCATCCTGGATGAGGAAGCACTGCGCCGGGGCGGGTTACGCATCTACACCACGCTGGATCTGGATATGCAACACGCCGCCGAACGCCACGTGAGCCATCATCTGGGCGCGCTCAATCGCCCGACCGAGGGGCGCCCCGGCCACAACGTACGCAATGCCGCCGTCGTCGTGATGGATCCGCACACCGGCGCCGTGCGCATCCTGGTGGGTAGCCCCGACTATTTCGATCCTGCCATCGACGGCGCCGTCAACGCCGCTCTGTCTCCCCGCCAGACCGGCTCGGCCATCAAGCCCATCACCTATGCAGCCGCTTTCGAGAGGGGCTTTACACCGGCCACGATGATGGTCGATGTCCGTACGGCCTTTACCACCCGTGAGGACACTCCCTATGTCCCCGTGAACTATGACTATCGCTTTCGCGGCCCGGTGCTGTTGCGTGAAGCCCTGGCCTCGTCGTACAATACCATCGCCGTCAAGCTGCTGCACGAGATCGGCGTGGATGCCCTGCCTGAAATGGCCCGCCGCCTGGGGATTACGACGATGGATCGGGATGACCATGGCCTGGCCATCGCCCTGGGCAGCAGCGAGGTATCGCTCATGCAATTGACGGCCGCCTATGCCGCTCTGGCCAACGGCGGAGCGCGTGTCAGGCCATGGATGGTCGACTACATCGAGGACGCCACGGGCGAGGTGATCTATCGCGCGCCTGCCCATACGCCCGAGCCGGTGCTCGCCCCGGAGGTGGCCTACCTGGTCACCCATATCCTCGCCGATGATCGGGCGCGCATCCCCGGCTTTGGCGAGGGGTCCGTGCTCGAATTGCCCTTTCCGGCGGCAGTCAAAACCGGCACCACCACCGACTGGCGCGACAACTGGACGGTGGGCTATAGCACCGAGCAAGTCGTGGGCGTGTGGGTGGGGAACGCCAACAGCGAACCGATGCGCCACGTCTCCGGAATCAGTGGCGCCGCACCGATCTGGAACGCCGTCATGCGCAGCATCCATCGACAGCCGCCAAAAGACTTTGCCCGACCCGAAGGGCTGAGCAAAGTCGAGATCTGCGCCGCGTCCGGCCGTCTGCCGGGCCCGGCCTGCCCGCATCGCCGTGAGGAGCTGTTCATCGCCGGGCAACAGCCGACAGAGCGTTGCTCGATGCACCGCCTCGTCGCCTACGACGCGGCTACCGGCCTGCCCGCGACAGAGCACACCCCTCCCGAGCGCCGTCTGATGCGTCGGGTGACATTCTGGCCCGACGAGGCGCTGGCCTGGGCAGAGCAAGAGGGATTGCCCCTGCCTCCGCAGGAGATCGTATCCGCCGAACACGATGATCCGCCGATAGCGGCGATAACCGATGAAACAGCGCCGGGATTACGCCTGATCCGACCCGATCCCAACAGTCGCTATGTGCTGGCGCCCGATATTCCGGTGCATTATCAGCAGATCGAGATTCTCGCCACCGCGTCGCCCGCCCTCGGGCTGCGCGAGGTCACGCTGTGGATCGACGGCTCGCCGGAGCATACCTGGGAGGCGCCCCCCTATCGCACCTTCTGGACCCTTGTGCCGGGCGAGCATGAATTTCGCATCGAAGGGATCGACGCCCGTTCTCAACGGACGATCGGCCCGTCCGTTCGCATTACCGTCTCTGCCGCGTCGCAGGAAAGGACGACACTCCCATGAAAAGCCGAGCGCTCATCCTGATCCACCTGTTGATGATCGCCGCCATCACTCTCTCAGCCTGCCGTGAGGCCGTCGTTACGCCGGCCCCCGAGCTGAGCCATACGCCGGCGACGATGTCGCCGACGCCGCTGCCTCCGTTGACTCCTCGTCTGACGGAACGCTCCCCCGAACGGGGAGAGGAGCAGCCGCTCGATGCGCCCGTGATTCTGGTATTCGATCAGGAGATGGACGCCACCTCGGTCGAAGCGGCCTTTCATATCGATCCGCCTGTCGAAGGCTCTTTGACCTGGGATGACGGCCGCACATTGCGCTTTGTGCCCGGTACCGGTGGATTCAGCCGCGACACCTCCTATCGGGTGACGATCGACACCACCGCCCGCAGCGCCGACAATCTGCCGCTGGATCGTCCCGTCGAGCTGCAATTTCGTACCATCGGCCCCCTGCTGGTCGCCGATGCCTTTCCGCTGGCCGATACAGAAAATGTGCCCACCGATATGGCGCTACGGGTGATCTTTAACCGCCCTGTCGTCCCCCTCACCGGGCCGGACGCTCAGGACGATCTGCTCGATCCTGTGATCCTCGATCCGCCGGTTCAGGGCACCGGCGCCTGGGTCAACACATCGATCTACGAGTTCACCCCCGACGAGCGCCTGCAACCCGGCACGCGCTATACCGCCCGCATCGCCGCCGGCCTGCAGGATACGACCGGCGCGGTGTTGCCCGAGGATTATGTCTGGTCGTTCACGACCGAACTCCCCGGGGTGGTGAGCGTCGAGCCCGAGAACGGACAGCAACACGTGCGGCCGGATACCACGATCCGGGTGACCTTTAATCAGCCCATGGATCGAGTCTCCGTTCGAGAGCGCTTTTCGCTTATCGACGAGGACGATCGCTCCGCCGTGAGCGGCACCCATACATGGCAGGATAACACGTTGATCTTTACGCCGGCCCGTTCGCTTACGCCGGGCGCCAGGTATACGGTGCGCATCGGCGGGGGCACACGCTCTGCCCACGGCGATGCAACCACCGATCGCGACTATGATTCGAGTTTCTATGTGATCGAACCGCCGCACGTCGTATCGATCACGCCGAATGAAGGGGCCGAGGTCTATCAGGGAGACGGTGTATACATCACCTTCTCCAGCCCGGTCGACCCGAATACCTTCGAGGAGGCGTTCACCATCACGCCGACGGAGAATGTCTACCCCTACTGGATGGACGATGATACCGTCGTGAGCGTGAATTTCAGCGGTCGCCCCTCGACCGATTACACCATCATGGTGAACGAAAAGCTTCTGGGGCGCTACGGGCATCCACTGGAAAAGCCTGTTGTTCGCCACTTTAGCACGCGACCTGCCGAGCCGATGGTCCAGCTCAACTTCCAGGACAAAGTCGGCACCTACAACGCCTATACCCGCCCGCAGATCGTCATCAGGCATCGCAACATATCGCGGGTGAATATCGGCTTGTATGCCGTCAGCGAGAGTGACTTTCTGGCGCTGACGCGCGAGGATGCCTGGCAGCTCTGGGACGAGTACCGTCCCGCAGAGGATGATCTGGTAGGGCGCTGGTCGCGCACCGCCTCGGCCCCTCTGGATACAGTGAGCACACTTTCGGCCGCCCTTTCCGATACCGACGGTGGCCGTCTGCCGCCCGGCTTTTACTATCTGGAGGTCACGGCCCCCGAGGCAGATCAGCCGGCGCGACACCTTCTGGTCGTGTCGCCGATGAACCTCACCCTCAAGAGCACGCCCACCGAGGTGCTGGTATGGGCCACCGATCTGCTCGACGGCCAGCCGATGCGCCGTGTCGATGTTCGGGTATATAGCGCCAGAGGCGCCCTTCTGGGCCACGGCACCACCGACATCAACGGCATTATCCGGCTGGATATTCCCCGACAAGAGCTCTGGGAAGCCGTCACGGTCCTGGCCCGAAGCGGCGATTCGGATGCCGCCATCGGCGCCGTCAGCCGTTACTGGTCCCGTGGCATCGAGGCATGGGATTTCGACCTGTTCTACGAGCCCTATCACTCTGACTATGTCGCTCATCTCTATACCGATCGTCGCCTGTACCGGCCCGGGCAAACCGTCTATTTCAAGGCTACGTTACGCGCCGACCGCGATGGCCGATACGCTCTGCCACCGGCCGGCGACCGGGTACGCGTCTCGGCTCACGATATGGAGGGACGCGAGTTCTGGAGCGATACACTCCAGATCAGTGACATGGGGAGCTTTGACGGTAGCCTGGCACTGTCCAAAGACGCCTCATTGGGCCACTATCAGTTGCGAGCCGAATACGGCGAGCAAATTTTCAGTACCGAATGGCAGGTGGCCGAGTATCGCCGCCCCGAGTTTCAGGTGCAGGTCGCGCTGGACGACACCGACTATATCCATGGCGACGATATCGAGGTATCTGCCGAGGCAAGTTACTTCT
>JBMNOI010000199.1:0-2921 GCA_050942995.1 Anaerolineae bacterium
AACACAGATTTCACACACTTCAGGAGGACGTGTCATGGCGGAACCCCTATACCGGGCAAATGTCCTGGTATGTTCTGGCACGGGGTGCACATCTTCGGGCTCGCCGTCGGTTATTGAGGCAATGCGCGCAGAGGTCGTGCGCAGGGGTCTGGAGAACGAGGTTCGGGTAGTCGAGACAGGTTGCCGTGGCTTTTGCGCCCAGGGCCCTGTGATGATAATCTACCCGGAGGGCATCTTTTACTGCCAGGTCCAGGCCACAGATGTAGAAGAGATCGTCGAGGAGACGCTGGTCAAGGGACGTGTCGTACCGCGGCTCAGCTTTCAAGAGTCGAACACGCACCAGAGTCTGCCTTTCTACCGCGATCTGCCCTTCTACAGCAAGCAGAAGCATATCACGCTGCGTAACTGCGGCTTGATCAATCCGGAAAGCATCGATGAGTATATCGCCCGCGGCGGTTACGAAGCGCTGGGCAAGGCGCTGGGCGAAATGAGCCCGGAGGGCGTCATCGATGAGGTCAAACGCTCGGGGTTGCGGGGTCGCGGCGGCGCCGGTTTCCCTACCGGCCTCAAGTGGGAGTTTACGCAAAAGGCCCCCGGCGACATCAAGTACGTGGTCTGTAACGCCGACGAGGGTGACCCCGGCGCGTTTATGGATCGTTCCATCCTTGAAGGCGATCCTCACTCAGTGGTTGAAGGTATGACCATCTGCGCCTATGCCATTGGCGCCAGTGAGGGCTATATCTACTGCCGTGCCGAGTATCCGCTGGCCGTCAAGCGGCTACAACTGGCCATCCAACAGGCAGAGGAATACGGTCTGCTGGGTGATAATATTCTGGGCAGTGGCTTCAGCTTCCGTCTGCGGGTCAAAGAGGGCGCCGGCGCATTTGTGTGCGGTGAGGAAACCGCCCTACTTGCCTCGATCGAGGGGCGCCGCGGTGAGCCGCGTCCACGTCCGCCGTTCCCGGCGGTCGCCGGCCTGTGGATGAAGCCCACGGTCAATAATAACGTCAAGAGTTATGCCAACGTTCCGCAGATTATCGCCAATGGCGCCGAATGGTTCGCATCCATCGGCACCGAGCGTAGCCCCGGTACGGCGATCTTTGCGCTGACGGGTACGGTCAAGAACACCGGCCTGATCGAGGTGCCCATGGGCATCACCGTGCGCGAGATCATCTACGATATCGGCGGCGGCATTCTCAACGACAAAGAGTTCAAGGCCGTGCAGACAGGTGGCCCGCTGGGCGGTTGTATTCCGGCCGAGGCCCTGGACCTGCAGGTCGATTTCGACTCGCTGCGACAGGCCGGCGCCGTGATGGGCTCCGGCGGTATGATCGTGGTGGACGAGGATACCTGCATGGTCGAGTTCAGCAAGTACTTCTTGACCTTTGCAGTGGCCGAATCCTGCGGCAAGTGTGTACCCTGCCGTGTAGGCGGTAAGCGAATGCTCGAGATCCTGACGCGCATCACCGAGGGTGAGGGCCGGGAAGGCGACATCGAAAAAATCGAGGGGATCGCTGCCGGCATGGCCAGCGGTTCGCTGTGCGCCCTGGGTCAGCTTACGCCAGGCCCCATCATGAGCACGCTGCGCTACTTCCGTGAAGAGTTCGAGGCGCACATCAAAGAGGGACGTTGCCCGGCCAAGCAGTGCCAGTCGATGATCTCTTACTATATCCTGCCCGACAAGTGCAGGGCCTGCATGCGTTGCGCCCGGGCTTGCCCGGTGAGCGTGATCGATGGTGGCCGCAAGATGATTCACGTCATCAACCAGGACGGTTGCATCAAGTGCGGCACTTGCATGGAAGTGTGCCCGTTCGATGCCATCGTCAAGGTCTCTGGTGAGACCGTCGAGGTGCCGGCCGAGCCGATCCCCATGGGGTCGTGGGAAGCCGGGGCATAGCGCGAGGAGACGATTTTGGATAGCGCCCGTGAACGACAGGAAGTTCATAGTGAAGCACGCGCCCTCATCATCGGCTATGGCAACATCAGCCGACGTGACGACAGCGTGGCGATGCACATCATCCGCCGGCTCAGAGACCGGTTGGGCATGCCCGAGTGGCAGGGCGAATCCGAGCCCAATGAAACAGACGAGAATCCGGCCACTATCTTTTTGCACCAGCTGGCACCCGAGCTGGCCGAGGGCATCGCACACTATGACCTGGTGGTGTTTGTAGACGCTCATGTAGAGGGTGTGGGATGGGAACCCGTACACCGGCAGGAGATCACTCCCGCCTACCGGGCCAACATGGTCACCCACCATCTCAAGCCGGATTCAGTGCTCGCCTTCTGCCGGTCGCTCTATGGGCGCTGTCCCAAAGGCTACATCGTCTCGGTGCTGGGCCACGATTTCGATTTCGGTGAGGAACTCTCGCCGGCTACATCGGCCCTGGCCGATGAGGCGGTAGAAGGACTTGTAGACCTGCTCCGTACCGAGGGTATCGGGGCGAATGGATGAGAGGACCCGGCGCGAGGCGATGAACCCCGCGCACATGGCCATAAACATTACAGAACCGGTGTCCGGCAGCGTCACACGCTTTGACCGGCACCTTACGATGAATCAACTGTGTCATTTGCCGCAGGAGGAACCTGATCATGCCTGATGTACGTGTCACCATCGACGGCAAAGAGGTTTCGGTACCGGCGCAGAGCACCGTGCTCGAGGCGGCCGAGGCCGCCGGAGTCGAAATTCCGGTGTTGTGCCATCATCCGGTACTCAAGCCCATCGGGGCATGCCGTATGTGCCTTGTCGAGGTGGAAAAACAGAGGACGCTACAACCTGCGTGCACCTTCCCCGTCACCGACGGGATGGTGGTGCACACCGCTTCGCCGGCGGTGATGGACGCACGACGCTTTGTGTTGCAGCTCCTCTTCTCAGAGCGTAATCATTTTTGTATGTTCTGCCAGCAGAGTGGTAGCTGTGAGCT
>JBMNOI010000082.1:0-16312 GCA_050942995.1 Anaerolineae bacterium
CAAGAATCCACCGGCCAGAGCCGCAAACGTGCTCGCCGCCAGCAACGCATTCCGACGTGTACCCCCCGCGGCGGCCAGCCCCTTCAGGCGGACGCGGGCATCGGGCTTCCAAAGCCAGAGCATCGCCCCATAGAGCATGGCGACGACGGGCACGGTATAGAACGTCGGTCCCATCGCCAACCCCGCCCCCAGGGCCACGGCACCCCAACGCAGGCCAGAGGCGTGCCCCTGCGTCAGGAATCGCCACACCGACACCACCAGCAGCCCCCCCGCCGCGGCCGCCATAATCGCCCCATCGGCGGTACGAGAGGCATACACCCAGGTCGGCGCAAAGGCCAGGATGGACGCCGCCGCCAGCGCGCCACGACGCCCCAGATATGGGCGCATCAGACAGGACAACAAGGGCAACCCGGCTCCTACCAGAGCGGGCAACAGGCGCACGGTGAAATCGCCGGCGCGGGTGAGGGCAAAGAGAACGAACTGGGCGTTGAATAGCGCAGGGACATATCCGCCTACCGGAGCTCCCTGTCCCTGCAGAGCCCGCCAGGCCGCCAGGGCGGTGCCGATCTCGCCCTCTAGCAAGGGCCAGCGCCCCAGAGCCACCAGGCGCACCGCCAGACCGCCGAGCAGAATCACAGCATACGCGAGGATCTCTCTGGTGATCCGAAAATCGGTCGTGGGATTCTGGATTTCGTCCGTCGGGTGCGTCGTCATCAAGCGGCCTTTCCCGATCTCGATCTCTGCCATCAACTCCCTCAGATTCTTCTCAGAGATGACATATTATACCACATCCGCTCCGGCCGGCAGCCTGCCCATCTTAATAGCCATAGCCATAGATGATGACCAGATCGTTCTCGTAAACACGGGTCATCAGGCGGTCCAGCTTGCTCAACGCTGCCGGAGAGGGATGGTATCGCTCGCGCTCCAGCGGCCCCAGATACACATAATGGATGCCATACTCCTCCAGCAGCGTCCGCGTCTGTGGCAGGTCGTGCCCCTGATAGATGGTGGCGATATCGGGCTCACGCAGTGCCGGCACCTCATAGTTACCCCGCCACTGTAGCTCGTGCCCGGCCCAGCCGAGCAGCGTGGGGATGCCGGTATGCGCCGAGACCCAGTTATACTCTGAATACGAACCGCCGGGAGCCTCCAGCATCACCGCACCGGGGACGGCGTTCTCTCGCAGCCAGCGCGCGGCATCGGCATCGTGCGGGCGCACCGCCTCCACATAGTGGGTGCCGTTCAATGTGGGCCTGCCGCGGAACCCCTCCGCCCGGCTGGGAATCGCAGCCACGGTATAGCTCAGCCCTCCTGCCACCAGCATAGCCGACACCACCCCCCAGACCAGCGACGCGATACGGCCGGCTCCTCGTGTCCGACGCAATCGGTGTCCGATGAGGAACGCGCCATAGGCCGAGGCGATGCCCAGCAGCACCCAGGCCTGATAATAGAACTTGAACACCGTGTTCATGCGTGTGCCAAAAGTATCCCGCAGAAAGACAAACTCGACCCCGAACGTCAGCAGGAATCCCACCGCCGCCAGTAACAACGCATAGGTCGTGCTGTCATCCAGTGCCGGGACATCGTCAGGCCCCTCGATCTGGCTGCCGGCGACCCAGAACACGCCGGCCATGCCGGCCATTCCCATCGCCAGCGCCGCCGTCCACCAGCCCTGCACGGCGCAGATACCGACGATCAACGCCGCCACCGTTCCCACCGTCCACGCCAGCATCGGCACACGCCGTCTTTTACGTTCCGGCCGCACATACCGTACGATCGACGCCACCAGCAGCCCGGCGGTCATGAATACGAACACGCCCTGCACGATCAGGTACTGGTGCAGGCGCGTCTTGATATCGCCCACCCAGCCGATGCCGCCGGCCTGAGAACGAAAGCCCAGGTAAAAGGGGAAATAGAGCGCAATGCCCAACCCCAGCAACACGACGCCCAGAGTCACGCCGTCGGCCAGCCAATCCCAGCCCGGCACGCGATCTTGCTGTCGGCGCACCAGATAGACCAGCACCAGAATGCCGAGGTAGATCGGATAATCCCACGTATTCATGAATCCGAGGCTGCCGACGACAAGCCCCCACAGAGCCAGTTCGCCGGGACCGCCCGCCCACAAATCGTTAGCGTGGCGTCGTAGCCTCGCCCGGAGGCCCGCCCCACCGCCATCCGCCCCGGCGTCGGTCCGCCGTCGGCTGAACAGCAGGTTCAGCGCCAGAGCGAGCATCAGCAAGACAAAGGGCAGGGCCAGCACATGCGGGTGATTATCGCCTAACAAAAAGCTAAAGAAGGGGAACTCGTGAATCACCTCCGGCGAGTTGCCCAACGCGTCGCGATCGTGGATCACCCGCGATGCCCGCCACCACCACCAGCCGTCGTCGGGATACCATGTGCGGCTGGGAGAGGTGGAGCCCAGGTTCTTGATATCCAGCCAGGCCCACAGCGCCGCCGAGCCTCCTCCGCGGGCGCGAATCAGCTCGAAAATCCCCTCCAGGTTGCCCATCAGCGCCACCAGCACCGCCGCCAGCCCTCCCGCGGCCATGGCGCTACCCGATGCCCGGGCTTGATCCTCGGGTCGGCGACTTTGTACGGCCTGTGCCATGTTATACACCAGGCTAAAGGCGCCACCGACGGTCAGAGCAAACAGCGTGGCGCCCGTCAGGTTAAAGGTCACCTCGCCGGGCAATCCCGAAAGGTGCGTGAGCATGGCGGCGATGACATAGCCAAAGTAGTAGTAGCTGATGGCATAGCCCGACAGCCAGGGGTCATTGGGAGGAAACGAGGGGCTGCGCAGAATGCCGTTGAGAAAGGCATATTCCATGGGCTTTTCAGTCGCGGCGATATTGGGACTGAACGCCCGGAAAAGGGCAAAGGCAAAGAGGGCCAGCGCGAATATCCCCTCGGTGGCGATGATGATACGCCGTCGCTCGGTCAGCGCCGCCCGCAGAGCGGGCCCCTGTCGCCGCCAGATCGTCCAGGAGAGCGCGGCCACCAGCAACAGCGCCACCACGATGCCGACGGTGCTGTTGGGCAACACCTTCAGGCTCACCAGCAGCCAGAAGAGATAGCCGGTGAACAGCAATCCCAGAGGGCGGGCATAGCCATATCCGCGATCGGGCAAAAAGCGCAGCAACCACAACGTCACCGGCAGAGCCACAACGCCCATCAGTTGCAGCACCAGCCACCATATCAGGACATTCAGCATCGATGCATGCACCCTTTCGGCCCGGTCACGAGGGCGATATCAGCGCGCCCCGCGCGGCACCTCATAAATGACCACTCCCTCATTACGATAGACCCGACTCAGCCTGCCGGCATCGGCCAGCCTCTCGAACTTGGCCACGCCGCGCTCTGGATAGACAATGCGCTCCAGCGAGCCCACATAGATATAACGCACCCGATGACGGGTCAGCAGATCAAACAGATGCTCCTCATCGGTGGTGGTATAGATGGCGACGGCGTCTTGCTCGCGGGCATCCACCAGATCCCACGGACGCTGTTCGCGTTGATGCGCCCCCACCAGAGTGGGCAACCCCGTATAGGACGAGACCCGCAGGCCGCCCTCACGATAGTAGCCCAGCGCCGCCTCGACGATAACGGGCGTTCCCCGGACATTCTCCCACAGCCAGGCGAGCGCCTCGCGATCATGGCGCAGCACGATGGAATGGTCCTCATCGGGCCAGTGGTAGACGCCCACCGTCATATAGGCGGTGCCGTCCAGCGTATTGCGCGGCGGTCTCTCGCCGGGAAAGCGCTCCTCCACCCTCGCTGACACGGCCAGCAGCGGATAGAGCAGCGATGCGGCCAGCAGCACGATAAAGACGCCCCGCAGGCCGCGCCCCCACCCCCGCCACAACGCCGGCAACGCGCTCCCCCCGGTGATGCCCAGCAACACCCAGGCCTGAATGGAGAACTTGAACACCGTGTTCATGCGCGCCCACTCGCCGCCGGCCAGGAAATCGCGCATGGTGACGAATTCGATCCCTGACAGGATACCCAGCGCCACGAATAACGCCAATCGCTGCACCAGAGCGGCGGCATCCCGCGCCGCAAGCAGGCACACCGCCGAGAGGGCGAGCAGCGGTATCAGCAGCGCCGGCACGGCCATCCCCTGAGCCAGCAGCGCAACGCTCAACAGGCCGCCGCCCAGAAAGATGATATGTCGCTGCCGGCCCGCGCGAGCGTCCTCATCTGCCGAACAATCGCTGCGCCGCCACATCAGCAGCAGTGCAACCACCACGAAAAGCAAGAACCCCCAGATCAACAGAAAGGGCATCAGCGGGCTGCCGCTCTCCGCCGGAAGCAGGTCCAGCCCCACATACTGGGCGCGAAAATGGGCATAGAACGGCGCATACAGCCCCAGCGACAGAGCGATGAGGGCCACGCCCTTTAGCGTTCCCCCGAGCGCTCCCCATCCTCCCCGATCCTTCGCGCCGATCAGCGCCAGCGTCGCCGCAGGGATCCCCCAGAAGGCGGGCACGTCCCAGGTGTTCATGGGCCCCAGCGCCCCCAGGATCATCCCATAGATCGGCCAGCGCAGCCACCACAGCGCACGGCCACGCCCGTCGCCTGCATCAGTGGCCGGCGACAGAGCCACGGCCACCGCCAGCACGATAAACGGAATGGCGATCATGTGTGGATGCAGGTCGGCGAACAAAAAGCTAAAAAAGGGAAACTCGTTAATGGTGAACGGGATAACCCGCGAGCTCTGCCAGTAATCGAACGACAGCGGTATCGCACCGCCCCCCGTCCGCACCAGATGGCCTATCCACTGGATTGCGCCGGTGAGGTTGCCGATAACGGCCACCAGCACGCAGCTCCCCAGGCCGCCCCACAGCCCGGCGCGAGATAGCCCTTGCGCCCCATCATCCCCCGACTCGCCCTCATCGGGGTCGATCCGCCCCTCCGCCAGATGATACCCCAGCCCGAAGCAGTGTGAGATCGTCAGGGCGAAAATGGTCGGCACCGCCAGGTTAAACCCCACCTCTGGCGCAATACCGCTCAATTTCATCGGGATAGAGGCGATAAACTGTCCGTAATAGTAATAGTTCAGATATCCCCCGGCAAATCCGGGATCGTAGGGCGGCATATAGGCCGAACGGCTCAGGGCATTGAGGATGGCGATCTCCATCATCTTTTCGCCGCCGAACCAGGGTTGCCAGAGGTCCGGATTAAGCAGGCGAATCACCACGAACAGAGCAAACGCCGCGGTGAACAGCCCCTCCTCCAGAAGGATCAGCCGCCCGCTCCGTCTCCATATCTCATGAAATCGCCGGCCCGGGAGGCGCGCCGGCGTCAGCGAAAAAAAGAGGCCACCCCCACCAATAACAGAGCGCCCCAGGCCGCCCATACGGTATAGGGCACCACTCGCAGGCTGGCTCCAATCCAGGCCGTGTAACCGACCAGCAAGAGGCCGATGCCCCGGCTCAGGGCATACCCGCCGTCGCGAAAACGAGGCATCAGCCGGGCCACCAGCGGCCACGCCATCAGGCCGATGATCCACAGAATGAGCCACCACAATACGATCGCCGGCGGCGCGCCGGACGTCGCCACCCGGTTCCACCCCCGATCGGCCACCACGGGCAGCTCATCCACCGGCCCGTCCAGCATCAACGTGCCCGGCCCGCCGGCCGGCAGCGAACCAACTGGTTCGCCTTGGTCCGGCGCATCGGCCCGCACGCTTCCGCCGATCCACAGCCGGGTTATCTCATGCCACAGCGCCGCCAGTCCGCGAACCGGCGCGGCATCGTCCATGGCATCCGCCGCCGGCAGCCCATCGTCCAGCACCCGATAGATCGTCACCGGCCCATCGCGATAGGCGACCTCCAGAGTGGCGCCCACCATGCGCTCGAACTTGTTCAATCCCTCGGACGCATAATAGGCCCGCTCCAGCTCGCCTACATAGATAAAGCGCACATCATAGCGCGCCAGGATGCGCCGGGTGAGCTCTTCATCGGTCGTATTGTACAGATCGTGTACATCCTGCAGGCGCCAATCGATGATGGCGCCGTCCAGTGCGGCGCGCTGCTGCTTCTGGTGCCAGTCCCACCCCACGATAGTGGGCAGGCCGGTATACACCGATATGCGGTTGCCCCAGCGATAGAGCGGCGTATTGGCCTCGGCAATGACCGGCGATCCCTGCACCGTCTCCTGCAGCCAGACGATGGCCCGCCGATCATATTCCAGCGTCAGCTCTTGCCCCTGATCGACGTAGGTGGCGGTGGTCATATAGTGCATGCCGTCCAACCCCGGCGGCAGCGAGGTATCCCACCGATCGCGCATCTTGCCCCGGGTGCCGAATACAGGATACAGCGCCGCGGCCACCAGCAGAACGATAAGGGTGCCGCGCCATATAAGGGATAACGACGGGCGCCAGCGGCGCTGAGCGCGGCTCAGATGATAGAGCGCCACGCCTCCGACCACACCCCACATGATCCACACCTGCAGATAGAACTTGAACACGGTGTTCATGCGGCCGATGTCGCCCTTGATGACGACATACTCGACCGCCAGCGTCAACAAAAGGTCCAGGACGATCAGGGCCGTCTGCAAGCGCTGCGAGGCGGTGGCGCGACGCTCCAGAGTCAGCACGGCCGCCAGCAGGAGCAACGGCAGCGCCAGTGCCCCAACCCAACGCCCCGTCACCATCAACAGCAGCCAGAAAAGCCCCAGCACGATCGCGGCGGTCCAGGCCAGCTCGTATGAAAGGGTTCGCCCGCGCACCAGCAGATCGTACAGATGCCTGGCCCGCGCGCGCCTCTCCCCTCGCGCGAACAACCGCACCGCCCGTACCAGCGCATTGCGAGTGCCCCGCCGGAAGGTGAGCCAGAGCAGATAGGAGCCCAGTATGAATAACGAGACGCCGTGAATGATGACATACGCCCCCAGCGGCGTGGTCGGTCCCCGCCACGGCTCGACGCTGGAGTAGGCCAGGCCGAAATGAGTGTGATACGGCCGGAACAACAGAGCGCTCAGCGCCAGGATAAATATGACCCGCCAGCCCACCCGAACGATCGTCGATTGATCGATACGTCGAGTCGTGGCATAGGCGCCGATACAGAGCGCGACGACGCTCACGCCGGCATAGGTGGGGAAATCCCACGAGTTACTGCACCACAGCGCGCCCAGCACCAGCCCCAACAGGGAAAGCTGCCAGGCAGCGGGCCAATCGATCCGTCTCGCCGGCCCGCGCCACCATGCGCCCCTCTCCGGTGGGACAACAAGTCGCCGCACCGGGGCCAGCGCCAGACCGACGGCCAGAGAGAGGGCGAGCAGCGCCAGCGGCATCGCCATCAGATGGGCGTGCAGGTCGGCGTACAGAAAGGTAAAGAAGGGAAACTCGTTGATCTCGCCGTGTTGCATGATGCGACTGGCGTTCCAGTACCACCACTCGCTGCGGAACGGCATGGGCTCGCCTCGCACCAGCGTCGCCCACAGGCCGACGATCGACTGAACCAGCGCCGGGAGGCCGGGGATGCGGCTCTCCAACTGTACGGCCTGTCCCAGCGACTGGACGCCCTGCAGTAGTAAGCGAAGCTGCCCCAGGTTGCCCGCCAGCGCCACCAGAAAAGCCCCCACCAGGCCGTAACGCAGCGCGCGGGGCATCCAGCGCCCCTCATCATCACCGACCGGCACCAGATTGTACACCAGCGAACAGGCGCCCATCGCCACCATGGCGAAAAAGGTGGGGATGGCCAGGTTGTACGCCACAGTGGGCACGATGCCGGTCAACTTGATGGGCGTGGCCACCAGCACCCAGCCGAAATAGTAATAGTTGATATATCCACCGGCCAGCCAGGGATCATAGGGCGGGAAATAGGTGCTGCGGATGATGGCGTTCAGATAGGCCAGATCCATCGGTTTCTCGCCGCCCATCACCGGGTGCCACAGATCGGGGTTGCCCCGGCGAATGAACCAGAAGAGCAGGAAAAAGCCCAGGAAGAGCAGCTCGCTCATCAGGAGCAGTCGCCAACGTTCGCGCACAAAGGCGGCCAGAGCGTGTCGCTGCCGCCACGCAACGGCGGTCGAGACGGCGGCCAGCGCCAGCAACACGCCGATGATGGTCGCCCGAGTATAGGGTAGCAGGCGTATGCCGGCCAGCAGCCACGCCAGATAACTCCACAGCAACAGCCCCATCGACCTGGCCAGGATATAGCCACGGTCGCGCAGGCCTCGAAACGCCGTGAACCCTAGCGGCATGGCGACAAGGCCGACAAGATAAAGAGTGAGCAACCAGGTCGGCGTGGGAAACCGGTTGGTCAACCCCTCGCGATCAAAGAGATCCGACCACGTGCCCCCGGCCCGCTGCGCGGCGAGCGCCTCATCGTCCAGCATAAGGTTGTTGGGCGCAAGGGTAACCTGGCGCGGCCTGATGCGCACCACACGATCGAGGTCGTAAGGGTCGAACATGGCCCGCACCCGTCGCATATCAAAGTCGGGCCGCTTCTCAAAGATAATGACCTTCGGATGATCGTACACCGTAAAGCTCTCATCGGCGCCGTCGTCCACGATCTCGATGCCGAACAGTCGCGGCCGTGAGGCAAAAGTGGCGAGCCGGTCGAATCCCAGTTCGCCGGAGAAGAGCGCTTCGTAATAGCGTGTCGTCATGGGATAGCGCATCGGCAGCCGAGGAATCGACTCGTACAGCCGGTTGCTGGTCAGGATGATATAGTCGATCTGCTCGAGCCAGCCGTAGAGCGCCTCGCGCTTTTCGGGCACATCCTCCCAGTACAGATCCATGCCGATCTGCCGGAAATAGTCCTCGGCCAGTTTCCCGTCCACATTCATCGGCACGGGATCGTCCCAGATCTCGTAAGAGAGCGTCGATCCCGACGGCAGATTATCGAACACCCAGCGCGACGCCGTAATGCGCGTCACCGGCCGGGTATAGATGCTGACAAAAGCCATCGCCCACAGCACGGTGCCCAACACCACCACACCCAGCACGCCCCCGGCCAGGATCGGCGCTCGGCGGTAAAAGGCATACCCGGATCGGCGTCGGGCGATCTCACGGCCCCACCGCCACAAGCGCGCCAGGCCATAAGCGGCCATCAGCGCCATCACCGGATAGATCGGCAGCAGGTAGCGAATCGTCTTGACGAACTGGATGCTCTGATACAGAAAGGTAAAGCTGGCCCAGGCCCAGGGCAGCAAATGCTCCCAGCGATGCTTGCGGTACAGTTCATAAGCCATGAGGCCCCAGCCGCTCCAGGCGGCCAGCCCCAGCGGCAGCCCCAATCCCCAGAGCACCATATTCTTGAACATGTACCAGACGGGCTCTCGCGCCGCCCACTGGTGGCTGGGGGGATAATCGATGTCGCCGCTCATAAGTTGCCGGATCCAGTTTATATCCCCCAGCCATTGCGGGTTCAGGCTGAAATCGAACAATCCGGGGCCGGTAAACGCCTGTGGCTGCACCAGTCGAAACGTGAAGAATGCCACAACCAGCATGACGAACAACGAGAGGGCCGCCCGCACCCCATGAAAGGCGATCTCTTCTCCCCGGCTCAGCCGGGAAGCGGACGCATCCTGTTCGACGCGCAACGACAGGGCAAAGCCGCCCAGCCGCCCCCGCAGGTCGATCAGCGGCGCGGGCCGGCCCACATCGTCTATCGGCGACACGGTGAGCGGCGCATCGGACGCATCCTCTCGACTCTCCCGCGCGATACGCAACAGATAGGCCAGGCCGATAACGCCCAAAAAGCTCAGCACGCTGATCTTGGCCGCCACGGCCAGACCAAAAGCGACGCCCATGCCCAGCACGCTACCCCATCCCTCTCCCTGCGCCACGCGCACGGCGAAATAGAGGGCCAGCGTCACAAAAAAAGTGGTGGAGGTATCGACGGTGAAAAAGTGTGATTGCTGGATATTGAGCACGGTAAAGGAAAGAAGCGCTGCGGCCAGCAATCCGACCCGAGGGCTATACAACCGCCGGCCGATGAGAAATATCAGCCAGATGGTGAGCAGGTCCATCATGCCCGACATGGCCCGCCCGACGAGGTATATACCGTCGTACCCTGTTTTGCCCACCGCCTCCCCCAGGAACTTGGTCAGGACAACGGGGAACAGGCCATAGACATAAGAGCCATAGCCGCGATTGTAGGGGTTGAGCGGGTTGCGCGCCGTATCCAGATACTCGCCCAGAGAGGAGGGCCATTCCAGCGCCACCTCGACCATGGTGAGGAAACGCTCGTCCGGGTGCAGATGATAGCCCTCGTCCCAATCCAACCCGCTGAAACGTAATATCCCGCCGATAAAGAGGATGGACACCAGCGCCACAGCGATAAAGCGCTGCCGATCGGTGATGATCTGTTCCAGGCGCAACCGGGTATCGCACAAGAGTTGCCCGAGATCACGCCAGGACATTTCACGCCCCGCGTGATGTCGCTCTTCTGAAACAGGTGGATCGGCGCGGCGACCAATAGCTTTTTGATCCGTCATGCGGTTACCGCTCTCCATAGAACGTGATAAATGCGATGCTGCCGTCGAATTTGTGCTGCGGTATCGCGACCCCTTTGGGGAACTCGCGGCGCAATGTGTCCAGAGACGCCTCATCCTCCGGGTGTACGATCACCATGAACGCTCCGGGATCGCCCTGAAACGGAGGACCATCCGGGTGCAGGTCGTACAGATCGTTATCCCAATCGGGGTTCTCCCTCCCCAACTGGGCCTGTACGGCGTTACCGTCGTACCAGTGAGGCCATACAATAATATACGCATCCCCGCTATCGCCGAAATCGCAAATAGCCTTCGCGATAGCCAGCGAGATGGAATAGTTGCCGTCGGGTTGATGCGCGACATAGTCACGAAAGTACAGGGGATAGGTCGCCACCGCCTCATAGGTCAGCGCCGTAACCAGCGCTCCGGCGGCAAGCACCATCCCGACTCGATGTCCGGCCAGTTGCCCGGTCACCTCCCGCCATACGATAGCCAGCGCCACCGCCGAGACCAGCACGGCCGCAGGCAACGCGCCAATCGCGCGGATCGCGCTGGGCACCTCGTTGGGAAAGGCCAGGGCCAGAGCGGCCGGCAGCAGCATGACGCCCAACATGGTGAGCATCTGCAGGTTGCGCCCCCGTCGCCAACGCCATACCAGCCAGGCCACCCCCGGCACAAAGAATGCGCCGGCGACGAGGCCAAGTTGTCGCACAAACGGCACGTTGGCGATAAAGACGCCGTCTCCACGATAGTTGAACATCAACAGCGAACGGATAACGTTTCCGGCAAAGGTGAGCGCCAGGTTCGAGGGCAACGCCACTTCTGCGTCGGTAAGGCGTGTCGCCGCGCGGTATCCATAAGAGCCCGGCGCGTCGTAGGCATAACGCCCCAATGGGATAAAGAGGTACAATGCCACCAGCCCCAACAAGGCCACATTGGCCAGATTCGCCCGCAGCCTCTCGCCACGCCCGACGACGATCTCGCCGACGATCAAAAGCGCCACCGCCAGCGGCACGATCATAAACGCGTTGTAGGTGTGCAATCCCAACCCCAGGCAAAGCCCGGATAGAGCAAAGGCCTCGCGGCGACCGGTGCGCAACCCCCGTGCGGCGAAATACCATGTGAGCGTCAGCATCAAGGGCACCATCGAGTTGCGATAGCCGACACGCGTCATGATCACATGCCAGTGCCCCACGGCCATAAAGAACGCCGCCAGCAGCCCCACCTCGCGGTCATACAGTTCGCGCCCCAGGGCATATATCGCCGGCAATGTCGCCACGCCCACCAACGCCGATGTGGCCTTGATCGTGGTGTGGCTCAGCCCAAAGATGGCCGAGGGTATCGATGCCAGATAAAAGAACAGTCCCTCTCGCCCCGGGAAGGAAGGGAAAAAGACGGGAAACTCGCCCCGCAGAATGGCCGCGATATTGAAATAGTTGTGTGGCAGGTCGCAGCCCATCTCCAAGGGAATGAGATGGATCCGAAACAGCCGGTAGAACGCCCCCAGCGCCATAATGCCCAGAAGGGCCACCAGGTGCCAGCCCAGATACAAACCGTCACGCCGCAACATGGAGAGCCGGGCTCGCAATTGCAACGGCCCCGTGTACGCCGCCGCAGCCAGGCAGATCAGGCCACCCAACCAGAGTAGAGTCCCGTTCAGACTGTAACGATTGCCGCCCAACCGGAAAAATGAGAGGATGCCCAGCACAACGGCCGCCACAACCGGCGCCCGAGGAATGTTCCGGGCCACACCGACCGCCCCCGAGTCCCGCTCTATCGGATGACCTTCCCATATCGCCACGAACGACGCGGCGGCCAACACCAGCAACACCCCACCCCACAACGGTGTAGACAGGCGATCCAGCGCCCATTGCCCGGCCAGAGCAAGCGCCGGGCATACCACGGTGAGAGCCGGCACGATCCGGTTGATGCGGTGTTTGGACAGACTCACATCAGCCATAGCCTATGTTCCCCGCAATAGCTCAACCTCGTAGGCGATAAAGCGCAGATCACCCCGCTCGTCCAGGAACTCGCGAAATCGTCCGGCAGGATACTGGCGCCTGACTACATCCAGCTCATCCAAACGCTCGGGCAGGAACACGAACACGGCATTGTGTTCTGTGCTGACGAAATCCAGCCGCCCCTCGGCCCCGTCGATGACGTCGGTGCCGGCGATATCGGGAGCCAGAAACCGGATCGGCGGATGACCGTAATAAAGCCGGGGCGCGCCGAACAGATAGCAGTGATACTCCGGCCCCAGGGCGCTCAGATACCGCCCCAGATCGTTGGCCACCTCGGTGTTGCGCTCGCCCAGGAGTCGGTTGGGCGTGTAATCGCCAAAATAAAACCCGATGCTCTGCCAGCTCCCCACCAGCAGCAACGTCGCCGAAAATATCAGGGCCGCACTGCGCTCTTCTCTCAACGCGATTCGCACATACTCGGACACTTTGACCATGCCCAGCGTCATGCACAACACCGCCGGAGGAATCGAGATCACAAATCGGGGGCTCCAGGGCGGGTTCGTAAGCAACATCCCTCCCAGGATCACGTTGAGCAAAAGCCACACGATCAGCACAAAGTACTCACGCCGTCGCCACCGAGTGATGGCGTAGGTCAGCCCGAGCACAAAAAACACCGATGTAAAAAAGTCCATCAACGGGATGCCCGGCCGATAATGAAAGCTCGGGTCGGTATAATAGTTGAATCCCAATGCCGCCCGGAGGAACTGGTCGATGAGGACGCTGAGCATCGATCGTCCGGTATTCGCCATCTCGGCATCCACCCAGCCGGAGGGAAAGATGCCCAGCAGGGCCCAGCGCGCCGTCAGATTCGTGGGATGAGCCCGGAAATGGGCCAGCAGCGGCAACGCCACCACCAGAGCCACCACCCCAAAGAATACCAGGTGCCCCAGATGTCGCCGCCAGAATCCTCGTTCACGCAGCGACCAGTAGAGCACATAGACCACCAGAATGATGGGGATCAACCGGGCTCCCATGTAAAAGTAGATCGCCAGTCCGGTGAGTATCCCGCCCATCGCCAGATAGGCCGGCCGTCGCTTTTCCATCCCCACCGTCAGGCCGTAAAGAGAGCCCAGAGCAAAGAAGGGATCCCAAATATTGTTCAGCCCCATGCGGCCATAATGAATGGCAAAGTGGTAGGTGGCGAAAAAGAACGTCGCCGGCCCGGCGATCCGGCGCCCGTAGAAGCGGCGCGCCAGCAGATAGAGCAACAGGGCGATCCCCCCGGATACCAGCGCGGACGAAAGGCGTAACCCCGCCGTGCTGATGCCCAGCACGCGCAGAAATGCCGCCTGAATGAAAAAGTACAACGTGGGATGAGAGAGCCATCCCGTGGCAAACGGGTTGCGCAGTACCCCCTTTAGTATGTCGACGGCTTCCAGTCCCATGGCAGCCTCGTCACCGGTGAGCACATAGGGGATGGCACTCAGATTCGAGACACGCAGAAGCAGGGTGAGCCCCACCAACGCGACGATGAGCGCTCCCTCGGGCCTGATTCGAGATATTCCCGGCGAATATGATAGGATTCGCCGCCACAACCCGCCCCAATCCACAACGGCGCTCACCGCCAGTATGATCGAGATCACCCAAAGGGCCAGCAAGTCCCAGAACGGCTGCGATGGATCGCGCGCATCGGCAACAACTGCCACCACGCCGCTCAGTAAAAGGCCGAGGGCGGGCGCGGCCAGGCGCCACACCCTGTGACGCAAAGAGCCCCGCGGCTCCTGTTCGGGAACTACAGGCGCCCTTTGCTCATCACCCGGCGCACTCTCGATCCGGAGCGTCGCAACGGCAAAAAAGATCACGGCCACGCCATAAATCAGCAGGCCGTCCCACATATAAGCCTTTTGGAATGTCAGGTGATATTGAGCGAAAAAAGCCAGAAACAGGGAAGCAAAGAACAAGAGTAGATGGCGACCACTCGGTTTCGACTCCATCGGCCTTAAAACCCCTTAGCCTGTGGGCAGGCTATTTCCTTGATGCGCTGATGAGACCCAGATGGCGGTGCACCGGACTGGGATATTGTTTGACATCAAAGCCCTGTGCCTGCAGAAAGCGGACCAGATCGTCGCCCGAGCAGGAAGTGACGCCTTCATGATATTCGATACAAAGGTGCCGCACCCGATCCAGGGTGCCCGGAGCAGCCTGCATGAGGATGTTGTACTCGGATCCCTCGCAATCGATTTTGAGATAATCACATCGCTCGATGCCGTGCTCGTCCAGCAGTCGATCCAGTGTCGTGCACCGGACATCGAGCGCCCGCGTGGCATCTGGCTCTCGCTCCTCTGCGACGGAATAGCGCACCGGCTCGCCCGATTCGACATCCAGCGCCATCGTCTCGCGGCAACCGTCCACCGCGATGGGAAGCGCGCGCACGTTTTCTATACCGTTCAGCCGCATATTCTCGATCAGCAGATCGTACGACCCGGGAAAGGGCTCGCAGGCATAGATCCTGCCCCGTGGATTGTGGCGGGCCGCATAGGCGCAGAAATCACCCAGGCCGGCGCCGATATCGACGACCGTCCAGCCATCCTCGATCGGCACGCTATGCCGCTCATAATCCCGGTCCAGGCAGATCTCTTTGATGATCCAGATATCCATGGCCGAACGCACGCGAAAGCGATAGCCGTTGCGCAGATGGATCTCTGCAGGCAGCCGCACCGGCAGGCCCAAGAAAATCGCCACCGTACGAATCGGGTGGCGAATATTGAGCAACAACGTCGGAATGGACGTCAGATAATACCACCAGCGAGAGATCATCGCACCTCCTGAGGATGCGAAAGCTATCCCTCTGCCACCGCCGAGTCAGCGGACGACGCCGTTCGCCCCATGATGGAGAGGTCATCTGTCAGCGTATCGGGCAGGATGCTCGGCGTCGAGCAGGTCACCTCTTCGGCCGGCTCGAACGCCACCCCGCGAATCAGGCAATCGAAAAGGCGCTCATATTCGTCGATGGAGCGTTGTGGGTCGAACACAGCGCGAATCAGCTCGTAGGGCCGGGTATATTCCTGTGGTGAGCTCAGGACGTCGATCAGCCCCTGCGCCAGCGACCGCTCATCGCGAGGCTCGACCAGTCGCCCCATCCCCGAACGCAGCACCGCCTGCCGCGCACCGGGGATATTGCTGGCGACCACCGGCGTGCCACAAAGCATGGCCTCGATCTGCACGCTGGGGAAGCAATCGGTACGGCTGGGCAGAGCAAAGACATCGCACATGGCGTAGAAATTCGCCAGCTTTTGCCGGTCGGTGATCAACCCCATCATCACGATATGATCGCGATATGCGTCGAACAGATGCTGCCAGCGCCCGAAAAAGTTCTCGTATACGACGTTATGTTCACCGGCGTAGGCAAACACGACATGGGGTATCCGCTCGATGACATGAGGGATTGCCTTCAGCAGATAATCGAACCCCTTCTCCTCTACAAATCGCCCCGCGAAACCCACAATGGGGCGCCCCTCCAATCCCAACTCTCGCCGCCAGGCCGCCACGGCTTGCGCATCGGGCCGTTCGGATTCGATGGTGGGGCAGATGGCAGCCACCTTGTGCAGATAAGGGCGCATAAAGGCCGAGTGCTCGGCATAATCGCGACTGTGCGTCGTAATCACATCTGCCGACGCGGCGCCACGATCCAGCATAAAGCCCACAATCTTTTGTACGATCTGGTTGAACAATCCATCGGGCATAACCAGATCGCCGTGGTTCGTCATCACCATCTTGCGATCGACGCGGTGAGCCAGCGCGCCCACCAGCCACGTCTCCAGCATGGGGATATGGGCCTGCACCACATCATGCTCACGAATCAGCCGGTTGAACGCGAATGGAAAGTTCGGCATGACCCGACCACGGCT
>JBMNOI010000083.1:0-16221 GCA_050942995.1 Anaerolineae bacterium
TGCCGATAAGGATCGCGCCGACAACATGTCCATCGCGCAGTACCAGCTTTTTGTAAACGCCATGGGCTATATCGGTGTAACGAATTTCTCGAAACCCCTCGCCCTGAGGGTGAACCTCTCCGATCGATGCCACATCGATTCCGGTGACCTTGAGCGTCGTATTGGGCACGATATCACGATAGACGATCTCATTGTGGCCGACGATCTGCTCGGCCACCACCCGCGCCTGGGCCACAGCCGCCGGAATGATGCCCCACACCCGCCGGGCATACTCGGCCACATCGCCGGCGGCATAGATATGGGGATGATCGGTCTGTAGACACTCGTTGATCAGCACTCCTCGATCGCACGCCAGGCCCGCGGCCCGGGCCAGCTCGATATTCGGGTAAATCCCCGTCGAAACAACGACCATCTCGGCAGGAACGACGCACCTGTTCGCCACCTCGACACGCTCTACCCGCTCGTTGCCGACAATTCGAATATCCTGTCCGCCGGTGATGACCTCGATGCCCATGGATTCGATCGAACCCTGCAACACCGCTGCGCCCTCGGCATCGAGTTGCCGGGGAAGCAGCCAGGGCAGGGCCTCCACCACCGTAACGGCGATGCCATGGGCGCGTAGAGCGGCGGACATATCCAGGCCCAAAAGCCCTCCGCCGATCATGACGGCATGGCTCACGCGGTCGGCCAGATCGCGCAGCTTGACGGCCTCGCGCATGGTGCGCAAGGTATAAACACCGTCGAGATCGGCGCCGGGAATGGGCGGCACCCAGTTCCGCGCGCCGGTTGCCAGCACAAGACGGTCGTATTCGTCCTGGCTACCATCCTGAAAGATCACGCGATGGGCATCGGGCTGAATCTCGACGACACGATGCTCAAGAACGTTGCGTATATTTCGTTTCGCGTACCATTGATCGGAATAGAGGATTGCCTGCTCTGGGACGACTTTGCCGGCCATCAGGTCGATGAGGCGAGGACGTGGGTAGTAGAGGTAGCTGTCGTCCGAATGGATGGTGATGTCAACGGAAGGGTCGGCTTCGGCCACATAACGGGCCACCGTCACGCCGGCCACTCCATTCCCGATGATCACCAGCTTCATCTGGACTCCTGTTCATATTATGACGTGTGGCAAATCAGGTGCCATCCCCAAACATGGTCTCAGGTGACCGCGTTCGTGTATATTGCGATAACACCACGACAAGCCGAACTCTGGGCGTCAAACGCCCTGAATACGTATTTGTAAGCGAGCCCCGGCAAACGCGCCGGGGGCACGCCGCGAATAAAAGCGACCGCCACCGCAACCGGGCAACGGTCGCCTTGTGCCCATTGCGCCGTGACTAAATCGTGTTTGAAAATGTCCGCATCGTCCCACTGATGGAGCAAGAATCAATGGGCAACGCAGTTCCTATGCCCCCCGAGCACGACTCGGGACGCTTTCGCGAGGTTGCCCTCCACTGCGGTGTTTTTCAAACACGCCCTAGTCCAGTTTCTCGAACATATCCTTGGCGGCGCCACACTCGGGGCAGACCCAGTCATCGGGGATATCCTCGAACGCCGTGCCCGGCTCAACGCCGCCATCTGGATCGCCCACTTCTGGATCATAGATGTACCCGCACACCAGACACTCCCACTTGGCCATTCCCGATCTCCTTTCAGTCAGTAGCTGTATCGATTCGGGGCCATCCGCCAATATTCACCACACGGCATGTCGTATGCGCGCCGCGAATCATGCCGGATAGCCCTGGATCCCTCAGTTCTCGCGGTACACAATATCCTCATACAGCGACTCGACGCGATTCTTGTGCGTCAGCTCTTCGCCGGCCAGGTACTCAAACAACTGCACCGTGGCATCATCCTCAGCCACCTGAGCCAGCGCCGCATATAGATCGTGGCTGGCCTTTTCGCGCTTGGCGGCCACAATAAGCACATCCTGCAGGTCTGAATCCGGAGTCAGAGGCACTTCGACGAGGTAATCGGCGATCTTGAGGTCGACCACCTTTTTGCGTTGCGCATCACTCAGCGCCTGAAAGACATTGCCGGCGAGCAGCGCCTCCAGCCGATGGCGATGGCCCACCTCTTGCGCCGCCAGATCCTTGAGCAGACTGACGACGTGAGGCAGCTCGGACTTTTTGGCCGCCGCCGAATAGAGATTGAACGCATCGATCTCACGCTGAATCGCCGTGCGGAGAATATCACTAACCGAATGGTCTGACATGGTCTATCGCCGCTCCTCGCTCATATACATCGCCGTGATTGGCCTCGATTCTAGGTAAATCGCCAAGGGTCGTCAACCGGCCTATTCTTCCACGGCCTCCAGGCGAATGGGGGCGCCGTCGGATACGCGTTTGAACACCGTCGCATCGCCCTCTACACGGCCGAACACATTGACCGGGCTGGCGGGACGAATCTCGTTGCCCCGGCTCATGGGCGTACGTCCGAAAAAGATGCAAAAGGCGTGGCCCGGCTGCCAGTAGCCCAGATCGCCCATCTCGACCACTTCCTGCGCATCGGGCGCCTCATCCACATAGACGGGGATGCCGAAATAGATCTCGTCACCCCAGGTGCTGACGCGCGCCTCGATGGGCAACGCATCCCAGATGGCCTGGGCCGTCGGCGAATCGTTCAATACGGCCGTGGCCGTCGTATTTCCCGCTGTGATTCGGATTTTGCGCATATTGCCTCCAGGTAGTGATCTGAGCAAGGTCACCGGCCTCAGATCGAACATCGAGCCAGGAACATCGTCATCATCCTATCCTACCCTGCCGATTATAACCGCCGGCAGGATGGGGGTCAATCATCCGCCTGAGCAGCCCCTCCTGAGGAGGGGGGAGCGCCCAGCAGATCGAACAGCGTGGTGCTCTCCAACACATCCAGCATCTGGCGTTGAGCCCGGGCCATCACCGGATAGACGGTGCAATCGTCCATCCGCTCGCATCCCTCCCACGGCGCCAGGCAGCGGCAGAGCGCGATGGGCCCCTCAATGGCCTCGATGACCTCGCGCAATGTGATTCGATCGGGCGAGCGGGCCAGCGAAAAGCCCCCCTTGGCGCCACGATGCGAGCGGACGATGCCCTCCTTGGCCAGGTCCTGAAAGATTTTGGCCAGATAGCTCTCGGGTAATCCCTCGGCCATGGCGATATCGCTCACCAGCATCACCGTGCTGGGCGCCATTCTGGCCAGATGGATGATGCCCCGCGTGGCATAATCCGCCCCTTTGGTCAGACGCACTGCGTCCCTCCGATGGTAAACTCGATGCGGCCTGAACGTGCCGCCTCAACCTTTTTATGCACAGATTGTTGCCATTCTACCACAGAGCAGACTTGGATACAAGATAAAAAAGCGCGCATTTGTCCGGCTTGCAAGGCAGACCGGCCTTGCGCTCCGACAGGCGGCACGGTATAGTAGGCGTCACCGGGCGAGGCGATTCATAAACCCCCGGCGGGGATTCAGTGATAAGCGGGAGGCTGCGCAATGATGAGTGCGACATGTGACGTTCTCATTATCGGTGGAGGGGGGGCCGCCCTGCGGGCGGCGCTGGCCGCATATGAACTGGACCCCGATCTGGACATCCTTCTGGTGACCAAGGGCGAAACTGGAAAGAGCGGCGTCACCGCCACGGCCTGTTCCGATCGCATGGCCTTTCACGCCACCCTGCCCACCACCGCGCCGGGAGGTCCCGACGCCTGGCGTCATCATGCCGACGATATCTACCGCATCGGCGGATATGTGTCTGACGCCGATCTCGCCGCCGTGCTGGCGCAGGACAGCGGCGACGCCTTTGACTATCTGGATCGTCTGGGGGTGCCCTGGGCGCGCCGCGCCGACGGTACCGTCGATCAGTTCGTCACCGACGGCTCAGAGTATGCCCGGGCCTGCTACACCGGCCCCTACACCGCCAACCATATCGAGGCGGCGCTGCTGAACCGCCTCGCCGAGACGCCGGTGCGCGTGATGGCGCGGCAGATGGTGGCCACGCTGTTACAAGAGCCGGGCACCGGCCGGGTAACGGGCGCCACACTGCTCTCTGAAGAGAACGGCGAACTGACCATCCTATCTGCCGGGGCGGTGGTGCTGGCCACCGGCGGCGCCGGACAGGCCTTTGCCGTCAATGTGTTCCCTCCCGATTGCACCGGCGACGGATACGCCCTGGCCTATCGGGCCGGCGCCGAGCTGGTGAATCTGGAATTTATCCAGATTGGCCTCTGCTCCACGGCCACAGGGCTGGCCTGCTCCGGCAGTATGATGCGCGCACTGCCCCGGCTGATCAACGACGAGGGAGAAGAGTTCTTGCCCCGTTATATGCCCAACGCCGATCCTGCACGCATGTACGAGATCCTCTTTAGCAAGGGGGCCAGCTGGCCGGTCTCTGAGCGCGAGCCCTCGCACGTGATCGATATCGCCGTGGCCCACGAACGGGGACGCGGGCGGCGCGTCTTTATGGATTATTCCCGTGACCCGATCGGGCTGAATCTGGCCGCGCTGCCCGAGAGCATCCGCGGCTGGTATCACGGCGCCGAGGGCGATGGGATGCCGCAGGATGTGGCGCTGGACACGCCGCTGGCCCGCCTGCGGGCCATCAACCGGCCCTCTATCGAGTGGCTGGCCGAGCGGGGTGTGCGCCTGGAGGATGGTGATCGCATCGAGATCGCCCCCGCGATTCAGCACTTTCAGGGGGGCGTCAAGATCCGCACCCGCGCCGAAACCCTCTGCCCCGGCCTGTATGCGGCCGGCGAGGTGGCCGGGGGGCAGCATGGCGCCAATCGCCCCGGGGGAAACGCATTGCTGGATGCCCAAGTGTTCGGCCGCATCGCCGGAGAAAGCGCCGCGCGATATGCCCGCTCCGCCAGGCGGAACGCCGTCGATGAGGCGGCGGCCCGCGAGTCGGTGAAGGGGCTGTTCAGCGTCGGAGGGTTGGAGGCCGGCTCCATGCGGCGCGATGTTCAAACCGCCATGTCGGCGGCTTGTAGCGTCTACCGCACCGAGACCGCACTGCGCGAGCTGGTCGAGCGTCTGGACGAACTGGCCGCCCGCGGCGTCCATGTCGGCGGCGCGTCACCGGTCGAGGCGGTCGAGGCGGTGAATATCCTGCAGGTCGCGCGCATGATCGCCCTGGCCGCGCTGGAGCGCGACGAGAGCCGCGGCCCTCACCTGCGCTTTGCCGACGGATCGCTGACTCCCGTCCCCCCGGCCGGAGAGGCGTGGCACCGCTACGTCGTCGTCCGCCGTGGAGAGGGCGGCCCGACGCTGGAGCGTCAAGAGCCGATCGCCCGTTACGCCCGTTAATTGACCGTCGCAATGTCCTATGGTAGTATGTTCAGGTTAAAGGTAGCTTTCGGACCCGGCGGGCGCCTTCTGCCGCTTGCCCACGGGCCCGGGATTCTTGCTATCTTGGCGACGACAGACACAGCAGATGATTGACTTGTTCACAGACGAACAAACGGTTGGCCGGTGACGGCTCGGAGGATGTAGCATCATGTTAAGAGCCAGACGAAATGATCCCTGCCCCTGTGGCAGCGGCAAAAAATACAAGAACTGTTGCATGCGCCAGGATCAGATGAGCGCCTCGCGCGAACTGGACATGACCCAGATAGAGGGCGCTCTGTTGAACGAGCTGTATCGTTACGCCCAGACCCCACGGTTCGGCCGGGATATGACGGAGGCGTTCAACTTTTATTGGGGCGGCCGGTACGAGCTGGAGGGCCTGTTCGAAGTCGATGTGGTCGATGCCCGTCGTACCGTCGAGTGGTTCATGCATGACTATCGAACCAGCACCGACCGCCGCACCGTCCTCGACCTCTTTATCGAGCGTGAGACGGCCAACATGCCCGAAGAGGCGATGGCCGTGTTGCGCGCCTGGAACGCGTCGGTTATCGGCCTCTTCCGCGTAGCCGCCCGGCCCGTCGACGGCAGGACGACTCTGGTGGATCTGCTGCGCGAAGAGATGCACGAGGTATACGACGCCTCACTGGCGCGCAACGCCTGGGAGGGCGATCTGGTGGTCGGGCGATTGTTCGAAATGGCCCACGGCAAGCGCATGTCGCTCATGACGATGTTGCTCCCCGCCGAGATGGAAGAGGACCTGGTGGACTATGTCACCAACGCCTATCACCTGTTCCGCGAAGAGCATCCTGGCGCCAATTGGGAGCGCTTCTTGCGCGAGAACGGTCACATTATGAATGCCTACCTGCTATCCAACCGGGCAGAGGCATTTCACCGGTTGATCGGCCCCGGTACGCGCTTCCATAACCCGGCCCTCACGCGCGACAAGCTGCGAGAGATGACGGCGGAACGCGTCCGAGAGCGCCAGCTCGAGGAGAGCGCCGGCGAGGTGCCGGCTGAACGTCGCTCCGCAGGGGGTATTATCCTGCCCGGCGTCGAATCCGGGGAATCCGAAGAAGGGCAAAGCCCGGCCTCTCCCGGCATCCTGGTTCCCGGTCGCGACTTTTAGAGATCATCGATGACGTTCACCCTCGGAATCACCAGAGGGTGAACGTCATACACGACTCCCCCGCCCACCACCATAGCCGGGCGGACGAGCCCGTATATACACACATGGAATGAGCCGGGCGACCCTCATGCCCGCAGCCACGATGATGGTGGAGGTTCACGTTGCCGCCGGCCAAGATCAAAGCGTTGCTCCTGGACCTGGACGATACGCTCCTGATCAACGACATGAGGACATTCGAGCCGCTCTATTTTCACGCCCTCATGGTCCATATCCGCAAGGCCTACGATCCCCGATCGTTTCTGGACGCTCTGGGCGAGGCAACCCGCGCCATGTTTCACAACGACGGCACACGGGGCACCAACGCCGAGGTCTTTCAGATCGTGTTCTTTTCGCGCATCAAGCACGAGCCGGCGGAGGTGATGCCGTTCCTCGAGCGGTTCTATACCGAGGGGTTCGAATCGCTGCGTCGATATACGGCAGTCGATCCCGATGCCCGCATCCTGGTAGAGCGGGCGCAGCAAGAAGGATATCAGATCGCCATCGCCACACAGCCGCTCTTTCCTCTGTCGGCCATCCTGGCGCGGCTGCGCTGGGCCGATGTGCCCGCTGATGAATTCGCCTACGACTTTATCTCCTCATACGAGGTGTTGGGCGCGTGCAAGCCCCACCCTTACTTTTTCGATACCGTCATATCCCATCTGGGACGCACCGCTCAGGAATGTCTCATGGTCGGCGATAGCCTGGAGGCAGATATGCCCGCACGGCAATATGGCCTCAAGACCTTCTGGGTCGATCGGGGGCGCGTCAAGGCGCCGCGCCGCGCGGCCCACGCTCGGGGTAGCCTGAGCGATCTGATCAAGATGATAGAGACAGGAGAGATCCATGACCTCTGAATCCCCTACCACCGGCCTCGAACATCTGCGCAACCGGGCGCTGGACGCGTTCGTGAGTGTATACGGCACGCAACCGTCGTTCATGGTCGCCGCGCCCGGCCGCGTGAACCTCATCGGCGAGCACACCGATTACAATGAGGGCTTTGTGTTGCCGGCCGCCATCGACCGCCACGTCGTCATCGCGGCCGCGCCGCGCCACGATAACCAGGTGCGCCTGTTCGCCGCCGATTTCGGCGAGCACAGCTCCTTTGACCTGGACAACGTGGTGTTCGACAACGATCGGCGCTGGAGCAACTATGAGCGAGGCGTGGTGTGGGCGCTACAGGAGGCGGGATTCACCCTCCCGGGCATGGACCTCGTGATAACCAGCGATGTACCCACCGCATCGGGGCTCAGCTCATCCGCCGCATTGGAGGTGGCCACCGCGTACGCCTTTCAGGTGGCCGGCGATCTGGAGCTGGACGGCGTACGTCGGGCGCTGCTGTGCCAGCGCGCCGAGAACGAGTTCGTCGGCATGCGCTGCGGCATTATGGATCAGTATATCATCTCTCTGGGGCGACGAGACCATGCCCTGCTCATCGATTGCCGCAGTCTGGATTACCGCCTGGTGCCGGTGCCAGCAGGATGTAGCATTGTGGTGTGCGACACGAAAAAGCGTCGCGGCCTGGTGGATTCCGAGTACAATACCCGTCGGCAAGAGTGCGAGACGGGCGCGCGCTTGCTGGGCGTCAGCGCTCTGCGCGACGTGACCCCGGACGAATTCAAAAGACGGCAGCACGAGTTGAGCGAGGTGGTGCGCAAACGGTGTCGGCATGTCGTCACCGAGAATCAACGGACGCTGGATGCGGTTCAGGCGCTGGAAGAGAACAATCTGGAGGTGCTGGGCGGCCTGATGAGCGATTCGCACATCAGCCTGAGCGATGATTACGAGGTTTCGTGCCGCGAGCTAGACGTCATGGTCGAAGCGGCCTGGCGTCAGCCGGGCGTCATCGGCGCGCGCATGACCGGCGCGGGCTTTGGCGGCTGCACGGTCAACCTGGTCACCCAGGACGCCGCCGAGGCGTTTCGCCTGCAGGTGGCAAAAGAATACACCGACGCCACAGGGCTCACGCCCGAGATCTATATCTGCCGCGCCGAGGACGGCGTGCGCACCCTGGAATGAGCGACGCAGGACCGATATCCGGCGGTCTGCAGGCAGCGTTCTGGCTGGCGCTGGCCGTCATCGCCTGCACCTATGCCGGATACCCGGCGTTCATCGGCCTGCTGGCCCGGCTACGTCCCCGTCCGGTGCGACGGGGCGACATCACCCCCTCGGTCACGGTGCTCGTCCCGGCGTGTAACGAGGCCGAGGGCATCGCCGCCAGGCTGGAGAACATCCTGTCGCTGGACTATGACGGACGCTGCGACATCCTCATGATCGCCGACGGCTCCACCGACCGCACCGTCGAGATCGCCTCGGCCTATGCCGGCTATAGCCCCGAGCGACCGGTGCACATCCTCAGCCGCCCCGGTCGCCGGAGCAAAGTCGATGCCATCGCCCGCGCGCTGCCCGACGTCGAGGGCGACATTATCCTCCTGACCAATGCTTGTCATACACTGGCCCCCGACCTGTTGCGCCGCATGATCCCCTATTTTGCCGATGATGAGGTGGGCGCGGTGAGCGGCGAAACCCGGACGCCCCGGCCATTGTCGCCGCCCCGGCGCTATGCGTCCCTCCTCAAAACGTGGGATGCGGCGGTCAGTTCGGTCATGGGGGTGTCCGACGAGGTATGGGCGGTGCGCCGCTCGGTTTATGTGCCCCCTGAATCCGACGTCCTGCCGGGCGATCTCGTGGCTTCGCTGCGTCTGGTGGAGCGGGGCTGGCGCGTGGCCTATGAGCCCAAAGCCGTTGCGATAGAGGCGACCCCGCCGAAAAGTCTCAAGGATGAGTGGGAGCGTCGGGTGTGGAACGCCACCGGAAGGTGGCAGGCGATCGGCCGCCTGTCCGGCATGTTGCGCCATCCGCAGCTCATCATCACCCTGCAATATCTGGGCCGGCATCTGCTGCCGCTGATCTCTCCGGCGCTGTTTGGGTTGCTGCTGCTGGCCAATGTGGGGCTGGTGCTCCATCCGGCCACCGCCGGCCACCTGACCTACCGGGTGGCGCTGGTGATACAGGGAATCGGCTACGCGCTGGCCGGCCTGGGCTGGGCTCTGGCGGCGGGCGGTTACGATCGCGTCCCCGGCGCGCTGCGGGTCCCGTTCGACCTGGCCCTATCCGGCGTCGCAACCGTGGCCGGGGGATGGCGCCACGTTCGACGCCGCCGGATCAACAAGAAAGCGTGAGGGGTATTCCCCCCCACGCTTTTCTTTAAAGGATGGTCGTCAGACCACAAGCGCCGGGATACGGGGCGATCCGCTATTTATCTCCCTTGAGCACCTGACGGTTGCCATAGTGCGACTGGTAATAGGCGTGATAGTGCTCGCCCGATTTGATCTTGCGCCACCACCATTCGTTCTCCACATACCAGCGCACCGTTTTCTCCATGGCCGCGGCAAAATCGTGGCGCGGCGTCCAGCCCAGGCCGCGAATCTTGTCGATGCATAGGGCATAGCGACGATCGTGGCCGGGGCGGTCGGTCACATGCTGGATCAGACTGCGTGGCTTGCCCAGCAAGTCCAGGATCATGTGCGCCATGTCGATGTTGCGCGTCTCGACGCCGGTGCCCAGGTTGTACACCTCGCCGGGCACGCCGTGGTGCAATACGGCGTCGATCCCCTCGCAATGATCGACCACATACTGATAATCGCGCATCTGCAATCCATCGCCATAGATCGGCAGGGGCAGATCGTCCATGGCATTGGTGATGAATACCGGAACCACCTTTTCTGGATATTGATAGGGGCCGATGCTGTTCGAGCCTCGGGTGATGGTGACGGGCAGGTCAAAGCTGGTGTAATAGGCCAGCACCATCAGATCGCCCCCCGCTTTGCTGGCCGAATAGGGGCTGCGCGTGTGGATGGGGTCCGTCTCGACCGACGAGCCATCCAGCACCTGACCGTACACCTCGTCGGTGCTCACCTGATGATAGCGCTCCAGCCCCAGGTCCCTGGCCGCCTCCAGCAGCACGTAGGTGCCGTATACATCGGTCATGATAAAGCTGCCCGGATCGGTCAGTGAGCGATCGACATGTGTCTCGGCGGCAAAATTGATCAGGGTATCAATCTTGTGGGTACGGATCGTCTCGCGCACCCGCTCATCATCGCAGATATCGCCTTCGACAAAGCAGTAACGGGGATCCTGACACACATCCAGCAGGTTATCCAGATTGCCCGCATAGGTCAGCTTGTCATACACTACGATCTCGTAATCGTAATGCTGCAACATGTACCGAACGAAATTAGAGCCGATGAACCCGGCGCCTCCGGCTACCATCAAGCGCTTCATATGCCCTCCTGCCCATCCATGGGGAGATGGACCGCGTCATAAAGTTCCATAGCTTGCGGGCGACCTTTCCGGGGCGCAGATACCGCTTCTGTAACTCGAGCAATCTGCGGCGCAGTTGATTATGCCACAACCGTCGCTGTGATTGCTTCAGCGCCCAGGTAAGCCACTCGTAATCTACCCCTTTGATTTTGGCCTCATCCGGATTGCGGCGATAGCTGTCATGATCGACGATCAGCGAGAGGTCATTCGCTATGCAATAATCGTACAGATCGCTCCCCGGGTGAGGTGTATAGAACGCCGGGCTGTAATAGTCCGGATCGATCTCCCGAAGCATGCTGATGGTCTCCATGACCTCTTCTTTGGTCTCAGTAGGGATCCCCAGCATGTAATTGGCCCAGATGGTGATGTCATATTCCCGGCAGATGCGCGCCGCGGCAATGTTCTGCCGGCGTTTGGTGCCCTTGCGAATAAAGCGCAGCACCCGGTCACTGCCGCTCTCAAAGCCGATAAAAAAGCCTTTGAGGCCGACACGGGCCATTTCGGCCACCATGTCTTTGTTCTTGACGATGATATCCGCCCGGCTCTGGCAGAAAAAGGGTTGTGTAAAGCCCTCCTCCGCATAAGCACGACAAAACTCGAGCACCCAGTCGCGATCCTCGGTGAGGCAGTCGTCGTGAAACATGAAACTATTAAACTGGTACTTGTCGCGCAGATAGCGCAACTCGGTCATCACATTCTGGACGCTGCGTCGCCGCACCTCGCGTCCGAATATGTTGCGTTCGGCCGGCTGGCAATAGCTACAGTTATAACGACATCCCCGCCCGGCGATAATGGTCACGAAGGGTGAGGGAAGCTCCGGCACAAACGCCACCTCGGGCGAGGTGATGTCATACCCCTGCCGACGCCATTCGTTCAAGAACAGATCGTGGTCGGCATAGGGGACACGGTTCAGGTCCGGGTGGGTTCCCGGAACCAGACGGGGCACGGTGTCGCCGCGCTGCAGCGCGTCCAGCGCCGCCACAAAGGTCTCTTCACCCTCTCCCAAAAAGATGTGGTCTACATCCGGGTTATCCATCAACTCTTGAGGCATGATGGTCGGATGTGGCCCGCCCACCATGGTGACGATATCGGGATTCACCTCGCGCACGATGCGCAGGCACTGCACGCCCGGGTTATAGTCCACGCTCATCATGGTGATGGCCACCACATCCGGATCGCGCGTGACGACTTCTCGACGAAAATGCTCCCACCCTTTGAGAGCGCGCAAGTCGATCAGACTGACCTCGTGGCCGGCCGCCTGGGCGCAGGCGCTCAGAATCGCCAGCCCGTGGCTGATCCATCCGGAATCCATGCCCTGGCCGATGCTATCGAACCCCTTGCCCACGATGCCCGGGTAGATCAGGCATATGCGCATAGTGGCCCCCCTGTGATGCTTGATAATCGAGAGGATGATGATCTAGCAGAGAATCTGACGCCGAGTATCGACGTCGGGTTCCATAGCCCGTCATATTACGGGCCGTATCCGAATGTCCCGAACTCGTCGATGGCCGTCGTCAGGCCAGATACCTGCTCATTACGCTCGATGCAACAACAAACGGGGGTCCACACGGGGCTCTACCCCGGCGCGATCCCCATCGGCCTGCCTTTGCGCCATCGTGACGCGGCATCTACCGCGGGGCATTATACGCGCCCTCCTTTCTTTTGCCAACTGCCCGACCGCCCGCTAGAATAACCGTACAGGGTATGGTGAGCGGGGATGATACCGATGGTCGATTCACAGATTCAGGCGTTCGTAGACTGGCTTTACGCCCGACGTGGTGACGGTGGACAGATGATGCACGTGGAAGAGCTGCCCCCTCGTGAGGGGCGTTACGCCACGCCACAACAGCCGCTGCACCCCACTCTGCAGGCCGCCCTGGAGCGCCGTGGCATCCGGCGCCTGTACACCCATCAGGCAACCGCCATCGACCGTGTGCGCGCCGATCGTGACATAGTGGTGGTCACCGGCACCGCCAGCGGCAAGACGCTCTGCTACAACGCGCCGACACTCGAAGCGATCCTGGCCGATCCCATGGCTCGGGCGCTTTATCTCTTTCCCACCAAGGCGCTGGCCCAGGATCAACTGCGCACGCTGGACGAACTGACCGCCCATCCCGGGCTGGGGGACATACGCTACGGCGCATATGACGGCGACACGTCTCCGAGTGCCCGCACGCGGATGCGCCGTCAGGCCCATATCATTCTCTCGAATCCGGATATGCTCAGCATGGGCATTCTGCCCAACCATGCCTCCTGGGCCACCTTTTTTCGACACCTGCGCTACGTGGTGCTGGACGAGGCCCATGTCTATCGCGGGATTCTGGGGGCTCATGTCGCCTGCCTGATACGCCGACTGCAACGCGTCTGCGCTCTGTACGGCGCCTATCCGCGCTTTATCCTCTGCTCGGCCACTGTGGCCAACCCCGGCGAGCATGCCGGCCGGCTCATCGGTCGAGAGGTGGATGTGGTGGACGATGACGGCGCGCCCCAGGGGCCTCGCCGCTTTGTTTTGTGGAACCCACCCTATGCCGACCACGCCACCAGAGCCCGCCGCAGCATCCACACCGAAGCCACCGCGATACTGGCCGAACTGGTCAAGGCTGGCCTGCGCAATATCACTTTTGTGCGCGCCCGCAAGGTCGCCGAGTTGTTGCTTCTCTACACCCGCGATGCCCTGCGTCGCGAACGGCCCGATCTGGTCGAGCGAATCAGCGCCTATCGCGGAGGCTATCTGCCCGCCGAACGGCGCGAGATCGAGCGACAGCTATTTTCCGGCGAGCTGCTGGGTGTCGCCGCCACCAACGCCCTGGAGCTGGGCATCGATGTGGGCCATCTGGACGCCACGCTGCTGGTGGGCTATCCCGGCACCATCGCCAGCCTGCGACAGCAGGCCGGACGGGCCGGTCGCAGCGGACGGGAATCCCTCAGCATCCTCATCGGCCAGGATAACCCGCTGGACCAGTACTTTATACGCCATCCGCAGGAGCTTTTCGGCCGCACGCCCGAGCACGCCCTCATCGATCCCGGCAACGAATATGTCCTCAGCGATCACCTGGCCTGCGCCGCATTCGAATCGCCTCTAGCAGAGGCGGACGGCGCCCTCTTTGGCCCCGGCTATGACAAGGCGCTGGCCATGCTGGAGGAAGAGGGCATCCTGGAGACGCGAAACGGGCGCCACTATTACATCCTCGACGACTATCCGGCGCAGAGCGTCAACCTGCGCGGCACGGCCGGCGCGGGATATCTGCTGGTGGATGAATCCGACGGTCGCCGCGTACTGGAAGAGATCGACGCCGCCACCGCCCTCTTTCGCGTCTACCCCGGCGCGATCTACCTGCACCGGGGCGAGTCATACCTCATCACCCGGCTCGATCTCGATGCGGGGATCGCCGCCGTCCAACCGATCGACGCCGACTATTACACGCAGCCACGAGAGATCAACGAGATCCACATCATTCGCTCCTACGAGGTGCGTCACCTGCCCGCCACCGATCTCTACTTTGGCCGGGTGCGGGTGCGCCAGCAGGTCATCGGCTTTCGACGCATGCAGCAGTATACCGAAGCGCTGCTGAGCGAGGAGCCGCTGGATCTTCCCCCCACATCCTTTGAGACCCGGGCGCTCTGGTGGGAGGTGTCCGACCGGCTTCGCGCCGAGGTCGTCGCGCGCGGGCTGGATTTCCTCGGCGGCCTGCACGCCGTCGAACATGCCTGTATCGGCATCCTGCCCATGCTGGCCATGTGTGACCGCAACGACATCGGCGGCCTCTCGACGCCGGCTCACCCCGATACCGACCGGCCACAGATCTTTATCTACGACGGCTATCCCGGCGGCGTGGGCATCGCTCACAAAGGGTTCGAGCTGGTAGAGGAGCTGTGGCGGCGCACCCTGGATCTGGTGGCCCACTGCCCCTGCGAATCGGGCTGTCCCTCATGCATCCAATCGCCCAAGTGCGGCAACAATAACGAACCGCTGGACAAAGCCGCCGCCGTTGTCATCCTGCGCGGACTGCTCGAAGGAACACCCGATGATGGCCCTCGGGATCGAGCCGTAGAGTAGAGCACGGGGTATTCCGCCCTTGCGGGTATCCTGTAGACCCCATCGCCCGGCGCGATCGCTTGCCCGCATGACGGATGCGGGCATAATGGGGGCATCATATCCCGGAAGGAGGCCCGATGACGACTTTTCCGCCTGTTCCCGCCGAAAAGCGAGTCGCCCTGCTGGAGCCGCCCCGCGGCCCCGTTTCGATGGTGCTGGATACCGACACCTATAACGAGATCGACGACCAATTCGCTCTGGTCTACTCTCTCCTCTCGCCCAACCTGACGTTAGAGGCGGTGTACGCCGCACCCTTTTTCAACAGCCGCTCCACCGGCCCGGCAGACGGCATGGAAAAGAGCTATGAGGAGATCATCCGCATTCTGGAGCTAATGGGGCACCCGACGGAGGGGTTCGCTCTGTGTGGGTCGGATCGCTACCTGCCCTCGCGTGACGAACCGGTGCCCAGCCCGGCGGTGGATGACCTCATCGCCAGGGCAAGGGCCCGGCGCAATGGGCCGCTGTATGTGCTGGCCATCGGCGCCATCACCAATGTGGCCTCGGCCCTTTTGACCGCGCCGGATATCATCGATCGGATCGTGGTGGTATGGCTGGGTGGACACCCCACCTACTGGCCGACCGCCCGCGAGTTCAACCTGCAGCAGGATGTGCCCGCCGCCCAGGTGGTGTTCGACTCGGGGGTTCCTCTGGTGCATGTGCCCTGCAAGAATGTGGCCGAGCATCTGCGCACCACCCTTCCCGAGATGGAGGCTTATGTCAAGGGCGCAGGCCCCATAGGCGACTACCTGTACGGCATATTCCACGACTATCACGACGACCACTATGCCTGGTCCAAGGTGATCTGGGATATCAGCACGGTGGCCTATCTCAACGATCCGGACCGGGTCCCCACCCGTCTGGTGCCTTCGCCCATCCTGCGCGACGATGTCACCTGGGCGCCGGAGGATCCGACGCGCCACGTCGTCCGCATGGCGACGGACGTCAACCGGGATGCCGTGTTCGGCGACCTGTTCCGCAAGCTTCAGGCGCGCACCTGGTAGAAACCCCTCCCGATAGAACGAGGGCCGCCCCAACCTGTGGGCGGCCCTTATCTGCTTGTGCATATCCTCTGCGTGTCAGGCCATATCGACCGGACTCACCTGCACGTCGGCGCACCCCGCGCGCCCATCATCCACCAGCAACGCTACAGCGCCGCCGTCCAGCAATCGCCCCGGCTCCTCGTCGTCCTCCATGCGGAACAGCGGCTCGCCGTTGACGGCGGCCACGATCTCGCGACCGCGCAACGTCATCTCCAGTTCATAGCTCTGATAGAGCGACCAGTCGTAGCCGGTTTCGGCCAGCACGTGGGTGCCGTCCA
>JBMNOI010000084.1:0-16198 GCA_050942995.1 Anaerolineae bacterium
GCCCAGTAGCGGCCGCAAAGCCGCCGCCAGACTGGATGCATAGCGGCTCAGGCCGGCCTTGCCGTGCACGGCGCTGGAAACATCGAAATAGATCAAGTCGCGATGAGACGATGAGCGATCCATATCACCTCCGGCACCCATTATATGGTCGGCAGCACGAGATGCAAGAAGGAAGTGGCCCGGTATCCCCTTCCAAAGGTCTCCCGGTAGCATTCACCGCCTTCGGAAGGAGAAGCTGCGCGCAGCCTTGAAGAAGAAGGGGTTGACAGGGAAATCGCATTATGCTATTATTCCCATAGACTTAATAGGAATTGAGATGATGAATTTGAGCACGCGAATGCGCTACGGCACCCGAGCCCTGATCGATCTGGCCCGCCGTTACGATCAGGGACCCATCAGCGCACGGGACATTGCCGGGCGCCAGAACATATCGGCAAAGTATCTGGAGCAACTCCTGTCGGCGCTGAACGGCGCCGGCCTGGTGCGCAGTGTCCGTGGGCCGCGAGGTGGCCACATGCTCGCCCACCCGCCCGACGAGATCAATCTGCGACAGGTGTTCGACGCACTGGAAGGCTTTGGCGGTGCTCCCCCCAATGAGGACGGAGGCGGCGTCACGGCCGATGCTCGCGCCGAAACCGAACTGTGGACCCGGATGATGGCCGCCTGTATCCGGGTTCTGGAGTCGACTACCTTGCGAGACCTGGCCGACCGCGCCCACGAGATCGAGGCGAGTTCGGCGGCCATGTATCATATCTGACTGATCGCTGAAAGGAGCGTGACCGTCATGTCAAGGATTTATTCTGATATCACCGAGACGATCGGTGGGACGCCGCTGGTCCGGCTCAATCGTGTGACCGATGGGACCGGGGCTCGAGTCGTCGTCAAGCTCGAATCGTTTAATCCGCTCTCCAGCGTCAAGGATCGTATCGCTGTGGCCATGGTTCGCGCCGCAGAGCGCGACGGACTGCTCAAGCCCGGCGGTGTCATCGTCGAGCCCACCAGCGGCAATACCGGCATCGGCCTGGCGTTTGTGGCCGCCGCCAAAGGATATCGCCTGATCCTGACCCTACCCGACACCATGAGTATCGAGCGCCGCAAGTTGCTCCAGGCGCTGGGCGCCGAAGTAGTGCTCACTCCCGGCGCCGAGGGGATGAAGGGCGCGATTGCCAGGGCAGAGGAGATTTTAAGCAACACGCCCGATTCCTTCATGCCGCAGCAGTTCAAAAACCCGGCCAATCCGGCCATCCACCGCGAAACCACCGCTCGGGAGATATGGGACGATACCGACGGCGAGGTAGATATCGTCGTCGGCGGCGTGGGCACCGGGGGTACCATTACCGGTGTGGCGCAAGAACTCAAGCCGCGCAAGGCCGACCTCAAGGTGATCGCCGTCGAGCCTGAGGAGTCGCCGGTGCTTTCCGGCGGACAACCGGGGCCGCACCGCATTCAGGGGATCGGTGCAGGCTTTGTACCGGATGTACTGCAACTCGATCTGGTCGACGAGGTGATACGGGTGCAGAACGCCGATGCCGCCGACATGACGCGCCGTCTGGCGCGCCAGGAGGGCATTCTGGTCGGCATCTCGTCCGGTGCGGCCGCCTTTGCAGCCGTGCAGGTTGCCAAACGTCCCGAGAATGCCGGCAAACTCATCGTGGCGGTGCTGCCCGATACCGGAGAACGATACCTGAGCACCGATCTCTTTTAGCGAGCATATAGCAAACATAACCGACCGGTGCCCATTCTTCTCTGAGGAATAGCTCCTCCATCGCCCAATCGATTCCTCCTTGTGCGTTGCCGCAAGATCGTCCCGGAAATAACCGGGGCGATCTTGTATTTATGAGACTTTGGTCACATGCAAAGATCACACAGTGATGTATAATCAAGATCGTTGAACATCACCGAAACCACGATTCGGAGGAAAGAAAAAGCATGAGCATGTACTGCTACCAGTGCCAGGAAACCGCCGGAGGCAAAGGATGCGCCGGACGGCGGGGTGTATGCGGCAAGAGTGATGAGGTAGCCGCCCTGCAAGACCTCTTGATCTATACGCTCAAAGGGATCTCGCTCTATGCGACTCGCGCCCGCGAGCTGGACATCGTCGATGCAGAGGCCGACCACTTTGTGATCGACGGGCTCTTTTCCACCATCACCAATGTGAATTTCGATCCGGAGCCTTTCGTCAGACTGATTCACAAGGCCGTCGAGATTCGCGATAATCTGCGCACCCGTTTTCTGAGCGCCTATGAGCAAGCTCACGGTCGCGCGTTCGACGAGGCCCTCCCCGAGATGGCAACCTGGACGCCCGGTGCGCGAAACGATACCGCCGCGCTCGTAGCATGGGGGCAGGCTGTGGGCATCATGTCCAATCCGGACTTGGATGAGGATGTGCGTTCCCTGCGTGAGTTGCTGGTCTATGGCCTCAAGGGAATGGCCGCCTATGCCTCGCATGCGTATGTGCTGGAGCATCAGGATGCCGATATACCGGCGTTCATGCACGAGGCGCTGGCTCTCGCGGCCGATGATGGCGCCTCGGCCGACGCACTGGTCGCGATGGTGCTGCGTTGCGGTGAGGTAGGGGTCAAGACCATGGCCCTGCTGGATGCGGCCAACACCGGCACGTATGGACATCCCGTGCCCACACAGGTGAACCTCGGCGTCAAGGAAGGTCCGGCCATCCTCGTCTCCGGGCACGATCTCCGCGATCTGGATGAGCTGTTGCAGCAGACCGCCGGCAAGGGGATCAACGTCTACACCCACGGCGAGATGCTGCCCGCCCACGGCTATCCCGAGCTGAAAAAGTACCCGCATCTCGTCGGTAACTATGGCGGCTCCTGGTGGCATCAGGATAAGGAATTTGAAGCGTTTGGCGGCGCCATTCTGATGACGACCAACTGCCTCATTCCGCCCAAGGATAGTTACAAGGATCGGCTCTTTACCACCGGCCTCGTCGGCTGGCCTGGCGTGCAGCACATCGCCGATCGCCCTCAGGGTGGCCAGAAGGATTTCTCCGCCGTCATCGCCAGGGCGCTGGAATCGGCCGGCCCGCAAGAGATCGAGACCGGCTCGATCCCGGTGGGCTTTGCCCGGCATACCGTACTCAGCGCCGCCGACAAGGTGCTCGAGGCGGTGCAAAGCGGCGCGATCAAACGCTTCGTCGTCATGGCCGGTTGTGACGGTCGCAGCCGTTCCCGCCAGTACTTTACCGATATCGCCGGCGGCCTGCCGGATGATTCGATCATCCTGACCGCCGGATGCGCCAAGTACCGCTACAACAAGCTCGGACTGGGCGAGATCGGCGGTATCCCGCGGGTGCTAGACGCGGGCCAGTGCAACGATTCCTATTCACTGGTGGCCATTGCGCTGGGTCTGGCGGAGGCGTTGGGCGTAGAGGACGTTAACGATCTGCCCATCGAGTATGACATCGCCTGGTACGAGCAAAAGGCCGTACTGGTACTGCTGGCGCTGCTCTCCCTCGGTGTGAAAAAGATTCGCCTCGGGCCCACCCTGCCGGCATTCCTCTCTCCCGGCGTGGCCCGGGTGCTGGTCGAAAAGTTCGACCTGCGACCCACCGGCACTGTCGAAGAGGATCTGGCCTCCATCGTGGCCGGCTCGTAAGCGAAATCGTTCACTGAAACCAAACGTCCGGATGGTGGGCCATTGAATGGCCCACCATCCGGACGTCGTCGTTCTATTCGCCGGCCGGGGGATGGCCTCAGCCGCTGTAGCGGCGAATGAGGGCCAGCGCTTCATCCCATGTCGGCTGGCCGTTGAATCCACCCACCTGCATGACGGCAGAAGCGCCACAAGCAAGGCCGAGCTGCAAGCATCGCTTCAGAGGTTCGCCGCTCAGCCACCCGGCCAGGAATCCGCCGTCAAAAGTATCGCCCGCTCCGGTGGTATCGGCGACCTCTACCGGATAGGCCGGCAAACTCAATCTCTCATCACCGGCCACCGCCAGAGCGCCGTCACCGCCCCGCTTGACGACCAGCACCGGCACCCGCGCCTCCATCACGTCGACGGCCCGCTCCAGATCACACTCTCCGGAGATCGCCAACACCTCTTGCTCGTTGGGGATAAAGACATCCAGCGCGTCGAAAAAGCCTTCCAGCTCCCAACGCTCGGCAGGGTCCCAGTTGGTATCCATCGACACCGTCATCCCTGCCGCTTTGGCCTGCCTCATCAACGACGGCATGGTGGGAAAGAGACCGTTGAGCAGAAACGGGCTGGCGACATGGAGATGGCGGGCCATCATATGCCAGTCGGCGGGGAGATCCTGCGGGCCGATAGCGGCGATAGAGCCCAGATAGGTGAGCATGGCCCGATCCTGGCCGTGCGAAAGCGAGACCGTGGCGCCCGTTTTGATCTCTGGATCAACGATGATGTGAGAGGTATCTATTCCCACCGCCCTCATGGCATCGATCATATAGTGGCCAAAGAGATCATCGCCGACCCGGCTGACATACAACACCCGCAGACCCATTCGGGCCGCCGCTGCCGCAAAGATGCTGGCCGATCCCCCCGCGCAGACGGTCAGATCGTCCACCAGCTTTTCCACCTGACCAAACTCGGGGGTCACATCGCCCTGCAAAATGATATCGACGTTCAGCTCTCCGGCGATCAAAAGATCATAGGGGCGTGTCTGCTTTTCTATCATGATGCTGCCATCTTGGTTCCGTCCAGGCGAATGGCCATCTCGACATTACGCGGCCGATCGGGATCAAGCTCGCGGGCCATGGCCCGATAGTAGGCTAATAGCTGAAGTAACGGAAGATACAGCACCGCCCGCGCCCGTTCCGATACCTTGGGCGCATAGAGGTCGAACACGCTACCCACCTCTCCGAGGAGAGGGTCAACATCCTGTCCCATAGCCAGTGTGTGACCACCACGCGCCCTGAGGTCGCGTAGCACGCCCAACTCGTACTCACGCGCCGAATCGGACAAGAGCCCGACGATCAGATGCTCGTCATCCACCAGTGCTATGGGACCATGACGAAACTCCATAAAGTGGAACGCCTCGGCGGTAGAGAGCGACATCTCCTTCATCTTGATCATCGCCTCACCTGCCAGCCCGTACAGCGCAAAAGACCCCAGATAGGTGATGCGCTTATAGCGCTCTTTGCAATAGGACTTGGCCATCGGCCCGGATCGACGAATCAGATGCTGGCCCACCTCCGGCAAGAGACATAGCTCGTTCATCAACGTCTCATCTTCAGAGACCACGGCGGCCATGGCCTGAACGGCCACCAGCATGCCGGCGAACGACCGCGTCTGGGCGTAGCTCTTTTCCTGCCCCTGACGAACGGCGACCGTCATATGTGAGGCGGCTGAGAGCGGTGTGCTTTCGTAGCAGCTGATAGCCAGCGTATCGCTTCCACGCTCGCGCATCTTTCGCACGGCCATTACAGTCTCGCTGGTTTCTCCCGAGCGAGAGAGCGCGACGACCAGAGGGGGCGGCTCGTCGGCCGTCACCGCAGCCTCGGTGAAAAGATACAGCTCGGATGAGGGCAGAGCCCGACATGAAAGGCCTGTCACGCTCTGAAAATAGCTCGCAGCGAATTGGGTCAGATAATATGTTGAGCCACAACCGATGAAGAGAACGCGCCGATCGGTGTTGCGCTCCATCAACATGAGCAGCGCATCATCCATCTTTTGCACCGTATCGATGGCATCCTGCCAGCTTTCGGTCTGTGTTGTGATCTCGTGCAGAGAGTGTTCGCCACGCTCGGCCATTGTACCTCCTAGAATCTCGTCATGTAATCGTTATTGGGTCTCTGATGTCGCACAAGCTCAATCGGCGACACTGGGCACAAGCTCGCGGATAGATCCCTCAGCGGGCAAATAGGTCATGAGCACCAGCGAACTGTCAGTCCCCTCGGTCATAAAATAAAAGGTATCGTCATACACGCCAAATCCGCCATCCGTAAGCCAGCGGTCGCGCCCGAGACGCACATTGCAGCGATATCGCACCAACAGCGTCATGCTCTGCGGATCGATGACGTCTAAAAGCCCTCCTGTCGCGTCCAGTCCGGCGCAGACCAGGCTCCCCTGTACCCATTCGAGGTCATGATAGCGCCCTCCGCTGGCATTGGGCACACGCCGGATCTCACGGCCGGTCGAATCCCACTCGTAAAACCAGTCCGAGTCCTCGCTAATCCCAAACAGCCGGCCGGGAGTGGCCTCTACCACGGCGCGTATGCGTCCCTCTGTCTCGAAAGCACTCATCTCCTGAAGCGTCTCCCGATCCAGCGCCGCGATACGGCTGCCCCCCTGGTCCGAGAGGGGCATCAGCGGAACCCAAAGATAATCGGCGCCGAGATGGGGGCCGCCCGGTATATATCCCTCCGGGCCCATCTCGCGTAAATGGGGAGTATCCGGCCCTTCGCGCAGGCTCTGCATTAGAAACCCGCGTCCCTGAACGGGGTTAAACAAAGTGACGTACAGGTAGCGATCATCCACCGCCAGGCCACGCACCTGGCCCAAGATGCCCGAAAGGGATCGGCTCATGGAAAAACGCAGCCCTTCGACATGAGGGAGATCATCGGCCTCTTCATTCTCGTCTCGATCGCTCTCGGGGGCCTCAGCGATGTCCTGATCTCCATCGGCGTCATCATCTCCCGCCCTCGCCGGGATGTTGGGCGTGACGATCTCTATCTCATCGTGGTCCAGAGTCGCCTCCGGAGTGGGATCGGGCTCCGGTGGCGCCGCAGTCTCGGCAGGGGCCGGCGTGGCCGTGCCATTGCCATTGAGAAACAGACGATGAACGGTCATCGTAACTGCAAAGAGCACCAGCAGCAAAAACGCAAGCTGCACAATGCATGAAGAGGTGCGCATAGATCGTCACTCTCCCTTGCCAGAGGCTGCTCGGGCAATGCCGGTATTCTTTGTCTCACAACGAATCCGATGCGAGATTGTCGCCCATCGTCACATCGACCCGTCAGCAATGGAACGTACTATGCCATCAGAATCTTCTGCGAGCCTATTCTACCATGTTTCCGGTTTGTTCTCCATATCGTGCAATTCATTTCACGTTCAGGAACGCGTAACACTTGTCATACCGCGCCCGTAGCATACAATGTCATCATCATGCGTCGAGCCGCTGCATACCGCCAGATCAGGGGGTCAGCATGACCGAAAACGCCACCGAACGCCTCCCACGTCGAACCAAGCTGATGTATGGTGTCGGAGATACAGGCTTTAGCATCACCAGCACTCTCATCAGCGTTTACTATCTGTTGTTCCTCACCGATGTGGTCGGCCTGCGTCCGGCGCTTGCCGGCCTGGCCATGATGATCGTCAAACAGTGGGATTGGATCAACGATCCCATCGTCGGTTATCTGTCCGATCGCACCCGGACTCGATGGGGACGACGCAGACCGTTCCTGCTTTTCGGCTTTATCCCCTTTGCTCTGGCGTTTCTGTTCATGTGGTGGCAACCGCCGATTACCGAACAGACGGGACTGCTGATCTACTACATCCTGGTATACGTGCTTTATGATACCGCCGCCACCTTTGTCTACATGCCCTACTTTGCCCTGACGCCGGAACTGACACTGGATTATGACGAGCGCACCTCACTGACCGGCTATCGGATGGCCTTTTCGATCCTGGGCAGCCTCATCGCCTTTATCGTGCCCGGAATCCTCGTAGGCACCTTCCGGCCCGAGAACAGCCGGCGCATCCTCCTCAATGCCGGCATATTTGCCGCACTGACGGCCCTGACGCTGTTTCTCACCTTTCTGGGCACACGTGAGCGCCCCGAGTTCAAAGCAACCGCGCGGCCGGGCCTGAGGGCATCGCTACACGCTGCGCTGCGCAACAGGCCGTTCCTCTTTGGCATCGGTCTGTTCCTGCTTACCTGGCTGGCCGTGGATGTGATTCAAGCCGTACTGCTCTACTTTCTCCGGTACTATCTGCACATGGAGAGTTACAGCAGCATCATATTCGGCGTCATCTTTGTCACGGCGCTCCTGGTCCTTCCGCTGTGGGATTGGGCCTCGCGCCACACCAACAAGCGCACGGCCTATATCCTCGGTATCGCCTTCTGGGCGGCGGTGCAAATCACCCTGGTAATGCTCGGCCCAACCACGCCGCTGCCGGTGATTCTGGCGCTATGCGCACTGGCGGGCATCGGCGTCGGCGCCGCCCATATTCTCCCCTGGGCCATGATTCCCGACACGGTAGAGTGGGACGAGATGCAAACCGGTCAACGACATGAGGGCATGTTCTACAGCCTGGTGATGCTGATCCAAAAGGCCGCCGTGGGATTGGCCCTGTTCCTGGTGGGCCTGGCCCTCGAATGGTCGCGCTATGTGCCCAATGCCGAGATCCAGCCCGATAGCGCCCTGCTGGCCATCCGCGCCTTTGCCGGCCCGGTGCCCGCCCTCTTGCTCGCCGGTGGCATTCTGTTCGCATTGTTCTTCCCAATTGGGCGAGAGAGCCATCGTACCATTCGAGAAGAATTGAGCCGTCGCCGGCAACGGGTCTGATATCGAGAGGGAAAACCAGCCCGTTTATGAGCAAGCGCGCGAGCATCCGGATGCAGCCGGGCTGCGTCATTGCCGACCCGATCTTCCGGTGGCCTCCGGCGCAGCTCGTATTTAAGGCGGTTGCAATTGACACATCGGGACCACCGGCCTAAGATACCGGATACCGTTCGATGACCCGTTAAGTCAAGGAGATCCTCTGTGCCGGAGAATCGCGATCTGTGGGCCGTGCTGCTATCGCCCGAGGTGTTGGTGACCTTTATCGTCACCGCCCTCCTGGCCGGGTTGGTTATCTGGCTGCTGACGAGTCTGGCCGAGCGTCGCCGTCGCGGCGCCCTGGCACAGCAGCGTCTGCAGCAAGAAGATACGATCGAGCGGCTGCTCTCATCGCTAGAGCAGGATAAAGCCAAGACCGTTGCCGAGTACGAGGCCCATGTGCGTGAGCGCGACGAACGCATCACTCATCTTGAGGGTGAGATCAATCGTCTGCGCGATCGGCTCTCATCATCGGGCTTGATGGGCCTTTTTGGCGGACGGCAGCGGGATGTGGTCAGCGCGCTGTTGCTGGAGAATGAGCAGCTTCACGAGCTTGTGGCCTCTCAGCAAGCCGAACTGCGCGAGATGATGTCCGATCTGACCGGCAAGTTGCTGGATCGCATGGATCGCCAGGCGCAAGAAAGCGCCCGCGCCGTGCGCTACAAGCAGGCTCTGCTCTCGGCGTTCCTGCAGCAAGAAGAGGCCCGACGACTGTTGGATCAGATGGTTGCCGAAGGACGCATCGCCCCGCCCGATGTTCCGCCAGAGGCTGAGGAGAGCCGTTAGCGGCGATAGACATTCATCCCACCTCCTTCCCCATCGCCTGAATTCGGTCTTGTTTCTCGTTCGTCGCCCTACGCGAGAGGGAGATCTGCCGATGGGCCCCGCCACTTTTGCCGTCTCACGATCCAAACGCTTCAAGACCAAACTCTTCCTGCATATCGGCCTGCTGATGATCATTCTGTTCGTCGCCACCGGGCTACGCGTCTGGCGCCTGGATGAATACGGGCTCTGGTGGGATGAGGGGAATAACGCCTATTTTGCCTATCAGAACATGACCGGCTTGCTGGAAGCATCGCGGCTAACGCATGATACCAACCTGCCCGCCCACCGCCTGACGCTCGCCATCTGGCTGCGCATCCTGGGCAACAGTGTCTTCAACGCCCGGTTGCTCTCTCGCCTGTGGCGTGCTCACAGCCTTGCCGGCCTACGACTGGGGGCGCCGGCTGAGCGGCAACATGGCCGGCTTGCTGGCCGCCCTGCTGGTCGCCCTTGCACCCATGGCGATCTATCACAGTCGTGAGGCCAAGGGATATCCTTATGTCACATTTTTTGGCCTTTTGGCGCTGTATCTCTCTCTGCCCGGGCGGTATCCCGACACCATCATAATCCCCACAAAACCTCGCCGGGCTGGCTGTGGGCGCTCTATGTGCTGGCCGGGGTTCTGGCGCCGGGAAGCCACTATTATGTCGTGTTCCTCATCCTGGCGCAGGCGTTCTGGCTCGCGATCTGGTGGGTGACGACCAGGCCCGAATGGCCTGTCGCCCGCCGACTATTGATTCCCTGGGCTATAGCCCAGGGTGCCATCACTGCCATACTGGCGCCCTGGTTCATCCTGACTCTTGACACGGCCCTCATCGGGGCGCAGTGTCGCCATGGATTATGAGGCCCGCGATGCGGCGTCCTACCTTCAGCGATTGGGCCTCACGCTGGCCGCAGGAACCCACTACCAGGGCATATGGGGCTGGCTTGCTCTGGCGGCCATGGGATTCCCGGCCCTCTGGGAGATCTACCGCGGATATGATCGACAGCGGGGATTGCTCGGCGTGGCCCTCTTGCTCCCCATTGCGGGGGGTTACCTCCTCCAGAGCCGTATCCCCTTTCTGGCCCCGCGATTCTTTCTTTATCTGGTGCCGCTACTTTGCATCCTCACAGCCACCGGATTAGTCCGACTGCGCAAACTGGCGACTGTTCCCGCTCTGGCGCTGGCCGTCGCGTGGGCCATTTTACTGCCCCATGCCTATCGCCCCTTTGCTCCCCTCGAAGAGAATTCGCCCGCCGGGCAGACGTTGCGCACCCCGGCCCGCCCCGGGGATGGGGTCATCGTGGGGTATATCTGGCAAGAGAGAATGCTTCGTTTGCACGCGCCGCAAATAGACGTCGCCTATTATCTGGGCTGGTTCGATGGTCAAGATATGGCGGAAGCCAAAATGATAGAGTTATTTGCGACACACCCACGGTTATGGATGATCACCTATCAGGCGCCGCTGCAGCATCCGATGAATCCGAGAGGGCTGTGGCTGGAGCGTTATGCCGCCCGCGCCCTGTTACAGGAACATGGCCTCAGCCGGGCGACATTCTACCTGCCGCCATGCGAAGGGGGTCTCGCCGACGAAACGACAGGGCGAACGGCACGGTTCGGCTCTGGGATTGTGCTGCGCTATCTCGTTCCACCCCAAAGAGCGCAGCCGGGAGAAGCCATCCCGATCGCCCTCGAATGGACGCCGGACGAGGCCATACCGCAAGGGTATGCCGCCTTTGTCCAGCTATTGTCCTCTACCGGAGAGCTGGTCGCTCAGGCCGATGGCGAACCCGGAAACGGGATGGTGCCGTTTGCGACGATCGCTCCGGGCCAATCGCAGAGTGACTGCCGGTCGATCCTCATCCCTGCAGATGCCGCTCCCGGGACCTATCGCATCATCGCCGGCCTCTATCAGCGCGATAACGGCCGTCGCCTGGCCGTCGAGACGGGAGCATCTCCCGGCGCCGATCACCTCACCCTCGCAGAGATAGAGATCGTCCCTTCCGAGTAGAAAAAGCGCCCTCTCATCTGATGATGAGAGGGCGCCCATAAACGAACCTCAGCCGGTCACGCCACGCACACACACTCCGGTCACGCGCGACACCAACCGATTGGCAATTCCGACCAGATCATCCTCGTCAAGAGCCGGTCGATCGCGCCAGACAGGATCCACCGACTCGGCAGGTGAGAACAACTGAAGATACCACTGCTCCGTCTCGTTCACGATGTCGGCCATATCTCGCAACGCCTGTTCATCCAGGCCCGGCCCCACCGTCGTGCGTAGCTCGTACGGCACATCATGTTCACGCAACACCTGCAGGCTCTGGTGAATCGCATCCAGATCCACAGTGCAGCCGGCCACCTGATCGTAACGCTCATCCAGTGGCGCTTTGAGGTCCATCGCCACATAATCTACCAGATTATCCTCGATCAGTCGGGCCAGTCTATCCGGATGCGTTCCGTTAGTATCCAGCTTGATGGACAATCTCAGTTGCTTGATCGCACGTAACAGATCCGGCAGATCGGGATTCAGCGTGGGCTCGCCACCGCTCACGCAAACACCATCCAGCAAGCCCACGCGTGACTCTAACCAGGCCAACAAATCGTCTCTCGAAAGAGCCTCCGGACAGCTGTGGCGTCGGATCATCCAGCGATTGTGGCAGTAGCCACAGTCCAGGTTACAGCCGGCCAGAAACACGGTCGCCGCGATATGTCCGGGATAGTCGATCAAGCTGACTTTTTGCAGGCCTGCGATCTTCATGATGCCGCGATATCCACTACCTCAGGGGATTGCGCCACAAAGGTCTTGCGCCGCACATACTCTGCCAGTTTCCCCTTGTTCCACTGCTGTACCGGCCGCAGATAGCCCACAACCCGCGAGTAGACCTCGCACGATTGATCTTCGCCGCACTTTGGACAGGTAAAGTGCTCTCCGGGAATGTAGCCATGGTTGGGGCACACGCTAAAGGTCGGTGTAAGCGTAAAGTAGGGCAACCGATAGCGTTCGGCGACACGGCGGACCAGCTCCTTGGTCATCTCGATAGACGGCAGGCGCTCTCCCAGGAAGACGTGCATCACGGTGCCGCCTGTATAAAGCGTCTGCAACTCGTCCTGCCAATCCAGCGCCTGGAAGAGATCATCGGTCGCATCCACCGGCAATTGTGACGAATTGGTATAGAAGGGTTCGCCGCCCTTTCCGCCATCGTTGGCCGTAACAATGTCGGGGTAACGGTCACGGTCGAGCAGGGCAAAGCGATAGCTCGTCCCCTCGGCCGGCGTCGCCTCCAGGTTAAAGAGCTCTCCCGTCTCCTCCTGATACTGTACCAGGCGCTCGCGCATAAAGTTCAGCACCTTGACGCCAAACTCGCGCCCCTGAGGCGTGGTTAAATCTGCCTGCATAAAGTTGAGCAACGCCTCGTTCATTCCGTTGAGGCCGATGGTGTTGAAATGATTGGCCCAGTAGCTGCCAAAGCGCGCCTTCACATCGCTCAGATAATGGCGCGAATAGGGATACAACCCCGCTTCGGTAAAGCGCTCGAGCACTTTGCGCTTGATCACCAGGCTGTCTTTGGCCACATCCATCAGCTCGGCCACGCGTCGGAAGAAATCCTCCTCACTGGTGGCCAGATAGCCGATGCGCGCCAGGTTCAGCGTCACCACACCGATGCTGCCGGTCAGCGGATTGGCGCCAAAGAGGCCACCCCCTCGCTTGCGCAACTCGGCATTCGAGAGGCGCAGGCGGCAGCACATCGAGCGCACATCCTCGGGACTGAGATCCGAATTGACAAAGTTGGCGAAATAGGGAATGCCGTACTTGGCCGTCATCTGCCAGATCGCATCCATATTCGGGTTATCCCAGTCGAAATCAGAGGTGATATTATATGTCGGAATCGGGAAGGTGAAGACACGCCCTTTCGCATCCCCTTCCAGCATCAACTCGGCGAACACCCGGTTGAGCAGGTCCATCTCGGGCTGGAACTCGGCATAGGTCTCCATCTGCGGCTCACCGCCGATGATGACCGACTCGTCGGCCATTGTGCTCGGCACAACCAGGTCCATGGTCAGGTTGGTAAAGGGGGTCTGAAAGCCCACCCGGGTCGGCACGTTCAGGTTAAAGATAAACTCTTGCAGCGCCTGCCGCACCTCTTTTTCGCCCAGCCCATCGTAGCGGATAAATGGCGCGAGATAGGTATCAAAGCTGGAGAACGCCACCGCCCCGGCCGATTCGCCCTGAATGGTATAGAAATAGTTGACGATCTGCCCCAACGCGGAGCGGAAGTGCTTTGCCGGCCGGCAATCGATCTTGCCCGGCACGCCGCCAAATCCGCGAATCAATAGATCGCGCAGATCCCAGCCACAGCAATATACGGCCAGGATGTAGAGATCGTGCAGGTGGATATCCCCGTTGATGTGCGCATCGCGTATCTCTTTGGGATAGAGGCGGTTGAGCCAGTAAGCGCTATTGACGGCAGAAAAGATGTGGTTATTCAGCCCCTGAAGCGAAAAGCTCATGTTGCTGTTCTCATTCACCCGCCAGTCCAGGTGTTTGAGATAGCCGTCTACGAGTTCGTTCGCATCGACCAGCGCCCGGATGTCGCGCAGCTTGTTATGCAGGTCACGATAAAGGATAAAGGCTTTTGCCGTTTTGGCATGGCCGTGTTTGATCAGTGCGCGCTCGACAAGATCCTGGATATCCTCCACTGAGGGAATCGCCCAGTCACCGTAGCGATCCTCGATCATCTCGACCACCGAATTGGAGACAAACACCGCCCGTTCCCGATCATCTCCCCCGACGGACTGTGCCGCCTTGAAGATGGCGTTGGTGATCTTTTCTTGATCAAAAGGAACCAGGCGTCCGTCTCGCTTGCGAACGATCTTTACCTTACGCTCGGTCATGCCATCCGCCTCCGTGGAATATAAACCATTGTATACCGAATACGGCTACCCCTTGGGGAAAAGCCGACGCCGAACCACGCGCCGCAGAATCGAAAGAGTACGAGGGGAAATGATGTGAAAAAGGTTGCTCGTTGTCTCTGCGTGGAATACTCACAGTATAACCCAGAAAGGGAATCTACGCAAGAAGTCTTGCGTAAATTATCCGTTATCCTGAGGTCACCCCCTACAGTTAGTGGTCTATCGACCATAATAATACTAACGCTAGGTTTATGGCGAGTAAACCATAATTCGAAGGATAGAACATTCGTTCTTGACTATAAGTTTTTGCAATTTATCCTGCAAATAGGAGAGGGGATTCCATAGGCCGCGCCCACGGATTATCTGACCCGCCCCCATGGCTCATCGGCGTTACGGGCGCTGGATCGTCCACACATCCCCCGCTCTCGATCGACGGCAACGCGCCCGATCGCTTGACGCCACTATGACCCGACCCTATACTTCGCGTGGTTGCGGCCCATCGAGGGCCACCCCCAACAATATCTTGCCGGAGATCGCTGAACCGACAGAATACCCTCATGCATCATCCTTCTCTGCCGCATCACGACGATCCGGCGATGCGTCTGCGATTCGACGCACCCAGCACGCAGGTAGGAGGTTAGTTCAGTTATGTTTCTCGGAATGGCATACTACCCTGAGCATTGGCCGAAGGAACGGTGGCCGATCGACGCGCAACTCATGCGCGAGGCGCACATTCAAGCGGCGCGTATGGGCGAGTTCGCCTGGAGTCGATTCGAGCCGCGCGAAGGCGAGTTACACTGGGAATGGATGGATGAGGCCATCGAGCTGCTGGCCTCGTATGGCATCAAGACGATTCTGTGCACCCCGACGGCCACCCCACCCGCCTGGTTAGTTCGCAAGCACCCCGAGATCCAACCTCGAGACTCGAACGGGTTGCTCTCCAAGCCGTTCGGCTCGCGTCGGCACTACTGCCCCAACGTAGAGATCTATCGCGAGTACAGCCGCAAAATCACGACCGCCATGGCGCAGCACTATGGCAACAATCCCAACGTCATCGGCTGGCAGATCGATAACGAGATGGGCAACGTGTACGACCTGGCCAAGGGGCGTTGCTACTGCGAATCATGTCGGCAGGCATTCATCGAATGGCTCAAGAGCAGATACGACTCGTTGCAAGCGTTGAACGAGGCCTGGGGAACGGTATTCTGGAGCCAGGAATATAGCGACTGGGACGAAATCGTGCTACCGACTCGCGGCACATCAGGCGAAGGGCTGAATCCCAGCCACGTGCTGGCCTATTACCGGTTCTTCTCAGATTCGTGGGCATCCTACACCAAACTGCAGGCGGACATCCTGCGAGAACACGCCCGAAATCAGTGGATCTCGACCAACTTTGCCGCAGGCCTTCCGCCCGATGAGTACGACACCGAAGAGGGTGCGCCCTATGCCGCGGGGGCCATCTGGTTCCCCTGCATCGTCGATTGGCGCGTGCTTTCAGAGAGCCTGGACTTTCCGGCGTGGAGCTCACACGTGTACGGCATTCCGGCCTCGCTGTGCGCCGACTATTTGAGAGGTATCCGTGATGACGGGAACTATGCCGTGCTCGAGGGAGGCGGCACAAGAATGCGTTCGTATATGCCCGTTGCCCGCGGGGCCAGGGGATTGGCTCCCTTTAGATGGCGACGGCCGCTCTTTGGCGCAGAATCGGGGGTAGAGTGAGATGCTGGATCATCAAGCAAGACCGGATTTTACCTATGACGAGACCGTTCAGGTCTTTGACGAACTGACGCGTCTGACGCCCATTATCGACGCCACGCGCTTTATCACCTCGGCGGCCCTCCTCCAATCGGAGGATATCGACTGGGCGTACAACCACGCCATCGGCGGCGGGCGAATGGGCCGGCCGGTCGATATTCCGCACCTGTTCGCCCAGGGGCGCATTCTGCGCTGGTATTCGGCCCTC
>JBMNOI010000200.1:0-2893 GCA_050942995.1 Anaerolineae bacterium
GCGCTGGACGGCTCCACCGGCTGGACCACCTTCTGGCGGGTCACCCTTCCCCTCCTCTATCCCGGCATCTATACCGTCCTTATCCTCTCCACCGGCATCATGTTTAGTATCTTTACCGAGCCCTTTGTCCTCACCCAGGGGGGGCCGCAGATGGCCACGCAGACCTGGCAGCTCGAGATCTATTTTCAGGCGTTCGAACGTTTTCGCGCCGGGTATGGAGCGACCGTCGCTCTGCTGAACGCCCTCGTCACCTTTGCCACCATCCTCGTTATCCGTCGCCTGATCGAGGGATGGGGCAACCGCTTTGGCTATGGCGAGGAACAGGAGCGCCGGCCGACGCAACCCCGACCGATGGGAGGCTGATATGAGCGCAATGCGACCGCGCAGCACGCTTGGCATCGCACTGCTCTATGCGCTGGCCATTATCGCCGTCTTGATTATGGCCGCCCCCTATATCTATATGATGGCCCAGTCTCTGGCTCCCTGGGATCAGGTGGAAAATGTCTTTATTCCCTCCGAGATCACGCTGCGCTCTTATCGCTGGCTGTGGACGGGAGGTGAGTTTGGCCTGCCGCGTCCCTGGCTACGCGGCTTTTTGAACAGTATCATCGTTACGGGGGGGAACTCGTTGACGCGGGTATTTCTGGGGGCCATTGTCGGGTATGCCCTGTCGGTGCTGCGGTTCAAAGGGCAGCGGGTGATCAACAGCTTTATCCTGTTCCACATGTTCTACCCGGCGATTGTGCTGTTGGTGCCCTTGTTCCTGGTGGTACAGGCCGCCGGGATGTATGATACCTACCTGGGAATGATGGCTCCGTTCATCCTCAGCGTGTGGGCGGTGTTTATGTACACCGGCTTTTTCCGCACCATCCCCAGTGAGTTGATCGAGGCGGCTCGTCTGGACGGCGCCTCGGAACTGACGGTGATCTTTCGCCTGATGGTGCCCATGTCGCGATCGATCACCACCGTGATCTTTTTGTTCCTCTTTATGGAGCGCTGGGTCGAACTGATGTGGGACCTCATTGTGGTGGCGACGCCCGAGCACCGGACGCTGAACGTGCTGCTGGCCACGATGTTTGGCCCCTATGGGTCGTATCCGGGGCCTCTCTATGCGGCCAGCGTCCTGCTCACATTCCCCATCCTCATCCTGTTCCTGATCTTTAGCAAGAACTTTGTCGAGGGCGTCGAGTTTGTCATTCGCTGAATGGGCGGCCGGGAGCCGAGAGGCCTCACATTGTTGGGGATACTTTATCGATTTTGACAGGGACGGATAGGGACATAGAATGAGGCGCAGGAGAGTATTCACCGGACGGAGGGTCCGTCATTGGTAGATATGCTGCAGCCCGTTATCTGGGGGCCGCTGCTCATGGGTGCGCTGTATCTTGGGGCGCGCATCCTCTTTACGCAGAGCATATGGTATCTTAAGGGCAGGCTCGAAGGCCATAGAAGCCCCTGGGCCGCGCGCCTGCGTTATGGCATCGAATGGTCCTTTGCCGGACAGGTGGTCGGCGTGATCGCGTCCGTCGGCTATCTGTTCGTTATGTTGCTGAACGGCACCTTTGCGGCCACGGATGTGGGCCTGGGCCCCGTTCAGGTTCAGGATATCCCCGCCTGGATCTATGGCATAGTTCCGGGCGCCGCCCTCTGGGTGGCTCTGTTGTGGGGCGGCCTGTGGCGACGTAAACAGCGCCTGGGGCGAAAAGATGCGTTGCCCCGACACGAGACGTTCGACCCGTTGCGCGTCATCGAACGCGAGGCGACCCTCTCTATCCTGCGCGGGGCCATCATGCCGCTGGCCGGTGTCTACTGGGGGGCGTGGTTGCCCGTGCTGATGAGCTGGCTTGCCGGCCGGGGGAGTCCCTTTCAGCGGATGCGCCGGTCGAATCCCGGTGAGCGGGATCTGGCCTACCTGCACGGGGCGCTGGACTGGGTGTCGGCTGCCCTGTGGGTGATGTCGGGCAGCATGTGGGTGGCGTTTTCGGGGCGCGCGCTGGGCTATATCGCCGCCTGGCTGGCGTGGCGCATCAACCTGATCGATCGCCCCGTCCTATCGGGTGTGCGCCGCTCTCCATCGGTGGCCGTGCGCAAAGGCTGAGCCGCATCGATTCGTGTGAACACATAGAAACGTGGGGGATGAGCATCCCCCACGTTTTTGTTGTGTGGCGCCGGTCTCTTTCCCCCACCGGCCGAAGGGAGACGGGACTCTAGCCGATGGCCAGGGCCAGGATGACCAGCGTGGCGAACATGGCCGCGGCCAGCAGCCCCAATCGCTTGAGGTCGCTCAGCACATAGCGATACTCGCTGGAAAAATCCACTCCGCCATCGGGTTGGGCGTCGGGTTGAGAGGTTGCCTTGTCCGGCGCCGCGACGCTTTGCGTCATCGGCTGTCTCTGCCGGGCTCTGGATACGTTCTGGCGTGGCGCGCGGTTGCGCGATCGGCGTCTCTTGCTCATCGTAATTTGACTCTCCTTATCGTCCGGTGGCCGATCTATTCGATCAAATCGGCCACGACGACGACTCGATGGGTATTCACCATATAAGGGTGGCAGGTGATCATGGTCAGCACCGGCTCTGCGGTGGGGTCCATCACGTCGATCCGGTTCGGCAATACGATTTCGACGCTTCTGACCCGGTAACGGAACATCCGGTCTTGTGTATGAATCAGGACCTCGTCTCCCGATTCGAGACGGTTCAAATCGCGAAAGATCTCGCCATAGACGTCATTATGCGCCGAGACCACCATATTGCCGTGCTCTCCCGGCGCGACACTGCCGATGCGATGGCCGATGCCCCACTTGAGGTCCTCCCACGTATCGCCCCGAACGATCGGCGCATCCACCTGAATGCGGGGGATGACCATGCGCATGTTCGTTGCGACGGCGCCCTCCTCATC
>JBMNOI010000085.1:0-16025 GCA_050942995.1 Anaerolineae bacterium
TCTCGCCATTTTGCTGGCCTATGCCAGCCTGATTCAGGACGAGGCCACCGGCTTGATGCGCGACCACCTGACGCAGGTCGTCGAGTCGGCCATGCAGCTCAAGTCCATCATCGACGAGATGGTGAGTCTGCGGCGTATCGATACCGGTGATGCGCAGGTTGCGCTGACCGATGTGCCGGTCATGTTCTCTGTCGAGGCTGTGTTACGCGAATTGGGGCCGCTGGCCGAACGCAAGGCGCTGCAGATCAGCACCGATCTCCCCGATGATCTACCGGCAGTGCGTGCCGATGAGCAGGTGTTCTACCTGATTCTGACGAACCTGCTTTCCAATGCCATCAAATTTACACCCGCCCAGGGCGCCATTCACATTGCCGCCTATCGAGATGGGGCGGCTGTGGTGGTGGCCGTGAGCGATACCGGCATCGGCATTCCACAGGAGGATCTGGAGCGCATATTCGAGCGCTTTTATCAGGTGGAGGACTCGCTGCGGCGGGAACATGGAGGCATTGGCCTGGGGTTGGCTATCGCCCGGGAAATGGTCGATCTCATCGATGGCAAAGTGTGGGTCGAGAGCCAGTTGAATCGCGGTTCGACCTTTTATATCTCGCTGCCCTGCACCCGTGAAGGGCGGGCCTGACGTCGTTACCCTGTTGCAAAAAGTGACAGAGCCCCTCATCTGGATGAGGGGCTCTGTCGCGTCTTGTGTCCTAGCGATTCACCGGGGGTGATGCTAGGACACGGCATTTACTACTGTAATCCATGCACATCACCTCCCCCTTTTTAAGATAGCGATTTAAGGTGGGCGGCCGGGCCGCCATCACAACCTCATTATGACGTACAAATACCCTCGTGTCAAGCCGGGAAAACTCGTCACAACGTCTTTCGCATCGAGCCCCCTCTCTACAAGACTCTTCTTTTCTATGCCCATCGAGGGTGTGACTCAGTTGTCGCTCGGGGTACTCTGATGTATGCTCTATATCCATACAAGAGATGGGACATCTCCGGCGCGCCGAATGCGCGATTGTTTCCGAGAATTCATCGATAGACGTAAAGGGGCCGGAGAGTGCCAGACGCACACAATGAGCCAGGAGGAAGCATCATGGTACAGCTCGGCAGCGATGACCTGATCTATGAGGTCGATGTGGATTGGCTCAAGCTTCCTGACGGGTGGAATCTGCACGAGGTGGCTGACGTGGTGGTGGATACGCAGGATCGTGTCTACCTGTTCAGTCGCAGTGAGCATCCCGTCACCGTTTTCGATCGGGAAGGGCGGTTTCTCTATTCCTGGGGCGAGGGAATGTTCTCGCGGCCGCATGGCATTACCCTGGGCCCCGACGGCGCGCTCTACTGCGTCGATGACGGCGATCACACGGTGCGCAAGTGTACTCCGGACGGCCACATTATCATGACCATCGGCGTTTCGGGAGAGCCGGCGCCGTACCAGTCCGGCCGGCCGTTCAACCGTCCCACAAAAGTCGCGCCGGATCCGCATACAGGAGCCATTTATGTGGCCGACGGTTATGGTAATGCTCGGGTACACAAGTTCTCTGCCGATGGTGAGCACCTGTTCTCCTGGGGAGAATACGGCACCGGGCCCGGCCAGTTCAACCTGGTGCACGCCATATGCACCGATGCCGACGGTCTGGTGTATGTAGCCGACCGGGAAAGCCACCGCGTGCAGGTGTTTGAACCCGATGGAACCTATGTCACCCAGTGGAACAACATGCATCGCCCCTGTGGCTTGCATATCACCGGTGGACTCTGCTATATCGGCCAGCTTGGCCCCACTCTGAATGTGAACGCCGGCTATCCGAACCTGGGCGCTCGCGTCAGCATCCACGATCTGTCGGGGCGGCAACTGGCCTGGTTGGGCGATGTGCGCCCGGGTGAGGAGCCGAACCAGTTTGTGGCCCCCCATGGAGTGGCCGTGGATTCACGCGGCGATATCTATGTGGCCGAGGTCTCCTGGAGCTTTTACGGGCGCTTTCTCGATCCGCCCCGCGAGATGCGCTACTTCCGCAAGCTGGTCAAGGTGGGTTAGGCTCTGAAGATGGGCTATGTGTTGGGGTGGGGCATCGCCCCACCCCAATATGAGACACCATGTCCGGATCCTTATGTTCGGCGCTGCATCACGTATATGCGGCATTCCGTTTTCAAGCATACCCCGGCGAGATTCGGGTTGTGAGGGTGAGCGCGTCGCGAGGAGGGAAGCATGAGCCTGCTGGGTATCGAAGTGGGCACCACCGGCTGTCGCGCGATAGCCGTCTCTCTGGACGGGACGGTGCGGGCCAGGGCCCGCAGCGACTATAGCGTCATCGTCGGGCCGGGGGGCACGCGCGAGCTGGATTGTGCTACTGTGTGGGCGGCTGTGCGCGAGGTCATCGCCGAGATCGCATCAAAAACCCGCCATGATCCGGTGAAGGCTCTGAGCGTGGGATCTATGGCCGAGCCCATGACGCCCATTTCGCGAGAGGGTCATATTCTCGACCACTGCATTTTGGGGACCGATTCCCGTGGAGAGAACTATTTACCGCGTGTCGAAGAGGCGGTGGGGCGGCAGCGTATTTTCGACATCACCGGCAACACCCCTGCGCCCGATTACGCGCTGCCTAAACTTTGTTGGGTGCGCGATAATGCCCCTGAACTCTACCAGAATACGTGGCGATTCATCCCTTGGGCGGCTCTGGTTACGCATCTGTTGGGGGGAGCTTCAACCTGCGACTATTCTCTGGCCAACCGCACACTGCTTTTCGATATCACCGAGGCGCGATGGTCGCGGCGCATGCTGGATGCCTGTGGCCTTTCGGCGGCCAAGCTGCCCGAGCCGGTGCCGGCGGGCTCTCCTGCGGGCACAGTGGCCGCGCCCCTGGCCCGTGAGCTGGGCCTGTCTACAGATGTGCGCCTGGTGGTGGGCGGGCATACGCTGTGCTGTAACGCGCTGGGCGCCGGAGTGGACGACAGCCATATGGCGGCGTTTACACTGGGAGCGTCGCTGCATATGATGCCCACATTTCATGCCATTCCGCTGCGCAACATGATGCTGGCCAACGGCCTGAACATGGCCCATCATGTGGTGCCCGGCCTGTTCGTCAGTTTTTTCTATAACCGTTCGGGTGGACGGGTGCTGCGCTGGTTCCGTGAGACGCTGGCTCCGCTGGAGACGCGTGAGGTGCAAAAGCGGGGGGCCAGCATCTATACCACGCTGCTGGCCGAGATGCCCGAGGAGCCTACACGGCTTATGGTGTTGCCTCATTTTGCTCCTACCGGCCCCCCCGCGTTCGATACGCGTTCGTCTGGCGTTATTCTGGGGCTGGACCTGAGCACCTCTCGCGGCGAAATCATCAAGGCCCTCATCGAGGGGATGACCTACTACTTTTGGGAAGGGCAGGACTTGTTTCGCCAGGTCGGAATTCGCATCGACCGTTATCGTGCCACGGGCGGGGGTGCCCGCGCCGATGAATGGCTTCAGCTTGCCGCTGACATTCTGGGGCTCCCGGTAGAGCGCACGGCGATGCTCGATACGGCGCCTCTGGGCGCGGCGATTCTGGCCGGGGCAGGGAGCGGCGCTTTTGCCGACGTGCGAGAAGGCGTCGAGGCGCTGGTGCATGTCACGCATCATTTCGAGCCCGATGCCCGACGCCATGCGATCTATGAGGAGCGGCTGGCCCGCTACCGCGAACTGTACCCTCTGCTGCGCGACTATCTCCACAGTCTGCGGACATAGCGCGCACCTTTTTTGCCCTCACAACGAATTTACGGATACGAAAAAAACAAGTTGTACACCACAACCTGTAGTTGTTGTTGATGCTCGTAACGCCTACTCCTAGTAGGCCCGGCGAATTGTTAGCATCAAAACGGATGACACACTCGTTCTCGCCTTGTCAAAACGGGATGATGATGCTAGAATGGGGCCGTACTTGTGATTCGGGGCGTGCAATCACCATACGGCTCTCATCGTTCTGCGCTTCGCCATGTTTAGCCCCATCGATGAGGCGCCTTCCTCTTGGGTGTCGCCACGCTCGCTGTGACGACCACACAAGTCTGGCAGGCCCAGATCCGCTCTCTTGCGGCCACACACACTGGACCTCAAGGCTTCAAACGGGCTCGCATTTCTGTTCGATTTGATACAATCCAAGGGTGATTTGTCGGTTGTCGCTAACCGGATATTTTGTGTCCCCTTGTAGTTTTTTGATGTGGTTGGGATTCTCCGGTACAGCCTCGGGAGTGAGTGAAGTAGATGGATGCATACCAATTGTGGCAAACCACGCTGGGCCAGCTCCAGCTCCAGCTCGCCAGACCGACGTACGATACCTGGATCAAGAACACCAAGGGCCTATCATATGAGGATGGCGTTCTGGTTGTCGGCGTGCATTCGGCCTATGCTAAAGACTGGCTAGAAAATCGGTTATACGCCACCATTCAACATACTGTGACCGAGATCGCCAACCGCACCACCGCCGTGCGCTTTATCGTACAACGCAACGGCTCGGCCACGCCACAGGAGGATTTCGAACTGCTTCAGGCTCAGGTGCCGCCTGCCGGCGACGGCTTGCAGGCAGCGGACGAGCGCGGCTACTCGCGCGTCAATCCAAAATATACCTTCTCCACCTTTATCGTCGGGCAATCCAATCGCCTGGCCCATGCCGGATGTCTTGCGGTGGCCGAGAACCCCGGTATGGCCTATAACCCGCTCTTTATCTACGGCGGCGCCGGTCTCGGCAAGACACATCTGCTGCATGCCGTGGGTAACTATGTTCTGCAACGACAAGATCAGCGGGTTCTGTATGTCTCGGCCGAAACGTTTGCCAACGAGTTGATCAATGCCATCCGTAATCGCACGACAGACGATTTCCGCGCCAAGTATCGGACCATCGACGTGCTGTTGCTGGATGATGTGCAGTTTTTGATTAATAAAGAGCGTACTCAGGAAGAATTCTTTCACACCTTTAACGATCTGTATCAGGAAAATCGACAGATCGTTCTGTCCAGCGATCGTCCGCCCAAGGCCTTTGTCGGCCTGGAAGAACGTCTCCGCTCGCGATTCGAATGGGGGCTCTCGGCGGATGTGCAGTCACCCGACCTGGAGACGCGGATGGCGATTCTGGCGGCCAAGGCCGAGGCGCGGGCCATTCACCTTCCGCCTGAGGTGATCGAGTTCATCGCCCAGCGGGTACAGAGTAACATCCGTGAGTTGGAAGGTGCCCTGACGCGGGTGCTGGCGCTGGCCCGCATGATGGATTTCCCCCTCACCGTACAGACGGCCGAGCGTGCGCTGGGAGATATGGCGCGCTCGACGACGCGGGTGACATTCGACGATATCATGAACTCGGTTTCAGAGTATTACGGCGTCGAGCATGCAGACCTGTTGGGGCCGCGTCGCAGTCGCGATATCGCTCTGGCGCGCCAGGTGGTGATGTATATGACGCGCGAGTTGACCGATATGTCGTTGCCGCAGATCGGGCAGGCTCTGGGTGGACGCGACCATACCACCATCATGTATGGGTGTGACAAGATTAGCGCGCTGTTCGAAAAAGATGACAACATGCGACGCCAGATTCTCGATATCAAGACCAGACTCTACGGCAGTGAATCCGGCGTTCAGGTGCAAGAGGTGGTGCCACAGCATGTCTGAGCGCCGCTGATCGGCGAGAAAAAAGCGAAGAGCCGTGAGAGACCGACTCGATCGGTGGTCACCACGGCTCTTTTCCATGCTTTGTTCAGACATGTTCTCCCCTGCGGAGAAATCGAGCACATCCCGACTTTTTACGACGCCTCCCGTCGATGAATTCGATCGGATGGGACCGGCAGGTGATGCCCCAAGATGACTTTGGGAAGGTGGGCATTTCGCGATTTGACGGTCCCCTTCGTAGAGGAAGTGACGGCATGGACAAAGGGCCGTAACTGTGTAGAATGTGGTGCGGCGCTTTATCGGAGGGGCATCACAAAGAACGCCCTTGGCGTTCTCCGAAAGGGGGAGAGCATGACGGCCAGGGATAACACTCAAGCAGACGATCTATCGGTTCAGACGGCAAGCTTGCCCGGACGCAACCGGATTTTGCTGGCCATGATGGCCCAGGTGTTCATGGTCTCCCTGGGTATCGGCCTGGTGGGACCCATCATGCCCCTCTATGCCCAGTCGTTCGGCGTGGGCGCGGCTATGGTGGGCGGCCTGGTGACCGCCTTTGGTATCGCCCGCATCATCGTCAATGTGCCGGTCGGGCGGCTGGTGGAAAAGATCGGGCGCAAGCCGCTGCTGGTGGGGGGGCCGCTGCTCACGTCGACGGCGGCTCTGTTGATGGGCCTCTCGACCCAGTTCGAGCACCTCATATTCTGGCGATTTCTGCAGGGGTTGGGCTCGGCCGCGCAGATGACGGCCGCTATGGTGTGCCTGGCCGATATCACAACGAGCGAAAATCGCGGTCGGATCATGAGTCGCTATCAGGGGAGCATGCTGGTAGGCGCCAGCTTTGGCCCGACCCTGGGCGGCCTCGTGGGGGAGCATTTCGGCTTCCGGGCGCCCTTTTTCGTCTACTCGGCACTGACGTTCAGCGCCGTGATTTGGGCGTTGCTGGTAGTGCCCGAGACGCGGCGTTATACTCAACTCAAAGTTCAGACCGGGCGGAATGAGGCGGGCACATCGAGGAAGGATCAGAGCGGGCAGGCGCCGGACAGGCCGTTTACGGCCATGTCGCTGTTCCGAGACCCCAATTTCTGGCTGGTGAGCCTGGTCTCGTTGACGATCTTTTTCACCCGTACCGGCAGCCGCAACACCGTCCTGCCGTTATATGGAAACAGTGTATTGGGCCTGTCTGCCGGGCAGGTGGGGTTCACCTTTACCCTTACCGCCATCTTTAACCTGCTGACGGTCAACCTCTCCGGTTCGTTGTGCGACCGATACGGTCGCAAGGCGGTCATCGCCCCGGCCTGTGTGTTATCGGGTCTATCGCTGATCTGCTTCAGCCTGAGCCCCAATTACACCTACTTTTTGCTCAGCGCCGGGCTTTTGGGGATCGGCACGGGGTTGGCCGGCCCTGCCCCCGCGGCCTATGTGACCGACCTGGCCGGGCCGGGCAATTATGGCCTGGCGATGGGGATTTTCCGCACCTTTAGCGATGTGGGCATCTCCATTGGGCCGCTGTTTCTGGGCGCGCTAAGCGATCAGTTCGGCTATATGATGGCGTTGCGGGTGAACGCGATCATGTTCGCCGGCGCCGGCCTGGCCTTTGGCCTGCTGGCCAAAGAGACGCTGGTGCGAGATCGAGGCGCGCAACCCGCCAGGGCACAACCCGGCGGCATTGCGGGGGGCTCACGCGTCTCCTGATCGATCGGCGGGCATATGGCCTGTCGTCACAATGCCGCTCCCCAAAGGTGACGCGGCATACCCGCCATCACCTTTGGAGGGGCGTTTGATGCGAGGCACTCAGGCCGGATCCGGCGGGATGACGCCGATGGTGAGCAGAATGTTGGCATAGATGCGCTGCTCGCCTGTGGCGATGACCAGCGCCACATCCTGCCCCCTCGCTGCATCGTAAAAGGCGAACCGTTCCAGGTACTGGAGATCGACATCCTCGGGCAGGTGTTTCCGAAAGGCTTCAAAGATGGGGGCCTCACGGCCATCGGCCGGCATCATCACGTGGGCGGCCTCGATGGGAATGACTTTGGCCAGCACGGCCAGTACCTCATCGCTGGGCGCGCTGCCGCGGGTCAGGTTCAGATAGACGCGAGTTGCTGCGGGATTGGCGCCGGTACTGAACGGATAGTTGCCGTCGGCGATGAGTACCTGCGAGCCGTGCCCGGCGGTAGCCAGCGCGGCCAGAATCTGTGGATGGGTGAGCGGGCTGTTGAGCATGTAACCTCCTGATCGGGTGTGAATGGATTTGGCCGTATTATAGGCGCGGCAGAGGCAGCCGGTCAACGGTTCGTGCGCCGATCTGGGTCAGATGAGTTGGGCAAGGAGAGGCCGATGGACGGCGGAGACGATGCCGGGCAGGAGGTGTTCCCCGCCCACCTGCACGCCTTTCCCCGGTATGCCAGCGACGCATTCCGCATCCATGCCGATTGGGCATCTCCGGCGGCCCATCCATCTCGAGAAACGCTCGATGCCCTGGCCGACGGTATCCGTCGGGCGCTGGACGATGGCTGAAGGTGGGATGTCCACATTCTTGTTCGGTCGTTCACTTGACAGATCGGCCTGGAGTGGGTAGCGTAGAAACGACAGCGGGCAGGGCTTGACCGTGACCCTGTGCGGGACACAGGGCCTGCTACGATCTGCCGTACCTGCGTCAGAATACACTAACGCTGCAGAAAGGATCAGGACAATGAAATGGGCAGTGGAAGTAGGGAATGTTGGTGACGGTACGCCAGAAGGCGCGGCCCGATATTGTCTCAAGCTGGGTCTCGAGGGCGTCTCTCTGCCCTGGGCACGCGTCCCCGGCTTTGAAGAGAAGGGCTATCTCGAGGCAGAGGCGATTGCCCCTATCCGCAAAAAGATCGAGGATATGGGCGTCGAGTTTGCTCCCATGGTCGCCTGGGCGCCGCGAGATCTGCCAAAGGGCGAAGAGGCTGGGAAGCACTTTGCCAATCTGCGCCGCAGCTTTGAGGCCATGGCCGCAGTGGGCGTCGATACACTGATCATGTTCCCTCCGGGCCGCCCGGATTCGCCGTGGGACGAGATCGTCGCCTACTATCGAGAGCTGATCAAGATCGCCGAAGAGTTTAACATCCGCATCGCGCTGCACAATCATGGCCAGTTCAAGCCCGTCAAGGTTTTGAAGCGGCTCATGGAAGATGTGCCCAGCCCCTTGAACGGCGTTTGCCTGTGCTCGGGGAACTCGTGGCATGGCGATGGCGAGGCGATGTACGACACGATGCGCGAGCTGGCCGGCAAGATCTTTTTCGTCCACGTCCGCAACGTCAAGACCGGCGAGGGCGAGAAAGAGTACTGGCTGGAGCAGGGCGATGTCGATCTGCCCCGGTTCATCAAAGTGCTCAAAGAGATGGGCTACGACGGCTATGTTCGCTCGGAGCATCTGCCGACGGACATGTACCGGACCCATGAGCCCGAGGTGGCCGGCGTCTCGGACATCGGCACCGCCTATTCGGTGGGCTATCTGCGGGCATACATGAAGTAGAGGGACCCTTTAGAGAGCAGGGCGGGTTCGACCGAACCCGCCCTTTTTGTTCATTCGGCCGGAGGCGTACGCCTTTACGCTCCTTTTCGCGCGTCCAGCATCGCCCTGATCCATTCGATATGGTCCGCGTCGTGTGCACAGGTGTTATCCACGACGCCGTTGATGATCGCATAAGCCTCCGCCGTAACGTCGGGCATGAACGGGCGTTCATACAGGTCGGCATCGGAGAGCGTCTCCAGCAGAGCCAGCACCTCCCGACGCGATGCCCGCCATGTTTCCAGCACCTCGGGCAACGGCCGATCCTTCTCCCGTTCATAGATGACGGCGTTGACTGCGTCGACGCCACCGGTCTCGTATATGGCGTCGTCGACGCCTATGGCCTCGCCCATGGGCTTCCCGCGCAGCACGCCCAGCAGCGCACAATCCCAGGCGGCGAGGTGGATGAGATGGTCCTTAACCGACCAGCCCCCATCGGGGGCGGGAGCGATCATCTCGTCATCGCTCAACGACGCGACGAGCTCCTCCAGCGTCGCTTGGGTGCGGTGGATGCGCTCGATCAGCTCGGCTTTGGTACGGGGCAAGGGTTCGTTCTGGGCCATGGGTTTCCTTTCATGATAAAGCGGTGTCCTGGCATCCGTTTGTAGCCAGGATTGGATCCTCTACCAGATGGATGCGACGGTCCATATCCAGCATACAGAGGAGCAGGCGTGGCCGTTCGCCCAACAATGCCTCCACGGCATCGACGTAGCGCGCCATCTGTTTCAGATATCGCTTACGATGCAGCAGATCGGTCAATTTTTCGCCCTGTCGCGGACGGTCGGTCTTGAACTCGACGATCGTCCAGCGTCCGTCGCGTCGGTAGAGCACATCGATGACACCGTTCTCTGTCTCGCCGTCATCGAGCTCCAGGCTGTAAGGCACCTCGTGATAACGCCGCTCGGCGGTGTCGATCTCGCGGTAAAGGGGGTGAGCGCGCAGACGGAGCAAGAGCTTGCGCGCCTCTCTTCGAGCATGTTCGATCTGGGCACCGTCCACCAGTCCCTGTTCCCGGGCCAATGTGCGCGCCCACTCGTCAAACGACTCGTCGGGAAAGCGCCACTCGGCCAGGGCAGTGTGCACCAGCACCCCGATCACCCAGCGCGGCGCCCATGGTCGCGCCCCGTGGGGCACCACCCGCCACACTCTGCGCATAGGCCCCTCGTCCTCGGTGACTTTTTCCGGCGGCTCGGAAGGGCCGTCTTCTTGCGGTGCCTCGGGCGGTGTTACGGTGCTCAGCAGGACCGGCGGGCGGAAGGCGGGCGCCTCGGAGGAGTGGTCGACCTGCATCGTCATCGCGACAGGCGGCCGATACTCCGGACCGTAAAGGGTACAGGCCACCGGCGTTGTGCCGACCTGCAAGATGTGGCAGACCCGGCCATCGCCGACGACGGTGGATATTTCTGCCAGTCCCAGACATTCCTCACCGGCCAGGCGCGATAGCCACCCTCTCTGATTGTTCCCCAACGTGCCGCTCTGGTTGGCATGGACGCAGCCGCTGAGGATCAGCATCTCGGCGGCGCGGGTGGCGGCCACGTACAGCAGCCGATCTTCCTCGGCCGCCTCGCGATCGCGCTCGGCGGTGCGGGCCAGGTCGTATATCAGGGCTTTTTGCTCGGTATCCCGGTCTTTGCAGGGGAGCAGCGGCCCCAGCTCGGGGTCGAGGATTAGCCCCTCGCGGGCCATGGGCGAGTAGGTGATATCGCCGATGACGAGCACCGGGAATTCGAGCCCCTTGGCGGCGTGTACGCTCATGATCTGTACGGCGCCCTCTCCGGCGGCCCGGGCCTCGCCCTCGCGGGCCCCTGAATCGCGCAGACGACCGATATATTCGAGGAACTCGCCCACGCTGGCCATGCCTCCGGCGCGGGCATCGCTCAATAGCTTGCTGACATTGCGGACTGCGCGTGCCTGTCCTTGACAGAGCAGCATCGCCCGATAGCCGGTATCGTCCAGAAAGGCCTTGAGCACGTCGGCTACGGTGGTGCGACCGGCGCGACGATGCAGCGTGTGCAGGATATCTCGCGCGCGGCACAGCGCCTTGCGATCGGTCTCGTTTAGCCCGGCACTTTCCGAGGCGACGTCCAGCACGCTCCACAGGCGATCGGCGGGGGCCTGCTGCGAGCGCCATCGGCACAGCCTGTAGAGCGCCTCGTCAGAGACCGCCAGCGCGGGAGAGCGCAGCGCTCCGACCAGCGCGAGATCGTCGCCGGGATCGGCGATGGCTCGCAGGATATTGAGCAGGTCGCGCACCTCGGGCCGCTGGTAGAATCCGCGGCCGGCCACGGTGACAAAGGGTATCCCGGCCCGTTCCAGGGCGTCTTCATAGACGCCGAAGGATGTCGAGGCGCGACAGACGATGGCCACATCACCATAGTTGAGGGGGCGGGTGGCCTCTCTCTCGCCGATATAGATCTCCTGCCGCTCGATCAGATCGATCAGGCGCATGGCCAGCGCGTCGGCGGCCCGATCCAGCGCCCCGTCCGTCTTGGTGCCGACGGCGAGATGCAACTCGACGTGGGGGGCGGCCAGCCCTCTGGCGGGTTGGGCGCGATACGGATTCAACGGCGCAAAGGGCTCGACCCAGGGGCGCGCCGGATCCTCGGCCTCGCCCAGTACCGGCCGCAGCAGGTTGTTCAACGCTTGCACCAGCGGCGCATGGGCACGATAGGTGGTGGCCAGAGGAAACACGTGTCCGCCGTCGGCTGCGATCTCTCGGCGCACCTGGCGGAACACAGTGACATCGGCGCCACGGAAGCGATAGATCGATTGCTTGGCGTCGCCCACTACAAAAAGGCGGCCGCCCTCTCCGTTCAGCAGGTTCACCAGGTCACGCTGGCGCCCGTTGGTATCCTGAAACTCGTCCACCAGTATGGTGTGGATCTCGTCACGCCAGTGGCGGCGCACCTCGGCGTTTTCACGCAGCAGGGTGACGGCCCGCTCCTCCAGATCATCGAAATCCAGTGCGTTCAGCTCGTCTTTGAGCGCATCGTAACGTCGCGTCACATCGGCAAACAGCATCCGCAGGGCGGGAATAGCCGCGGCCAGGGCCTCGTCGCGCTCGTTGAGGCCGTCGGCCAGACGGGCAAGTTGCCGGCGCCACGACTCGCGAAGCGTTCGCAGCGCATCCTTGATTTCTTTAACACTAATAGGCCATGAATCGGTCTTGCCACCGGTCAGATTAATGGCATCCAGCTTTTTCAGCGCGGCTGGGCAAAAGAGCAGAGGCTCGCTCAACGCGGTGAGCGCCTCATGCGCCATGTACCACGAGGGGGCGAGCTTGTCGTCCGGGTTGAGTGGGGCATTGGAGAGGAGCAGATCGGCCGCCTCCTGCCACGCCGGATCGCCCGTCATCTGGGCCAGGGCCCGCTGCTGGCGATCCGTCAACACGATCTGCCAGTATGACAGCGGTTCATCCGCTACGGCAGCCAGCGCCGCCTGCGCCTCCAAACGCCGATTCAGCATGTCGGTCAGGGTGCTGCGTACGCCATTCTCGCTCAACAGAACGAAAATCTCGGCCACATCCTCTTCTCCGGCGGCCCAGCCCATGGTCTCTTCGACAGCCTGGATGCGCAGCAGGGCGGTGCGCCCCTCGTCCAGCACATCGTAGCGAGGATCGATTCCGGCCTCGGCCGGGTGTGACCGCAGAATGTCTCCGCACAGGGTGTGGATGGTGCCGATACGGGCCGCATCCAGCGCGGCATACATCTCTTGCCAGCGGGTACGCTCGTCAGCGGGCACATCGGGGTGCGCCAGATAACGGCGCATCTCCCGACGGATACGGTTGCGCATCTCTTGCGCCGCCTTGCGGGTAAAGGTGATGGCGGCGATGCGACGTAACGGTACCCCTTCGGCCAGCAGCGCCAGATAGCGCGCGACCAGAGCCCGCGTCTTGCCCGCGCCGGCACCTGCCGTCACCACCACATCGCGGCCACGAGCCAGGATGCAACGGGCCTGTTCTGCACTGGGCTTGAGCTGTTCTACGATGGGATGCATGGTCGTCTGTGTCATGGCTCAGCCTCTTCTCGACGGGCGATAGTGCCAGCAGAAACCGGCCGCGGCGCAATATGGTGGGCATCCCTCCCTCGGCGGTGATGGCGAAAACTCGCCGTCGCGGATCGAATGGACGGCATATTGCACCCATCCCACGGCCACTGCGCAGGCGGTCTCTACTCCTCCCTCATAGCCGCTGAGGAAGAGCTTGCTTTTCTGCGCATTGCGGATGTGCCAGTAAAAGCCCTCCGCCACGTCGCCCAGGCCGAATGCGTCGCGCACGGCCAGAGCATAGAGGGGCAACTGTAGCTTGCGCCCATCCTGCAACGCTTTGGGAGTAAAGGCGCTTGCGCCCCCTGTCTTGTAGTCGATTACGCGCAAGCCGTGCTCATTCCGATCCACCCGATCGATGACGCCCTGCAACAGCAGCCGATCCTCTCCCCCTCCGATGACCAGCGGATGGTCGTGGGCAAAGCGCAATTCGCACGCGACCAGCTCGTATCCCCGCGAGATGTCGGCCAGCCCCTCCAGGGAGCGCCGCACCTGTTCGACGATCTCGGCGCGGGTTTGTCGCCACCAGGCCGTCTCGCGAAAGCCCTCGACATCGGGGGCGGCATCCAATACCCGATCGGCGATCTCGGGCAGCACGGCCAAAAGCTGGTCTACATTGGCGGGGTCGGTCACCGTGGGTGACGAGAATACCCCCTCCAGGATGTGGTGATAGATGTTGCCCAACTGCAGGCTATCCAGTCCCTGTGTCGGCTCCTGGCGGGGCTCCAGCCACAACACATTGCTCACAAAAAAGCTGAACGGGCAGGTGCGGTAGCGCTCGATGCGTCCGGCGCTCCATACATGCTCGGGGCCGTAACGATGGGCCATCGCGCCGGCCAGCGAGGTGAGCTCGCCGTTATAGGGGCTTGCTTTGCGGCGCAGTCGGTCATCCAGAACGTCTGCGCCCCGCCGTAGCGTTTCGATGCGCTGCGGGGCGTGTTGGGCCACCCATTGCCACCCCTCATGATCCTGATCCAATGGAGCCAGCGCTTCCAGCGCCTCCGGCCACGAGGCCGCCAGGGCGGGATCCGGCGCGGCCTCGCCCGTCTGTCGGTGTGGCCTGGCCGTCGTCAGGCGGATTATCTCCTCCCAGTAGGGGGAGGATTCCCACGGCGCGCCGCTGTCGGCCAGGCGCGGCCGGGTGAGCAACAATCGGGCATAGGGCCGGGTGATAGCCTCGTAAAAATAGCCTGCCTCGGCGCTCAAGGTGGACGGGTTGAGCACCACGCCATGGCGGCGCAACAGATCGCGATCGGCATCGCGTAGCAACGGATCTTCGCGCTGTGAGGCGGGGAACTCGCCCTCGGAGAGGCCCAGTATCGCTACGGCGCGAAAGGGGATGCCGCGGGCTTGCACTACGTCGGCCACCAGAATTTCACTATCACCGATATGGGCCGGCGGACGATAGGACGCCGCATCCACGGCGCTCATCAGCTCACCGACGAATGAGGCGAAGGAAACCTCTTCGCCATCACCGAGCGTCTCCTGCGCCCACACCAGCCCCCGCAGAATCTCTTTGAACTCTTGTAGTGCGGCCACATCTCGCGCGGCCAGATCGTCGTCGGCGTCTCGGGCGCGGACCACCATCCGCAGCGAGGAGGCGCCCACCTTTTCTTCCTCCAGAGCGGGGTCACCGCCCATCAGCGCCTCCAACCAGGCCACCTGCCGGCGGAATGACAGCAGATCCTCGGGCGGTGTCAGCCGTCGCACAAAACGCTCGAAGCGTTGGGCCAGAACCCGGGCGCGTTGCCCCGTGGGCATACCGGTGACCGGGCGGGCCATGGCGGCATCGTCTGCGCCGGCATCCTCCTCATCCATGGCGTCGTCATACTCCATCGCCCCACGCCCGAGGGGGTCCGTATCCTCCTCACCCTCTCCGGCCGGTTCCTTATCCGGCAGGGCGGCGAGTCGGGCGAACGCCTCGCGCCACTGCTCCAATTCACCTACGACGCGACCCCAGCGGGCGACGGCGTCCAGGGCATCGGCATCCCCCTCGGTGATGCCGATAACGCACGGCTCGTCGGCATCGGACGATGCATCCGACTCGTCCGACACCGCACATGCCATCCAGTCGAAATAAGGCGAGCGCCAGGCCTCTACCACCGGCCGCCGGGGAAGGCCGGGAGAGCCCTGCTCCCGGCTCAGTGAGACGCAAAGGCGCAACAGGTCACGCAGCGCGGCCACGGCAGGGTTGCTGGCCAGAGGGAACCCATCCACCACACGCACCGGCAGCTCCATCTCGCGGGCCGTCTGGCGCACCAGTTCGCGGTAGGGCAACAGATTGCGCGCCAGCAGAGCCAGCTCATCGGGGCGTGCGCCGCGACAGACGATTTCGTGCTTGAGCCAGCGCAGGGCGGCCCGTACCTCGGCGGCCCGGTCGGGCGCCTCGATCATTTCCAACACATCGGCCATATCACCATCATTCGGCAACGGGGCGCGATGGTCGACCTGGAACAAGCCCTCTTCCAGGCCGTGAAAGAGCGGGTGACAGCCCTTTGGTGTCTGGACGCCGGGCAACTCCCGGGCGGTTACACCTAACGCCGACTCGATACGGCGTCGTGTCGCGATAAAGCGGCGATGGGCCAGCGAGCGCTCTTTAGAATCGTCGGGGGGTGTTCCGGTGAGGGTGATGATGATCTCGTCTACACGGTCGGCCAGTGCGATCAGCAGGTCGATCTGCACCTGAGAGAGGTCGTCGAATCCGTCCACCACCAGCAACGGCCAGCGGCAGGCGTGGCGATCCTGCCGCAGTCGCTCCAGCGCCAGCCAGCCCAGGCCGGGACGGTCGGTGGAGCGGGTGTCGTGCAGGCAGCT
>JBMNOI010000086.1:0-15939 GCA_050942995.1 Anaerolineae bacterium
CGTCGCAGATAGCCCTTCGGACAGGCGCTCTAGCTGGGCCGTCAGCGGTTCGGCCGTGACCTCGAGCTCGGACTCGTCGGCCACCACGATCACAGGGCGATAGGCGTTCGCCGTATTCCCCTCATAGGCCCCCACCGAGGTTACCTTGCCGGTGATCGGGCTTGTGATCTGCGTGTTCTCCACCTGGGCCGTCAGCCGATCCACCGTCAGTTGGGCACGCTCTACCGCGCGAAGCAGCGCCGGATCGCCCTCATCATCCCGATCGAGCTCCATCTGGGCCAGCCGAATCTGCTGTTGCTGAAGCTGGATATCGAGCTGCGTCTGGCGCTTGCGCTGCACCGCGCGCTCGTAATTGGCCCGCAGCTCGATCAGTTGGGCCTCCGTGGGACCACGCCGTACACGCTCCAGGTTCATCTCCTGCAGGCGCACAGACTCTTCCGCGTTCAGCACCGCCGCCTGAGCGCCAATACAGTCCGCGCTGCTCGGATCAACGGCACATGCGCTGTCCCGCCCAACTTGTACCGACCACAAGCTGTTCTTAGCCTGATCAAGCTGGCTTTGGGCGGTAATCAGGTCTTCCTCAGTCGGCCCTGCTTCGGCGCGCTCTAGCGCAAGTCGGGCGATCTCGATCTCCAGATCCATAACCGGTAGCGATTCCTGCAGCTTGATCAACTGAATGCGCTTGGCCTCCAGTTCGGCCTCGGCGCGCGCCTGCGAGAACTCGTCCGACTCGATAGATTGCTGCAGATTCTGCTCCGCGCCGTCCAGCTCGATCTGGGCCTGGGCGAGCTGCCGGAGAAGGTCATCGTTATCCAGCTCGGCCAGCAGATCGCCCTCTTCCACCATCTGATTGCGCTCGACATAGACGACCTTGACGCGGCCGTCCTCGCGGAAGTAAAGCTCATGCTCTATACTGGGGGATACCCGGCCGGTGAACGAAAGGCTATCGACCACTTCACCGCGACGCACCACATAGGTCGGGCGTTCGGGCACCGGGGGAGGCGGAATCGGGGTAGGGGTCGGCTCGTTCTGGGCAGAGGATGCCGAGTCGCATCCGGTGGTCACCACCAACATTGCGACAATGAGCAACAACATGGGTAGACGGACAAGTCGTGAGAGCATGGATGAATCTCCCTGTACAACTGTGATCGGTGACACATTGAGCGGTCGCGCCTGATGATCGCCCGTCGATGGGCGGCGGCAACCGGTCGTTCCAGCACATACCACGCTCCGGCCGCGGTTAGGGCGGGCCCGGAGGCAGCCTGTTATTCCTGGCGCAACTTGCACGATAAGACAACATTGTCCTCTATCAGACGCTATAGATCAGGCTGTGTCTCGTCTAGCCCGTCCGCAGCAGGTGAATCATGCGAGTCGATCCGGCGTCTGCTCATCGACGCCGGCGATCACCGTTGGGGGACGAGCTTTTGTTGACAAGGAGAATTCGCGGGGAGGCCGGAAGCTCAAGCTCCCGTGCCTCCTGCGATAAGAGGCGACAAATCCGCCCACGAAACGCAATACCGGCCGTTCATTATGCCGGCGGAAAGAAAGCGAGATTGTGCGCTTTTGGGCTGAGAGGGCCATCAGGACGGCCCCGTGAACCGGGTACGAGCCTAATCCGAGGTCTCTGCAGCCTCGACCACAACGGTAACGCTCGCCTTGACTTCGGAATGGAGCCGAACGTCAACCTCGGTCCGGCCGATCTCTTTGATCGGTTCCTCCAGCAAAACCCGGCGCTTGTCCAGGTCATAACCAAGCTCGGCAAGGCGCTCGGCGATATCGTTATTGGTGATCGAGCCATACAACCGGCCCGCTTCACCGGCCTTGACCTGAAAGACGATCTCTATTCCCTGGAGCTTTTCGGCCTGAGCCTCAGCCGCCTCTCTCTCAGCGGCCTCCCGACGGGCCTCGGCCGCCAATCGGTCGGCCACCTGCTTGCGAGCCGCCTGAGTAGCCGGGACGGCCAGACCACGGGGGATCAAGTAATTACGCGCGTACCCGTCAGCGACACGCCTGACGTCACCCGCCTGACCAACGTTCTTGACATCTTTAATCAGCAATACTTCCATGAACCCGATCCTCCCTCATCTGGACACGATAGCCGTCGGCATATGGCGAGTCGGATCATCGCGCCATGACGGCGTGGAAACGCCGCTCATCATACATCAGATGCACCGAAACGGCAAACGCGTCCGGCCCAAGCACGAACGCAACGAACTCCCGGGAGCCCAAAGATCCCATCATTGCGCTATTATACCATATTCTGACGCAGTGGTAAAGCAAAAATATCCAATAAATCGCACTACGGGGCAAATGGGTCATGCGTGCCCCCGTTGTGCGACATCTCACGCCACAGGGAGATCCTCAACAATCACCTTCCGAAGGTCGGTCACCTTCGGAAGGTGATACCGTCGGACACTCCCTAGAGTCGCTTGAGTATCTCGGCCTTTTTCGCGTCGTACTCTTCCTGAGTAATCAACCCGCCGTCCAGCAGATCTTTCAGGGTGCGCAGGGTCGTCACCGGATCGCTGCCGGCCGCGCTCTGCTGCGGGGCCGGGGTGCCGCCCGTCATGCTATCGGCCAGAACCCGTGCCGCCGCCAGCCCGGCCCCCAACCCCAGGCCGGTTTGCGTCGCGCCACCGGCCTCACCACCGGCTGCCGCGGCATCTCCCACCGCACGGGCGGTCTTGAATTTCATGTAGCGGTCCATGTCGCCGATGGCGCCCATAGAGGCCGCCTCATCGATGGCGGCGGCGGTCTCTTCTGTGGGGCTCACCGACATGATATAGAGCTGGCGCAACGTCAGCCCCAGGGCGGCAAAATCGTCCCGCAGGCGCACTCGCGTGGCCGCCGAGATCTCTTCGAACATCGCCGGCAGATCGAGCACCGAGCGCATGTTCTGCCCCAGCAGATCGGTGAAGCGATTGATGATCATGCCCCGGAGAAAGTTGACGACATCTTGCGTGGAGTAGAACCCGCGGGCACCCACGAACTGGTTGACAAACATCTGCGGATCGGACACGTGCATGCTATAGGTGCCGTGCGCCCGCAGCCGAACCATCCGCAGCACCTCATCGCGCAGGGTGATAGGCTCGGGGGTGCCCCAGCGCAGGTCGATGAAATCGCGCGTGCTGACAAAATAGACCTCGGCGGTGAACGGCGTGTTCCCGCTGAACACGGCGCTTACCAGGTTTGCCAGTAGCGGAATATTCGCCGTGGTGATGGTATAGCGCCCGGGCATGAAGGTATCCAGCGCCTTACCGTCGCGGAAAAACACGGCCGCCTGCCCCTCGCGGACGATAAGTTGCGAGCCAATACGAAAGTCGCCGGCGCCCCTCTCGGGAACACGACGGACGATCTCTTGCCCTGACGAATCGGCGTGTTCGATGACATCCAGAATTCTGGCCATGCCTGTCTCTCCTTCATCATGTCCGGGGTCGATGCGCTGCTCAGCGCGACACCCCTGCTCGCTTCCGGCCATGCCGGGCTTTTTCTGAATCGTCTCGAGCGCCCGCCAGGCTCACGGCAGGCGCAGCAGCGTATCCCCGTCTCTCTTACTGGCCGAGGATGACATCCTGCCGTCGGCTGAAGGTATTGTTCAGCCCATCGGCCCGGGTCACCAGCTCGGTCGTCTCTTGCTCCAGGTCGGCGCCGGAACGAGCCGCGTCCTCCAGCCGATCGAGTATGGCCGATATCTCGTCCACCCCACTCAACATCATCCGGTCGAAATCATACAGCGCATCCAGCGTATCCTCATCCACCTTGAGCGCATCGAACAGGCCGCTGTATCCATAGCTGGCCGTCTTGATGCGGTCGATGAGGAGCTGGAGCTTGACCACCGCGCGATCCAGCGCCAGCAACGTCGTCAGACGCCCCTGGCTGCTCATGCCATGTTGAACGGTCTGAATTCGCCCGAGTTGCTCTTCATATCGACGGGCCACATAATGCCGCAACAAACGATCGGCCTCACGCCGCTGCTCTTTTTGCTTATACCCCGCATAGCCCGGCACCTTGAGCGCCATCTCTTCGATCTTGGTCTGCTGAGATTGTATCCTCTCGGTCAGGTCTTCCTGCATTCCGATCACCTCCTCTATGGATGAGGCCACGACGGATCCGTCATCAGACTATACGCACAGAACCTCTCCACGTTGCGCAGGCATTCTACCGCAGCGTCGAGGCGATGTAAATGAGAAAAGCCCCCTATGCGCCTGAATCAGGCACCCGATTGTGAGCACGGGCATAGTGACAATCATAGACGATCGGGCATATCTCGCATTCGGGGCGGGCGGCCTTGCACAGGGTGCGCCCGTGGCGGATCACGTTCAGGTGAAAGGGATAGTATAGCGATTCGGGCAGCATGTCTTCCAGCAGCACGTTGGCCTTTTCCGCCGTTGTTTTGGGAGGGATCAGGCCGATGCGTCCGGTCACCCGATGCACATGAGTGTCCACAGGCATGGCCGGCTTGTGCAGCGAAAAGAGCAACACACAGGCCGTGGTCTTGGGCCCCACGCCGGGGAGAGCGTTCAGATAGGCCCGAGCCTCGGCCACCGGCATCTCATCCAGAAACCCCAGGTCGAGCTGCCCTCGCTCTTCTTTGAGAGTTTGGAGGATCTTTTGGATGCGCGGCGCCTTGACGTTGGCCAGGCCACCGATGCGGATGGCATCGGCCAGATCGTCCGTGTCGGCGACCAGCACATCCTGCCAGGTCGGGAATCGCTCTCGCAGCGTGGCATAGGCGCGGTCCGAGTTCACATCCGCCGTATTCTGAGAAAGGATCGTCTTGATCAGCTCGCTCAGTGGGTCCAGTTGCTCCTTGAGTTCGGGCTCACCGTAGTACTCGAGCAGCAATCGGTGTACGCGCAGCGCCATCTCTCGCCGCGACTCTGTCTGGGTCATGTTCGTGTCCTTCGAGAGTTCTTTGATGGGGAGGCAGGGAAAACAAAAAGGGCTGGCGCGAAACCCCTCACCAGCCCACACATCTCGTCAATTAACCGTCCGATATCGAAACAGGGTGCGACACAATGGCCCCGCGCTAGGCCTTGGCCTCGACGGCGACGTTCAGATCGGTCACCAGCGTGTCTACATCGATACCATGAGCAACGGCGCCTTGCTCCAGCGACTCGAAACGAGCCGCGGCACAACCGATGCACATCAATCCGTGGCTCAAAAAGACGCGGATCGTCTCCGGGTATTGCTGGACGATCTCGTGGATCGCCATCTCTTTGGTGATGGCCATGACAGTTCTCCTTTTGAAATATGTTTATGACGTGCAAATGCAATGGTGTGAGAGAAATGACGGTGCGGCAAAGCGCGACGTCCTTAATGATAATAGTATACTTGATCGGTCAAAAAAGTGCAAGCCTTTACTATCGTTGCGCCGCCCTATTCGGGCACGACCAGTGTCGGAAGTAGTTCGCGCAGCGCCTCCGAGGCGAGTCCACCCCGACGCAAGAGCGTCGGCGGATCAGAGACAAGGTCGATGATAGAGGAGGCCACTCCCCCACGACACCGACCGCCGTCCAGCACCAGGGGCACGCGCCCGCCCAGGTCGGTCAGCGCCTCTTGCGCCGTACACGCCGCCGCCCGACTGGACAAATTGGCGCTGGTGACCGCCAGAGCGCCCCCCATGGCGGCGATGAGCCGACGCGTAAAGGGCTCATCGGGCATGCGAACGGCCACCGTAGTCCCCCCGGCGCACAGGATGTCGGGCACCTCGGGGCGGCGCGGCAGAACGACCGTCAGCCCGCCGGGCCAAAAGCGCTCGGCCACCGCGGTCAGGGACGGCGGAATATCCCGCGCCACGCGGCTCACGCCCCCGGTATCCGAGACCAGCACGGGGATGGCCCTGTGCAGCGGCCGCCGTTTCGCCTCGTACAGGCGGGCTACGGCCTCGGATTGCCACAGATCACAGCCCACGCCGTATATCGTGTCGGTCGGAAACACCACCACCTGCCCGTCGCGCAGCAGCGTCAGCGCCTCGGCCAGACCCGCATCATCGGCGGCCCGCACAACCGTCTGAATACGCTTTTCGTCTCGCGGCGTCATCTTGTTCTCCGGTTACCAAACCACAAGACTCATCTATCCATCCAGCGCCACCCGAACCACCCGCTCGTGCCCGGCATAATCGTAAAGCACCGTGACATCGGCGTAGGGGAAATATCGGCGCGCCAGATCGGCCGTATCATCGGCCTGTCGGGGGTCGAGCTCCAGCAATAGCAACCCGGGAACCCCCATACGCTCTGCCGCCTGAGGCAGCAATCTTTGAATGAGATCCAGCCCGTCGGCGCCGCCGTCCAGCGCCATCTGCGGCTCATAGGCGACGATATCGGCGGCCAGATCGTTCACTTCATCCGTTCGCACATAGGGCAGGTTCGCCACCACCAGATCCAGCGGCCCGCTCAAGGGCATCAACAGATCGCCACATAACGGCAGAACGCGAGCGCCCAGCCCGTAACGCGATATATTGGCGGCGGCCACCTGCAGCGCCTCGAAGGAGCGATCGACGGCCCATATCCGGGCGGAAGGCAGATGCCGCGCCAGAGTGACGGCCAGAGCCCCGCTGCCGGTGCCCACATCGGCCACGCGCCATCTCGCTTCACCCCCCAGGCGACGCGCCCAGTCGAGAGCATCGTCTACCAGGTGCTCCGTCTCGGGTCGGGGGATGAGGACGCGACGGTCGACCAGCAGATCCACATCATAGAACGCCCGATGGCCGAGGATGTACGCCACCGGCTCGTGAGCGATTCGCCGACGCACCAGGGCCGCATAACGCCGCGCCTGATCCGTCTCCAGAACATCGTCCCGATGGGCCAGCAACTGCGCCCGGTTGCGCGAGAGCACGTGCCCCAGCAACAGTTCGGCATCCAGCCGGGGTGATTCGACACCCGCCGCCACCAGCAGCGGAATGGCCCAGCGCAGCGCGTTGTGCATCGTCAGGCCTGCTTCGTCCGGCAAATCGTCCCCGCAGGTCATGATCGCGCTCAAGCCGACTGGGCTTTGAGCAGCTCGGCCTGCTCGGTCGCGGTCAGTTCGTCGATGAACTCGTCCAGCTCGCCGGCCAGCACCCCATCCAGCCGATGGATCGACATACCGATCCGATGGTCGGTCACCCGATTCTGGGGAAAGTTGTAGGTGCGAATCTTTTCGCTGCGCTCACCCGTGCCCACCTGGCTGCGCCGCGCCTGATCGATGACCTCGAACTGGCGCGCATACTCGATCTCGTACAGCCGCGCCCGCAAGATAGACATGGCCCGCGCGCGGTTTTGAAGCTGCGAGCGCTCGTCCTGGCATTGCACCACAATGCCCGTGGGAATATGAGTGATGCGCACCGCCGAGTCGGTCGTATTGACGCTCTGCCCGCCCCGCCCGCCGGAGCGATAGACATCGATGCGCAGATCGCGCTCGTTGATTTCGACCTCGACCTCATCCGCCTCGGGCATAACGGCCACCGTCGCGGTAGAGGTGTGAATGCGCCCGCCGGTCTCTGTCGTCGGCACACGCTGCACCCGGTGCACGCCACTCTCCCACTTGAGTCGTGAAAACGCTCCCCGTCCCCGCACTTCAAAGATGATCTCTTTATAACCGCCGATACCGATCTCGTTACTGCTCAGCACCTCTGTGGCCCAGCCCCGATTCGAGGCATAGAGGATATACATGCGGAACAGATCGGCGGCAAAGAGCGCCGCCTCATCCCCTCCGGCTCCGGCGCGTATCTCCATGATGACGTCGCGCTCGTCACGTGGGTCCTTGGGCAGCAGCAGAAGGGTCAGCCGCTCCTCCAGTTCATCGATCCGACGAGTCAGCGTATCGATCTCGTCATGGATCATGGCCCGCATATCCTCGTCCCGCTCTTCGGCCATCAGGGCGCGGGCATCGCGCAACTCGTCGGAAAGCGACCGGTACTCCCGATAGGTATTGACCAGTTCTTCGATCTCGGCCTGCTCCTGAGAGTAGAGCCGGATCTTTTGCGGGTCAGTAGCCACTTCGGGCGAAGATAATAGGTCGTTCAGTTCATCGTAGCGTCTGACAATTTCGTCAACTCGTTCAAACATCGCATGCTCCGTCATGTGACAGGGTTACGTTATATTATAATCTCTTTGGCGATACCTGAATAAAAAGAGTAGAGGAGCGGGCAGATCGCTCAGCATCCGGCCTCAAAGGCCTGTCGGGGAATGGGCGTCCCCGATCGTTGACCGATCCCCCATCCTCTACCCGAAGGATGGTCGCCTCTGCTACTGATCGGGCAATAGCCGATTGTACAGGGCGTCGAGTTCCTCTTCAGAATAAAAATGAATGACCAGCCTGCCGCCTTTGCGGCTACGGAACAGGTCGACCTTGGTGCCCAGGGCGTTGCGAAATTCCTGCTCCAGCGCCTCGGTCTCGGGCGAGCGCGAGCGCTGGCGCTCGGTATTGCGCGTGGCCGCCTGCAGCCGTCGCACCAGTTCCTCGGTCTGGCGTACCGAGAGGCGCTTGCGCACCACGGTGCGAAAAGCCAGCATCTGCTCATCTTCCTCATCCAGCATCAGCAACGCCCGGGCGTGTCCCTCAGTGATCTGAGATTCCTGAAGGGCGCTCTGGATCTCTTCCGGAAGGCGCAGCAGGCGAATGGTGTTCGTCACGCTGACGCGGCTACGCCCTACCCGCTCGGCGATCTGTTCCTGGGTCAGCCCAAACTCATCGGCCAATTGAGTATAGGCCAGCGCCTCTTCGATGGGGCTGAGATCGGCGCGCTGAATATTCTCGATAAGGGCCAGTTCCAGCATCTCTTGTGGCGTCACATCTTTGACGATAACATCCACATGCTGCAATCCGGCGATGCGCGCCGCCCGCCAGCGTCGCTCACCGGCGATGATCTGGTAGCGTGGCAGTTGCCCCGGCTCGCCGGTGCCGCGCGCCTGGTGCACGATCAGCGGCTGGATCAGGCCCACCTCGCGGATCGACTTGGCCAGATCTTCCAGAGCCTGCGGATCGAACACAGTACGAGGCTGCCGGGGATTGGGCGCGATCGAGTCGATGTGAACCTTGCGCAGGCCGGGCACCGGATCGGCGGATGGAATGAGCGCCTCCAGCCCTCTGCCCAGGCCGCGCCGTTCTCTTTGTGCCATCAGCTCACCTCCGCTTTGTGCCTCCATCGGGCCTGATTCGAAATGACAAGACGTGCTCTACCGGTAATGCGGAGCAGGTCATACGTCGCCCTCGTACGACTCCCCGTTCATGATCTCTTCGCAAAGCGAGGCGTAAGCCAATCCTCCGCTGGATTCCGGCGCATAGCTGGCGATGGGCTCCCCATAGCTGGGCGCCTCGCTCAGCTTGACGCTGCGCGGAATGATGGAGCGGAACACCGTAGAGGGGAAATGCTGCTGAATCTCTTCGACCACCTGGCGCGCCAGGTTCGTCCGCGAGTCGTACATCGTCAGAATCAGCCCCCGCACGACGAGATCGGGGTTCAGCCCCTGGCGCACCAGCTCGATAGTATGCAGTAGCTGGGTCAGCCCCTCCAGCGGCAGGTATTCGCACTGAATGGGAATAAGAACACCGTCCGAGGCGGTCAGGGCATTCACCGTCAGCATCCCCAGGCTCGGCGGAGTATCGATGAGGACATAGTCATACCGATGGCGCACCGTATCCAGCGCCTGGCGCAGACGCGATTCGCGCCCCGGCATATCGACCATCTCGACCTCGGCGCCGGCCAGTGCCGGAGAAGAGGGCACCAGGTCGAGCCCTACCACGCCGGTAAGGCGCACCAGGCCGGACAACGATTCAGCGCCGATCAGCGCATCATAGATCGAACGGCTCAGCGCGTTCTTGTCCACGCCCAGGCTGCTGGTTGCATTGGCCTGCGGATCGACATCCACCAACAGGACATGTTTGCCCGCCTGGGCCAGGTACGCGCCCAGGTTCACGGCCGTCGTCGTTTTGCCGACTCCGCCCTTTTGGTTGGCCAACGCATACACTCGGCCCATGTGCTCCTCATCTGCTCGGCTACATCGATGTCATTTCGGGTTATAGCAAAGGCCCGGTTCGATCTAAAGATCGGCCTTTGCCGCGCATACTTTGGAGAATGAGGCTAGCTCCGCAGGCGTCCGTGTCGCAGGCGCCACTCCACCCGCTCTCGCGTGGGCAGGTTGCTGGGGCCAACTCCTTCGATGACAAAAGAGGCCACGCAATTGGCAAAGCGCGCCGATTCCAGCGGGTCATCTGTCTCGGCCATGCGCACAAAAAAGGCCGTAGCAAATACATCGCCGGCCCCCGTCGGGTCGACCTCGGCCACCTCATAGGCGGGCACATGCACGGTGCTGCCGCCACGGTAGATGATCGAGCCGCCGTCGCCCATCGTCACGACCAACAGGCGAGTCCGATCGGCAATGTGGCGTATCACATCCATGTCTCCACCCACATCCTCAGGGCTCAACACCACCACATTGACCAGATCCAGGATATCGGCGGTGCCGTTCCATGACTCGGGCTCGACCAGTCCACAGCCGTTCCAGCGGCGCAACCAGCCCTGGGGGGTTATGCCCAACAAGGAGCGTGGAAAGCGCGACGCCAGCGCCACATCGACTTCCTGAGCCACAGGCCCCAGGTGGACGATAGGGATCTCGCCCCAGTCGGCGGGCAGGTCATCGACAGACAGCATCTCGGCGACGGCGCGCACATACTGGCGACGCGTTCGACCCTCATAGATATTCTCAAAGGTCGTCGTACAGTCGGCGGGCCGCCGGTGCACAATGATCGAGGGGACATCATCAAAAAGCGGCAGCGTCGCCTCGGCGCTGGTCAGCACACCGACACGCAGACCCAGCCGTTCTGCCGCCAGCGCCGAATAGGTTGCCGTCCCACCATAGCGAAAGGTGCCGTCGGGTACCAGGTCTTTGGTTACATGCCCGATGACCAGATACTGTGGTAATGAATTCAAGTCACGCGCCTCGACTATTTAGGCAAGATCTGAACCTTGCGGCTATCGTCTTCACCGGTGCTCTCGGTATAGACGTCCGGGTCATCCCGCAGCGCCAGGTGGACGATGCGCCGCTCATAGGCCGGCATCGGCTCCAGGACAGTGGCTTGTCCCGTGCGACGCACCTGATCGGCCATGCGGGCGGCCAGCGCCTGTAGCGCCTGGGTGCGCTTTTCACGATAGCCCTCGACATCCACCACCACATTGGGCCACGATCCGATCTTGCGACTGACGATCAGGCGCACGATGAACTGCAGATCGCGCAACGTCTCGCCGCGCCGCCCGATCAATCCGCCCAGATCATCACCGACGATGTTCAGCACCAGGGGTGATGCCTCGCCGGACGCCGGATCGACCTGCCCCCCACGATCGGATATCTCGACCGCTCCGAGAATCCCCATCTTGTCCAGCAGCGTCGCGACGACTTCCGAAGCCACGCGCTCCAACTGAGCCGAATCGACTTGCCCGGCAGCGGGCGCTTCTGGCTCCTCCGCCTCGGCCTCTTCCTCTTCGGTCTCGGCCTCGACGGCCTCTGCGCCACGGCTCGCCGTCGCTTCAACCGACGGCTGCTCGGGTTGTTCTGCAGCGATGTCATGTGCCGGAACCGCCGGTTTGGGCTCCATGGGCAGCCATACGCGGATAACGGCCTCTCCGGTGCGCACCAATCCGAGGATGGTGCGCGAGCTATCGCGGATTACGTCGTACTCCAGGGCGTCGACCGGCACCTGCAATTCATGGGCAGCCTGTTCGAGTGCGTCCTCCACGCTCTTGCCGGTGTACTCAACGCTTCGCTTTGGCTCTTTGCCTCTGTTTTCCATGTGCCGCCTTTTCCTTGCTCTCTGCAGCGGAGGTCGTCTGAGACGTTACCGGGGCTATCGGCCCCTCTCGACGCTCGATCAGCCACTGCATAGCGATACCGATCACATTCGAGATTACAAAGTAGAGCGCCAGCCCCGACGAGAATTGGGTCGTAAAGTAGCCGAACATGAGCGGCATCATAAGTTGCATCGTCTGATTCACTGATGCCTGTTGCGGATCGGCCGCGGGCTGGGCCATCATCTTTTGTTGCAACCACATCGTCCCGGCCACAAGTACCGGCAGAACAAAGGGGGTAGGATCTGGCTTGGCCAGATTCAACCATAAGAAGTGGCTTTGCAACGGCACGATATCTACAATCGGTATGAGATTTTGATATGCACTCTGGGCCAGGTTCATCAATTCGAGCGGGGTATCGGCCAGCATACTGTTGATCGACTGATAGAGCCCGATCCAGATTGGAAACTGGATCAATGTCGGAAGGCATCCGCCCAGAGGATTTACCCCCGCCTCTTTATACAACTTTTGCTGCTCAACGACCAGTTTCTCTTTATTGCCACCGTACTTTTTCTGTAGCTCGGCCATCTTGGGCTGCAGTGCGGCCATTTTACGCGATGAGCGTATCTGGCGGATATGCAGCGGTGAAGTGATCAGCCGCAAAATAAGCGTAAAGACGGTGATGGCGACGACAAAGTTACGCCCCAGATAGGCGTAAAGAAAGAGGAGGATATTGAGCATGGGGCGAAGGAGCCCTTCGCGCCAAATAGTCCCCCAGCCGACCTGAGTGACGATCACCACCGCAATGGCAACCAGTCCCCAGATCAACAGCGACTTGCGTAGCTGTCTGGTATCGATTTGTGGTCTACTTGTATTCTGCACCCGTGGTCAACCTCTTTGCGCTGGTTACCTGATATTCTCTGGAAAAGTCCACACGATGGGGTCGCGCCGGGTCAAGTCCAACGCATATACATTGCCCGCCGTCGTCCCCAAATAGATCGTGTCCCCTTCGATAGCCGGTGTCGAGAGCACGGGCGTACCGCCGGTATTATAGATCAGCTCTTCCATACCATTCTCGATCTGGATGGTATATACCGATCCGGTATTGGTCGCTACAATCAAAAGCTCTCGCTCGGGGATAAAAGCCGGTCCGGCGCGAACCGCGCCATCCACTGCGATCGGGCTCCAATGCACCGCCCCGTCGGATACCTGGCGGGCGTGCACCTGGCCGTTGAGCGAGCCAAAGTAGACAACGCCCTCATGGACAAAGGCCTCGCCCCACACCCAGCCACCGAGATCCTCGGTCTGCCAAAGCTCCTGACCGGTCTCTTTGTCCAGCGCGTGCAGGCGATTATCGACACCCCCTACGAACAGCACACCGTTGGACAGCGTAACGCGGCCCGGTACCGAGCTGCCGATATCGGCCCGCCACACCTCACGCCCTGTGGCCCGATCGATGGCATATACATGGCGATCCATCGAACCCACATACACCCGCTCATCGTCCACCGCCGGCGCGCCCCACACCCAGTTACCGGTTTTAAAGGGCTCGTCCCACACAGGGTCCTGTGTCTCGATATCGACGGCGTATATGGCATAGTCCGATGAGCCGTAATAGGCCACCCCATCATGCACCGTCACTCCACCGACCACCGCCTCATCTACGGACAGTGTCCATAATACGCGGCCGTTGGTGCGGTTAAAGGCATACACCAGTCCGTCGAACGTGGTGGCCAGCACCATATCGCCCGTCACCTCGGGGGTGCCAAAGACGGCCTGCAGAGGGGGCTGGGCATCTCGCGCGCTGCGGCCGCCAAAGAGGCCGCCCAGACCACCGCCACCCGATTCCTGCGCCACAGGATAACGCCACAGCTCAGCGCCGCGATCGGTAGCATCCAGCGCCAGCACAGTGCCCGTAGGAAGCACAACATAGACGACACCATCCTCTGCGGTTAGTGTCGTCCAACCGGCATTGCTTGCTGCGGTTCTGGGCATGCAACTCGCCAGAACAAGTGCAAACAGAATCAAGAGGAGCACATACGGTCCTCTTTTTTTCACGATATTCAACCTCGAAACCTCCTTGGTACAAAACGTCGGCGACACATGCCCCGACGATACTGCAATGAACTCCCGACAATCCGCCACCTATGGCACCGGATCATAACCCCCCGGATTAAAGGGGTGGCAACGCAACAAACGATTCACCCCCATCCAGACACCTCGCAGCACACCGTATCGGGCCACAGCCTCGTACGTGTACTGCGAACAGGAGGGGGTGAAGCGGCAACTAGGAGGGAGGGCAGGTGAGATAAACCGCTGATAGAACCGTATTGCTCCCATTGCGGAGCGTTTACCCCAGGATTCGCCCATCGATTATGTCTCTTTATATAGTCGGGCCACACCGAACAGGTGCGACACCGAACGCTCTACTGCCCAATAATCGGCTCCACCAATCCCTCTGCGCGCGATCAACACAACATCCCAACCAGGCTCAACCAGATCGTGATGCATCCGCACCACTTCGCGCATCAACCGCCGCACACGATTGCGTGTCACAGCGTTTCCGATCCTCCGACTGACTGAAAATCCAAAGCGGCTGTACGGCAGATCGTTCCGCAATCGACACACGACGATCCTCGAATCGGACCAACACCGCCCCCGGGCATGCACCCGGCCAAAGTCGGCGGATCGCGTCAGGCGATGCTTACGCGGCAACACAGGATCATCACAATGATAGCTTATTTGCCGGAAATAACATAGTTGCGCTGTACGGTCAGGCGCTTACGCCCCTTGAGGCGACGGGCCTTGATCACGCGACGTCCACCATGGGACGACATGCGAGACATGAAACCGTGCACTCGCAATCGACGGCGCTTCTTGGGCTGCCATGTTCTCTTGGGCATCTCTTTATCTCCTCGCTATCCCGTCAGAGGGATCGATATTTGATCACGTCAGGCGATTATACCCCGCATGGCGGGGCATTGTCAAGTTGTATTTGCTCTGCTCCCGGTTTGGTGTTATAATGTTCGCCGCTTTAAGCGTCGACAGACCGTAGAAAATGGCGCAAAAGCACACTTTACCTTTCTGCTCCCGGCCGGTCGCCGACCTGCCATCGGCGCCACAGGCCAAGGGGGCAAACCCGGAGGGAGGAGGCATTCCTTTGCGTACTTATGAAGTAGTGTACATCGTTCAGTCCGATCTGGACGAAGAGGCCCTCACCGCCTTTTCCGAGCGGATCCAGAACGTCATCACGGCCAACGGCGGTGAGATCGTCAAGGTCGATTCGATGGGACGGCGCCGATTGGCGTACCCCATTCAGAAGCGTCAGGCCGGATATTATATGCTGATGCACGCCCGCATGGAGCGTCCGGCGATCCTGGAGATGGAGCGCGCGCTCAGGCTTTCCGAAGATGTGCTGCGATACATCGTCGTCCGCCTGGATGAAGTCGAGCCGGTGGAAGAATCGGTCGGAGAACCGGTCGAAGAACCGTTCGAGGCGCCGGTGATCGAAGAGCCGGAAGAGTCGAGCGAGGTCGCAGAAGAAGAGTAACGGGCCGAGGATCCGATGGAATCACCGTTGTACGGCCCATCGGTTACCTTCCCCCATCCGTCCAGCGCAAATCCATCTGTTTTTTGTAAACGAACTATGGGAGGCTATGGTGGTAGATCAGGATCGTGCCACTTTGAATAACGAGAACGAAAACCAGGAACCCCAGCGAGCGGCAGCGCCCGACCGCAGCGAAAGAGAACGTCGGGAGCGCAGCGAGGAGCGGCCTGCTCCGCGTGAGCGGCGCTCATTCGACCGCGGCCCGCGTGGCGGCGGCCGGCGACCCGGTGGTGGACGCCGTCGTGGCAAAGTCTGCCAGTTCTGCGCCGAAAAGATCGACCATATCGACTACAAAGACGTCCGACTGCTGCAACAGTACATCTCGGATGCCGGACGCATTCATTCGCGACGCCGTACGGGCACCTGTGCCAAACACCAGCGCATCCTGGCCCGGGCGATCAAACGCGCCCGGCAGATCGCGTTGCTGCCTTATACGTCGGAACATACCCGGTTCCTTCGTTCCTGAGCGCTTGCCGGCGCCGTGGGATAACCCTGCTCCGGACGGTGGTCTGGCGCAATGATGTAATTGCATTACCCGGGGGTATAGGATGGCCTATCCTATACCCCC
>JBMNOI010000087.1:0-15875 GCA_050942995.1 Anaerolineae bacterium
GCTAAGGCCTATAATGATTCGTTGGGGCTCAAGCCCGGAAGAGATCGAGAGGGAGTAGATAGAAGAAATGCAAGTTGCCATTATCGGCCTGCCCCTATCGGGCAAGACGACGATTTTCGAAGCCCTGACGCAGAACGATGCCCACGCCGGCGGACACAGCGCCGGGCGTTATCGGATCTCCACCGCCATCGTCGATGTGCCCGACCCGCGGGTAGATGCACTATCGGCGCTGTTTCGCCCGCGCAAAACCACCTATGCCCGCATCCAGTTCAACGATATCAGCGGCATCGGCGGTGATGTCGGCGAGAGCAAAGGGCTGGACGCGCAACTGCTCACCGCCATCGCCCCGTGTGACGCGTTGCTACAGGTGGTTCGTGGGTTCGATAACCCGACGGTGCCCCATCCGGCCGGCGATATAGAACCCCGGCGCGATCTGGCGGCGCTGCGCTTTGAGCTGCTCATCTCGGACCTGGCCGTGGTAGAGCGCCGCATCGAGCGCATCGAAGCGGGATTGAAAAAAAGCCGGGCCGATGCCGGGCTGACCAAGGAGCTGGCCCTGATGCGCCGCTTCAAAGAGGCGCTGGAGAACGAGACGCCGCTGGTGAACGTGGAGATGGACGAGGAAGAGGCGTTCATGGTGCGCGGCTTTCAGTTCCTCACCCTCAAGCCCGCCATGGTGCTGCTGAATCTGAATGACGACGATGATGCCGACGTCGATCTGGCATGGGCCAATCATCACCGGCGCACCTCGGCGGTTGCCCTCAAGGGTGTGCTGGAAAAAGAGATCGCCCGCCTGCCGGAGGAGGATCGCGCCCTCTTTCTGGAAGATTACGGCATCGCCGCGCCGGGGCTGGAGGTCATGGTGCGCCAGTGCTATGATCTGCTGGGACTGATGTCGTTCTTTACCGTGGGTGAAGACGAAGTGCGTGCCTGGACGGTGCGCCGTGGCGCTACGGCGGTCGAGGCGGCCGGCGCCATTCACAGCGACTTGGCCCGGGGATTCATCCGCGCCGAGGTGATCTCGTACGACGAGATGATCGACTGCGGCACGCTGGCCGAGGCACGCAAACGCGGCAAGCTGCGGCTCGAGGGCAAGGACTATGTCGTACAGGACGGCGATATCCTCAGCATCCGCTTCAATGTATAGAGCGTGATGCACAGGCCTGCCCGGATAACGAAAAGGCCGCCCCCAAACGCGTCGGCGTCGGGGCGGCCTTGCTTGTCGTGCCGGGTTGAGGATCGTCTACGCGATTCCTTCATACTCGAACCAGTCGAAATCGGCCGGCGCGCTGCCGGCCTCTCCGTTACCGGTGGCATACATGGCCAGATAGACGCCGGTAAAGCCGCCGGCCACCTCGGTGGCCAGATAGCGCGTCTCGCCCCGGGCCAGGGTGCGCATCGAACCGTCCCCCAGCGCGTAGCTAAACTCATAATATTCCGGCGTGCCCTCGATCCGCAGATGGACGGGACCGGAGCCGATCATCTCACGGGCCACCACCCGGCGCAGGCTGCCGATGCGCCGCCGCACGATGATAAATCGCGCCCCATCCCGCCGGATCACGGCGACCTCGTAATGGTGCCGATCGTTCATAAAGGCCATCAGGCCGGCCTCTTCGCCGTCACGCTGCGGGTCAAATTCGAGCCACGTCTCGGCGCGAGCGCTCAGATGTTGCTGTCGACGCCCCACCCACGCCGGCGAATCCAGATCGTCCGGCGTCACAGCCGAGCCCTTGAGCCGCAGCCAGCCCGGCCGCTCACTGAGCGACCAGTCGGCCTCGTAGGGGTTCCGCAAAAAGTTCCATGTCGGATCCAGATTCGGCGCATCGAAATCGTCTCGCGTGGCTCTGTCCGGCCAGGGGTGCAGGGGCAACGTCTCGACGTCCAGATCAGGGCGCACCAGCCCCATCTCTCCCACGATGGGCCAGCTGTCCTCCGTCCAGCGCACCGGCGACAGACAGGTCTCACGACCGATGTGATGCGCCTCCGGATACGAGCCCGCCGGCCGCACGGCCAGGAACACCATCCACCAGATCCCATCGTGAGCCTGAATCAGGTCGCCATGGCCGGTGGCCTGCAGCGGCAGATTGGTGCTGCGGTGCGAGAGGATGGGATTGTACGGGCAGGACTCGAAGGGGCCCCAGGGGCTCGTGCTGCGGGCGATGGTGATCATATGCCCGCGTTCGGTGCCGCCCTCGGCCAGCATCAGATAGTAATAGTCGCCGATGTGGTAGAGATGCGGCGCCTCGGGGAACTGGCCGCCGGTGCCCGACCAGAGCCGCTCCGGCTCCTGAAGTCGCCGGCCGGTGGCGATATCGAGGCGCGTGCCGATGATGCCCTGCCGGCTGGTGGCGGTAAAGTAGACGGTGCCGTCGTCGTCGAACAAGAGGGAGGGATCGATACCGGGGACCCCGGCGTCGACCCACACCGGCTCGGACCATTCACCATACGGGTCGCAGGTATGGACGTAAAAATGGCCACCGCCGGTGACGTTGGTGGTGACCATATAGAACACGCCGTCGTGATAGCGGATGGTGGGCGCAAAAATACCCCCCGAACTGCGCGCCCCCTCCAGAGGAAGCTGGCTCGGCCGCGTCAGACAGTGGCCGATCTGCCGCCAGTGCACCAGATCGCGGCTGTGAAACAGCGGCACCCCGGGATAGTATTCGAACGAGCTGGTGACCAGGTAGTAATCCTCCCCTACACGACACACGCTGGGATCGGGATGAAACCCGGGAATCACGGGATTGGGCAATTTCATCTCTTATGACTCCTCTCAATCGCGTCATGCGCCCCGAATGAACCCGTTACAGCATACTCTCGAACAGACCCGGCCCTGTGGATCAATCGTCCAGAGCCTGATACACCAGTGTCTTGAACTGCTCGCGCAGCGGGTAGCTCACGCCGTTAGTGGCGATGAACTGCGGCATGATCAGGCCGACCATATCTTCCTTCGGATCGACCCAGAAATGGGTGCTCGCCGCACCCGACCAGCCAAAGGAGCCCACCGAACCCAAGTTCGCCGAGCGGGCCTCATCCATAAGCACCCAGCCGCACAGCCCGTGTCCGTAACCGGGATCGTTGGGCTCTTCGCCAAAGGGCAGCAATTCGGGCGGCAGGTGGTTCGACGCCATCAGCTCCACCGTTTTGCGGCTCAGCAGGCGTACGCCGTCCAGCGCGCCGCCGCCCAGCAACATGCCGGCGAAACGTAAATAGTCGGCCGCCGTAGAGACGAGCCCTCCGCCTCCCGACAAGAACGCGGGCCGGACGACATATCCACTCTGAGCGCCGCCGCAATCCAGCATCTGCAGGCCGCCCCCTTCGGCGGGGCAGTACAGAGCGGCCAGTCGCTCGGCCCTGTCCTCCGGTACGAAAAAGCCGGTATCGACCATGCTCAGCGGATCAAAGATACGCTCCTGCAGGAACTCGTCGAACGGCATGCCCGAGATCACCTCGACCAGATAGCCCAGCACGTCGATGGCGATACTGTAGCGAAATCGGGCGCCGGGCTGGTTGGCCAGCGGCATCTGCAGCAGACGAGCCATCTTTTCGGCCAGCGGCTCGTCGCGCCGCAGAATGTCCTCCTCGGCGTACAGCTTTTCGATCCGATCATCGGGCGAGAGCCCATAGGCCAATCCGCTGGTGTGGGTCATCAGGTCGCGGAAGGTGATCTCACGTACCGGATCGACGAGTTGCATCTCGTCCCCGACCTCGCCCGCATACACTTTGACATCCTTAAAGGCGGGAATAAAACGTGATACAGGGTCCCAGAGCTGAAAGTGCCCCTCTTCGAAGAGCATCATCACCGCGGTGCAGGTGATGGGTTTGGACATGGAAAAGATGCGAAAGATCGTATCGGGCGCAATCCGTCGGCCGGCCTCGATGTCGGCCATACCCTGGCAGTGCAGATGGGCGAGCCGGCCATGTCGGTACACGGCGGTGAGGATGCCGGCCAACTTGCCCTCATCGATATAGCGCCGCATGGCGGGGATGATCCGCTCCAGCCGTGTCGACGAAAAGCCTACAGCCTCGGGACTGCTCTGCTTCACGATAAACCTCCTGTGTTTTGTGGAATGGCTATGGCAGCATGTTACATCAGAGCGGACGCAGATCAAAAAAGAATAAGGCCTGGGGCGGTACGCATCTCAGGGCAGCATAAAGGTGAACGACGAGATGACCGCCTGCCATATCGCCTCGGCATCCTCAGCCGGACGTCCCTGGGCCGGGTCGATGGGCGCCAGAGACAGGACATAGAGCACGCCCCGATGAACGACAAAGGCCTGTCGCACAATCCCATGGCCGGGAATACCGTCTACGACGACGGCATCCTCGCCCCCCAGTTGAATCGAGACCCACTGCAACCCGGCGCCGCCGATGATATACTCGTTGAGATACTCCCGGGCCACGTCATCGATGGGGCGCTCGATCACCGTGCCGAGTTGCTGGATGGTCAGGGCGGCGCGAACCGGATCGATCCGATTGCCGCGAATGGGGCCGGTAAAGGTGGTTACACCCGGGGCCGGCCGCCGCACCCGAACATAATCGGGTACCAGCAGGCAATAGCCGTCCTCATCGCTGCGGAACAACTGCATGCCGGGCCCCGGCCCGGGGCAGATCGAGACGACATCATCGTTGTAGGGCTGCGGATATACCATCTCACCGCTCAGGTGGAGCGGCGCGGTCACGCCGTTGACGCTTACAGTGTAGAGTCCCGGCTCCAGACCGGTCAGGTTCAGCAACAGTCGTTCGATAAAGGGGGCCGGCCGTTCAAGACATATCGCATCGACGGGGCGCGTGGTATAGATGCTGAGCATAATGGTGTTGCCGCTCATCGCCTGAGACACGCGGCTGATCTCGGTGCAGCGATCGGGGAGCCGGCCATGAGCCGTCATGGTCACCCGTATGGGGTGGCCGTCCAGAATAGTCAGCTCGATGCTCTCGACATAGGCCTCTTCGACGATGACGCGTCCGCCCCCCAGAATGGGGACCGTGCCCGGCAGCAGATCATCCGGGTGCCCCGAGCGCAAGGCGCGAATATCGCTCCAGAAAGGCTCACAGGCCGTCATAGATAACGCTATAATGATGAGAAAGAGCATTCCGGCGCACCGACGAATGGAATGCACATTCCCTCCCGCGTCACATTCTGATACGTTGCCCTAAGGAGAACAGACCACACCGGAGCAGAGACGTCCGGGGTGATGATCATGACATCCGGTCGATCCGATGGGTCTGTTCCCTTCCGATAAGCTCAGGAGCCGGCGCCCGAGGTCGGGCCTTTCCTGTTGATTCGAGAGCCATCCCCTAACGGTATCATCCGATGTATTCACAAAAGGCGCCCAAACGCTCTCGACCCGGCCTGCTATCATTAGCCACAGATGGGGCGATGTGACGGCGAGGTCACCATTGCGAGTTCATTATACCGCTCTTTTACCATAAAATCCTTAAAAAGTCTATCCTCTGGCAGCAGCAGAGACTTCCCACCCCGTTATCGGCGATAATCTTGCCCTTTTCGATAAAGGAGACAGAAAAAAACGGATCGGAGCGGCCCGATAGCCCGGGCGCGTCACATTTCCCCGGGAGAACGATAGGCGTGGGGTTCGCTACATGGTCATCATACAGGGGGATGGTGGCGCGATACTCGAGGTCAGTCGGTCATCGTATACCGAGTGTCAGTGTAGTGTAGCATCGGGGAGAATGTCAATAAACGGGCAGGGCAAACGCATTTGAAACTCGCACACCGGCATGGCTGCCCGGTGGCACGATCAAGTCGCTCAAGTCCGATGCAATCCCCCCTGACAAACGGGCCCCCATCGATCGGGCCGCCCTCATCCGGCATCATATCCTTTTATTAAAAAGAGGTCGGGGATATCTCCGACCTCTTTCTCTACATCACGGCCATCAACCCATCGAGCGCAACTTGAGCACGGTCACTCCGTCGCCCCCTTCGGTCAACTCCCCCGGGCGATACGAGGCGACCAGAGGATGCTGGGCGACGTAATCGCGCACCACCTGCTTGAGCACCCCCATCCCCTTGCCGTGGACGATATGCACGTAGGGCAGACCCGACAAATAGGCGTCGTTAAGGTAGCGATCGATCTCGGGCACCACCTCTTCGGCGCGCTTGCCCCGCAGGTGAAGTTCCATCCCCGGCGACGCCACTCTGGGTGCGCGCACCACCGGCTCATCCTCCTCAGGCGACGGTTTGGCCCGGGAGCGAAACGCGATGTTGCGCCGTTGCGTGCGCAGGCGAAACCCGCCCACACGCACCTCCGCCTCGTCGTCGCCCAGATGAATCAGTTCTCCCGTCTGTCCCAGGGTGGTGATATACACCGTATCGCCCACGCGCAGCTCGGGTTGCGTGGCCGACGCCGGCACGAGTTCCGGCTCGACGTGGGGTTCGATGGGCGACGTCTCGGCCTCCAGCCGCTCGATGCGGGCCAGGGCCTCACGCGCCGCCTGAGTGGCCAGCACCTCCGCCGCCTGGCGGCTCAATCCGGCCCGCAACTGGCGAACCTCAGCGCGCAACCGTTCCAGCTCCCTCCGGCCCTCCTCTCTCGCCTCGTTCAACACCTGGCGTCGGGCCTCTTCGATAAGGGCCAGCTTGCGCCGCAGCTCGTGCTCCATCTCGCGAACCCGGCGACGGTTCTCCTCGGCCTCTCGATGGGCACGCTCGGCAGCATCTCCCGCCGATCGAACCCGCGCCAGCAGCATATCGGTCTCGAGCTCCTCCGGCGCCACCAGATCCTGTGCCCGTTCGATGATGGCCCGATCCAGACCCAGCTTCTGGGCGATTGCAAAGGCGTTACTGCGCCCGGGCAGGCCGATGATGAGCCGGTAGGTGGGCGAAAGCGTCTCGACATCGAACTCGACGCTGGCGTTTTGCACTCCCGGCGTGCTGAACGCATAGATCTTGAGCTGCGAATAGTGCGACGAGCACACCGTCAGGCAGCCCTTCTCCAACAGAGTGGTGATCAACGCCTGGGCCAGAGCGGCGCCCTCTACCGGATCGGTACCGGCCCCCACCTCATCCAGCAGCACCAGCGATCCCGAACCGGCTCGCTCCAGAATATCGACGATGTGGGTCATGTGCGACGAAAAGGTCGACAGGCTCTGTTCGATGCTCTGCTCGTCGCCGATATCGGCATAGATGCCGTTGAAAACCGGCAGCTGCGAACCGTCCGACACCGGAATGTGCATGCCCGCCTGCGACATGGCCGCCAGCAACCCCACCGTCTTGAGCGTCACCGTTTTGCCACCGGTGTTGGGACCCGTCACCACCAGCACCGTATAGTCGCCCCCCAGATAGACATCGATGGGCACCACGGTATCGGCGGGCAGCAACGGATGCCGGGCGCGAACCAGGTGCAACGGATACTCCGTCGGGGGCAGAGTGGTCTCTTCCCGAGGTTCGGTCACCGGCCAGCGGGCAGAACCGATCTCGGCGGGAACGGCGCGCAGAGCAAAGCTGTAGCGCCCCTTGGCCAGCGCCAGGTCCAGCTCGGCCAGCGCCTCTACGTTCACCACGATGGCATCCATTTCGTCGCCCACCATGCCGCTTAATTCGGCCAGGATGCGTTCGACCTCGCGCTGCTCGGCCAGTTGTAGCTCTTGCCAGCGGTTGTTCAGCTCTACCGTAGCCAGCGGCTCGATAAAGAGGGTCGCCCCGCTGGATGACTGATCGTGGATGATGCCCGGGATCCGCCCCTTGAACTCGGTCTTGAGAGGGATAACATAGCGCCCGCCACGCTCGGTCACGATGGGCTCTTGCAAAAAGCGTCCGGTGTCGCTCGAGGTCACGATGCGCTGAAGCCGTTCCATCAGTCGCTCGCGGGCGACGGCGCTCTCACGGCGCAGGCGCGCCAGGGTAGGACTGGCCTCGTCCAGCACCCGGCCTTCGCCGTCCAGGCAGCGCCCCACCTCGTCGATGATCTCGGAAAGGGGCTGGATGGCGCCGACGATCTCGGCCAGCAGCGGGTAATCCTCGGCCATACGCAACAGCAGATAGTGCAGCGAACGGGCGCTGAGCAGAGTAATCCGCACCACGATCAACTCGTCCGGGCGCAGAGTGGCCCCCAGATGGGCGCGGCGGGCCAGGGGGCGCACATCGCGGGCGCCACCGACCGTCAGGTCCACATGTCGGGAGAGCAGATCCTTGGCCTCGGTGGTCTCGCGGATACGACGGCGCACCTCACCCTCGTCTGCCGAGGGGCGCAGTGCCAGAGCCAGTTCTCGTCCGGCCGAGAAAGAGGTGTGACCGGCCAGTTGCTCTATGATCTTGTCGTATTCCAAAACCGACAGGTATTTGTCGTCCATAATCCTGCAAACTCACTTCCAGAGGCGCGGCAGGTGGCGGTGGGGAGGGGATAGCGGCGAATGCCTCACCGGGTGGTACGCCGCGCGAAACACACCAAAGGTGAAGTATAGAGGCAGAGTATATTCTGTCAAACAGCGCCTCGAGCCGCCGACCGGATCGTCGTTCCCCCGCGAATTATCTGCACCATGACAAAAAAGTGGGACGAAATCTCGCAGCAGCAGCCTCTTGTCACAATAGAACATTTGTGCTATGATGTAGACGAACATGTGTTCTATCCTGTGGCCCGTGGGCCGTAACTATGGAGGCAGCCATGGAGATCATTCTGTTCGCCATCGTCGTCCTGGTGGCGCTTACCACCTTTGACGCCCATCTGTGGCCATCGACCGCTCAGTCACGGCGTAACCGCCGTCGGGCCACCCGTCGCATCGGGCCGGTGCGACCGACACGGCGCGCCGCACTCGGCGGCCGTCGGGCCACGGCGCCGTCTCTGACTCTTTTTAGCCCGGCGCGTCGTGCATCGTACGCCGGCCGCTGGTGGTGGGATTGATCGACAGGAGCGGGCATTGGCGTAGAATTTACAATAAACGAACTCAACATATGATAGAATGGGGCTGCGTCTCGTCTGCCGAGATGGGATCAGCCCTTTTCTTTATGGAGTGACATGCTGGTACTGGATGAAAGCTATCAAGCCGTCGATCGCCTGGCGCCCATAGTCTGGAGACGTGTCGAACACGAACGCATGACCACCATCATCCGCCTGTTCGGGCGTCTGGCGGCCTATCTGCCCCAGAGCAAACGGGCCTACTATGTGTGGGCGCTGGTGTTCACCTATCGACCGGCACAGCACCTTTCGTTCTACCAGTACTCACCGCCTCACCTGCGACTGATCGTCTTTGGCCGATGGGAGTTTGGCCTGGTGCTGGGCAACTGGCTCATGGGGTTGCAGACCGGCCAGCGACTGGCCTGGATCAAGCGCGTGGCGAGTTAGAGCACATTTAGAAAAAGAAGCCGCTCCATATGAACAAGGCCACGGGTGGCGGGAAACAAAAAAGGGCGGGAGAGTGTTCTCCCGCCCTTTTGAGTTCGTCCGGATGGCCGCGCTATTCGGCGCTCCGCTCCATGTCCCGGCTGGCGATGATATCCACACCGGTACCCAGCGCGTCGGCCAGCACCACCTGATGCTCCTTCACCGGCGCCTTCAGCACCACCCTGCGCAAGGCGGCGGCCACATCCAGCACCTGCTCCTTGGGCAACGGCTCACGCGAGCGCACCGGCACCAGAGGCAACGCCCCACCCTCTACCCGCACTGTGGTGGTCAGCATGCGTCGGGGCGCGCTCAGCTCTTCCTTCACAAAGGCCACTCCGCGGTTGCAGGCCTGACCGCGAATCTCGATCAGCTCTTGCCCCTCGACCACTGTTTCGATAGAGCAGCCCACCGGGCAGGTCACGCAGATAAACTCGCGCTCGTCAAGCATGATCTCTCCTCCCTATCCGTCCGCCGGCGTCACGCTCACCTGGAGCGCATCGACATCACGCAGGCGGCCGGCCTCGATATCGATGCTGAGCATCTCGGAGGGCCGTACATAGCGCACCCGCCGTGAAGCGATCTGCCGGTCCCCGGCCATCACCCGCACGCGTGCCGCCTCTTCCAACGGCGCGCGCACGCGAAACTCTAAACTCAGCGGCTCGTCCGACGAGTCATCGACATGCACCGTCTGGGGCACCACATGGCGCACGTTCTCTCCCGCCGTCACCGGAACGGGCCGTCCCATCGGTTGGGGTCCGCGCAGGGCATACTCGGCGGCAAATCGACCGGCGCGCAGGGCGCTCTCGGTCACGTCGTCCACCAGATCGTACACATGCAACACGTTGCCGGCGGCATAGATGCCGGGCACAGAGGTCGCATAGCGCTGATCGACATAGGGGCCGCCGGTCACCGGATCGACGCTCACCCCGGCCATTCGCGAGAGCTCGTTCTCAGGAATGAGGCCCACCGAGAGCAGCAGCCCGTCGCAGGGGATCTCTTCCCGGGTGCCGGGCACCGGCTGCCAGCGCTCGTCCACCTGGCTGATGGCCACCGCCTCGACACGATCCCTTCCCCGCACCTCGGTCACCGTAGTGCACAGATGCAGAGGGATGTCGAAATCGCGGATACACTGCACCAGATTGCGGCGCAGGCCGCTGATGTAGGGCAGAATCTCGACCATGGCCGCCACCTCGGCGCCCTCTATGGTCAGCCGTCGGGCCATGATCATGCCGATATCGCCCGAGCCCAGAATGACGAACCGCCGGCCGGGCATGTACCCTTCCATGTTCACCATACGCTGGGCGGTACCGGCGGTGTATACTCCCGCCGGGCGCATGCCGGGAATGGCCAGCGCCCCACGTGGACGCTCGCGGCAGCCCATCGCCAGCACCAGAGACCGGGCCTCGATCTCGACCAGACCGACCCCCGCGCCGCTGGCCACCACCCGCGGCCCCGGCCCGATCGAGAGCACCATGGTATCGAGCAACAGCTCCACGCCCTCTTCCCGAGCGGCCCGCACCCAGCGGCCGGCATACTCGGGACCGGTCAGGTCGCTGCCGAACACGCGCACGCCAAACCCGTTGTGGATGCACTGGGGCAAAATGCCCCCTGCCTCGCTGTTGCGCTCGATGACGAGCACCCGCTCGGCGCCGCTACGGCGCGCCTGACACGCCGCCGCCAGCCCGGCAGGCCCGCCGCCGATGACGAGCACATCACACGGCATGGATGTTGTGGTCACCGTCATGGCGTCACCTCCTTGGTCTCGCGCACCAAAAAGCGTGACGCGCCACCTTTTTTCGTGATATCCAACGGCGAGACGCCCAGCTCTCTCGCCATGATCTGTAACACCAGGGGTGTATCAAAGGCGCCCTGACAACGGCCGGTGCCGATGCGGGTTCGCCGCTTGACGGCGTCATACGTACGCGCCGGGATGGGACGATGGCAGGCGGCGACGATCTCGCCCTCGGTGACCATCTCACAGCGACAGACGATGTGGCCATACCGCCGATCTGTGGCGATGATGGCGCGACGCTCGTCGTCATCCATCTCGGAGTAGCGGGGAATACGCCGCCGGGTGGGGTCATAATCCGGGCGCTCTGTCAGCTCCAGCCCGGCGTCGCCCAGCAATTCGACCACCCGCTCGGCGATGGCCGGCGAGGCGGTGAGCCCCGGCGATTCGATGCCGGCCAGCACCAGCAGCCCCACAGGATCGGGAGGCATCTCGATAACGAAATCCTCTGTACTGCCGGCGGCGCGCAATCCGGCGTAGGTGCGGATGACATGTCGCGGCTCCAGCCCCGGCACCAGGCGCAGCGCGCCCGTCATGACCTCGTTCAGGCCAGAGGCCGTGGTGGCGACATCCTCTTTATCCTCCACATTGCAGGCATTGGGGCCCAGCATCACGTTGCCGTGAATGGTGCGCGTCACCAGAATGCCCTTGCTCACCGGCGTAGGACAGGGGAACAGCACGCTGTGCATCTCTTCGGCCGCCACCCGATCGAGGACAAAGTACTCGCCCTTGCGCGGGGTGATCTGAAATCCGTCCAGCCCCGCCTTGTGCATCAGCTCATCGGCCCACAGCCCCGCGGCGATGACGACCCACTTGCTGCGATAAACGCCCCGATTGGTCACCACCCCGGTAATGGCGGCGCGGCCGCTATCGTCCACATCGCGGACGAAATCCAGCGCCTCGGTTTCCAGGGCGACCTCGACGCCGTTCAGGACGGCGTTCTCGGCGGCGGCGATGCACAGATCAAAGGGGTCGACGATCCCGCCGGTCTCGGCATACAGGGCGCCCACCGTATCCGGCGTAACGGCCGGCTCCCGGCGGCGCATCTCCTCGCCGTCGATGAGGCTCAGGCCGGGCACACCATTCTCCAGCCCACGACGGCGCAGAGCCTCCAGGGTCTCCATATCTTCCCGGCTCACCCCCACCACATAAGAGCCGCAACGGTCGAAATCCACCTCGAGATCGGCGCAGAGCCGGTCGAACATGGCGTTTCCGGCCAGATTATAGCGCGCCTTGAGCGATCCGGGCTTGGCGTCGTATCCGGCGTGCACGATGGCGGTGTTGGCTTTGGTCGTCCCCTCGCCGACATCGGCGGCTTTATCCATCAACAGAACGCGCAGGCGATAACGCGACAGGGCGCGGGCGATCATGGCGCCCACCACCCCTGCGCCGATAATGATGACATCGTATTCTTGTGCGGGTTCGGACATGGGAATGGGTCTCGTTTCCACCATAATATCAGGACTCGATCCAGCCGCGCGAGCGCTCGACGGCCTTGCGCCAGCCGGCATAGCCCTCGGCGCGGGTCTCGTCATCCCAGACGGGCTCGAATGTGCGCTCGACCTGCCAGTTCTGACGCAGATCCTCCAGGTTATCCCAAAAGCCGACGGCCAAACCGGCCATATAGGCCGAGCCCAACGCCGTGGTCTCGCGCACCACCGGGCGAATGACCGACTTGCCCAGGATATCGGCCTGCATCTGCATCAACAAATCGTTCACCGAAGCGCCGCCGTCCACCTTGAGCGCGCGCAGGGCAATGCCCGAATCTTGCTCCATCGCTTCCAGCACTTCGCGTGCCTGATAGCAGATCGATTCCAGCGTCGCACGCACCAGGTGGGCGCGGGTAGCATAGCGGGTCAGCCCCACGATGGCGCCGCGGGCATACATATCCCAGTGTGGGGCGAACAGTCCGGAAAAGGCGGGCACGAAATAGACGCCGCCCGAATCCTCCACCGTCGCGGCGATCTCTTCGGTCTCGGCGGCGTTCTGAATGAGGCCCAGGTTGTCGCGCAACCACTGCACGGCCGCGCCGGTGACGGCGATAGAGCCCTCCAGTGCGTAGCGGCATTTGCCCGGCTCCAGACCATAGGCCACCGTCGTCAGCAGGCCTGCCTTGGACGGAACCGGCTGATCGCCGGTGTTCATGAGCAGGAATGAGCCGGTGCCGTACGTGTTCTTGGCCTCGCCGGGGGCCAGGCAGGTCTGCCCCACCAGCGCGCCGTGCTGATCGCCCAGGTAGCCACATACCGGCACGCCACCGCCCAGCGGGCTGGAGGCGATCGTCACGCCACCGGTCTGCCGGTCGCTGGAGGGGCGGATGGCCGGCAACATGCTTGCCGGGATACCGAACAGATCGAGCATGTCGGGATCCCATTCCAGCGTCTGCAGGTTCATCAGCATGGTACGCGAGGCGTTCGTCACGTCGGTAATGTGCACGCCTCCCTGAGGGCCGCCGGTGAGATTCCAGATCAGCCAGCTATCCACCGTGCCAAAGAGGGCATCGCCGCGCTCGGCGGCCTCGCGCAGGCCGGGCACGTGATCCAGCATCCAGCGGAGCTTGGTCCCCGAAAAATAGGTGGCGACGACCAACCCCGTGCGCTCGCGGATAAACGGTTCCACGCCGTCGTCGATCAGCTTCTGGCACATCTCGCGGGTGCGGGTGCACTGCCACACCAGAGCGTTGCCATAGGGTCGACCGGTATGCCGATCCCACACGACAACGGTTTCGCGCTGATTGGTGATGCCCAGCGCCGCGATATCGCCGGGGTTCGCGCCGGCGCGCTCCAGGGCGCCGCGCAATACCTCATTCGACTGCTGCCAGATCTCTAGCGCGTCGTGCTCGACCCAGCCGGGCCGGGGAAAGATCTGCCGGTGCTCCTGATAATCCGATGCCACTATACAGCCTGCGTGATCAAAGAGGATGCAGCGCGTTCCGGTCGTACCTTGATCGATGGCTGCTACGTATTTGCTCATGATTTACCATCTCCTCGCCGGGATTGATTACATACTCTATACACGATGATGCGGCCGGTCAAACAGCGGGCAGCGGCCGTAGCCACGAGTCGTTCATGGTGTTAAGAATGGTTGACGGCATCAACCTGTGCCGCTCTACGCCAGGAGGAAAAGAGGCGTTTATGGCCGAGACGCTCACCATTCTGTCGCTGTTTCTGTGTCTTGCGCTGCTCTCGATGGGCAGCCGAACCCGTGGCGGCTAAATGACAACCAAAGGACGGCCAGGGCATCTGCCCTGGCCGTCCAAAACGGTCAATTAACGCCGAACTGGGTGTCTCCATCGGGGCACTGATCGGTAATCGGTAGCCCGTCGGGAGTGATATGGCCACACCGCGGGCACATACACCGTCCCGATGGCGTAATCCTCGCCCGCCTCGGCAGACTCTCCGGCCTGCTCGAGCAACGCGGCACGAGTCCGTTCGGCCTGCCAGGCCGGTCAAAACTCTGCAACGCGCCGCCTTGCGCACAAAAAGCCCTTGCCCTCGATGGCTCCATCCAGGTTCTGCGCCGTAGAGCCCGACCCAAACCGGCACGAACCCGTCCTTCTCGTCCTTTTGGGCATAGATCAGGTAACGCATGTGCGCCTGACTCTCACCGGCAAAGATGCTTTGCAGATAACTGACCGTCATTGCATGCATCGAGCGACTCTTCATTGATATGGTACGTCGATATCGAATCGCCGTCGCGTGATGCACAGCCTAGCTAACGGCGATCTCCTTGGTATACTCCCACAACCCATGAATGTTGCAGAACGCAATGGCGTGCAGGGTGCCCGGCTTGTTGATCTTGAGAGCCGTGGTCACCTCGTGATGAGTGTAGACGGGTCCGGTATTGGGACCACCGACTGATTCACCATGCGCGGAAAATTGGTACTGGCCCACCTCGTAGGTAAACTTTTCTCCCTCGGGATGGAAGTAGAGGTTGATGTACCGGATATGATGCTCGGTGGTGTTCGGATGGGCGATCTCTTTGCCCAACGTCACCTTGGCCTCAAACATCTCGTCTGCCTTGACCGTGTCCGGGCACTCGATCACCGGTACGTGCTTTTCCTTCTTCCAGTCGTCGTGCTGAATCCGATCTCCCAAATACGGCATTACATCTACCTCCTGACAATTTCTGGCTGAAGTATCGCCAAACGCCACATACGTACCTGCAAAGTATCTACCTCCCTTCTGGCGGGCCTGCCCTGCATGAGATGTTTGGCGCCAGGAGTGGCATTCTAGGCGCTCAGAACGTCAATGATGGCCGGCAGGAAAGCAGGCAGATCGGCCGGCGTCCTGGAGGTAACCAGGTTGCCGTCTACTACAACCTCCTGGTCGAGATAGATCGCCCCGGCATTGACCATGTCGTCCTTGATCGCGGCGACACAGGTGGCCTGTTTACCCTTGAGAATACCCGCCGAGATGGGCACCCATCCGGCATGGCAAATGGCGGCCACCAGCCCGCCCTTTTCAAAAACGCCACGGACCAGATCCAGCACGGCGGGGTAGCGCCGCAGCCTGTCCGGGGCAAACCCTCCGGGGATCACCACCCCGTCGAAATCATCGGCGGTGACATCGGCGGCCGCGACCTCGGCCGGGGCGGGATAGCCGTACTTGCTCTGGTACGTCTTGACCTCAGGCCCCACCAGCCGAACGCTGGCCCCCTCTTCCAGGAGACGGTAGTAAGGATACCACAGTTCGAGATCTTCGTACACTTCTTCAACCAGAACCGCAACGCGCTTACCTTGCAGACGC
>JBMNOI010000201.1:0-2825 GCA_050942995.1 Anaerolineae bacterium
ATCCAGTTCCCCAGGTCAAAGACAAAGGTATTTATGATGATCCGCTTAAAGCCGGAGTTCTCACGCGCCGCAGCGCGCAACGAGTCGCGCCAGGATGTGGGCGTCTCGCCCAAAGGCGGCGCCTGGGCCGCGCCTTCGTCCCCTGTATCGACATGCGTCATACGAATGCGCGAAATAAAGTAGATGCTCAGGGCTCCGCCCAACACGCCGATGGCATACATCCACTGATAGTTGCCGGGAAATTGGCCCCGATCCAGCAATCGCCCCATGAGGTAGGTCAACCCGGCGATGGTGGCGCTACTGAGGATGCTACGCCAGGCCAGCACGGTGGCCCGCGAACGCGCCGGAATGACATCCGAGAGCATGGGACTCCAGCCGGTGGTAAAGAACACTGAGGGCACCGTCACCGCCACCAGAATGCCCACCGTCACCTCGGGCAACCGGCTCTTGAGGATAAAGGGCAGCAGCATGATGGCGATATAGCCCGAGCGCGCCAGCGCCAGGCTGCCGACGATCCACCGCTCTGCCCGCCTTTGCCGCTCCCAGATGCGCGCCGACGGCAGATAGAAAAAGACGGCTACCAGCGCCGGCAGCGACGAGAGAAGCCCCACCAGCGCGTTGGAACCGCCCAGACGAAGGATATACGCCCCATTGAACGAGCCGGCCGCGGCCAGCACGCCGGCAAAGACCACCTCGATATACAGACAGACGATGTTGCGCTCGGTGGGGCTCTGTATCGATAACGACAACCGACGCCACAGGGCGCCCAGCCTCTGAATCGGCAGTGAGTGCATGATGGTCGAGCGTTGCCTCATGATGATGGGCGCGCGCGGCGCCTGACGGTTAACCGTCGGGGAGTATAACACAACCGAAGAAAAGCGGGCAATCTCCACTCAGCCCGTTACACGCCATCAGTCGGGATAATAGCTCCAGCCATAAGCAGGCGAGTACGAGTGGGATGTGTTCACCGTGCCCACGCGATAGCCCAGAAAGAATCCCCCCTGTTCATCGCGCCGCTCGTAGTGTTGTATAAACGGCTCCATGGCGCGATCACGAAAGGTGTAGCCCCTCAGGTCGGTGGGGAACCCGCCGGTTTCGATCCGATACTCGTAAGCGTAAGCGACGATGCCGGCAGCCTCGGCCCGCACGCGCAGCAGGCGGTCGCCCAGCATCATCTGATAGGGGATAATGAGCAGGGCGACCATCATCGCCAGCGTGGAGGCGACCGGGCGATTGCGCGCGGCGACGATGATGACGACGAGATTCAGCCCGACCACCGCCAGTTTATATATAAAGCTCGTGACCTCCCCCAACGTCCAGTAAGCCAACCGGGCGCATAGCCACTCCACCGACACGAGAACCACCATCAACAGCGCAAACAGGATGATCTCCATTCTGTTCTTCATGAGAGCCTCCGGAAAGATGTGAACGGCATCGAGCAGATCAAAGCGCGGCCAGCGTAACCACCTGCGCGGTTCATGTCAACCCCGCTCCCACTATCACTTGGTCAGACCGCACCTCCATGTTATAATCTGTTACGCAAGTCTGTTCTAAGGACAGTTATCTTCCGAGACGACGCAGGAGGCACGACGTTGGCGCTGGGTTCGAACGCTCTCGCTCCGGGGAAATGGCACCGGGTGGTGGTCAAAGTGGGCACCAGCACCCTCACCGCAGGCTCGGGCCGGCTGAACCCGCCTCGCATGATCGATCTGGTGCGCCAGCTGGCCGAATTGCGCAACGCCCGGGCCGATGTCGTCCTGGTCACCTCCGGCGCCCAACAGGCCGGCCGCGAGCGGCTGGGCTACCCCAAGGGGCGCAAGAACATTCCCTTTAAGCAGATGCTGGCCGCGGTGGGCCAGGGTCGCCTGATGCACCTCTGGGAGCAATATTTCGAACTGTACGACCTCATCGTCGCTCAGGTGTTGCTCACCCGCGAGGATATCGAGGATCGACACCGCTACCTGAACCTGCGCGACACTTTTGAGAGCCTGCTGCAGGGCGGCATCGTCCCTATCGTCAACGAAAACGACGCCGTAGCCACCGACGAGATCAAGGTCGGCGAGAACGACAGCCTGGCCGCTATGGTGGCCAACCTCATCGACGCCGACCTGCTCGTACTGCTCACCGATACCGACGGCCTGTACACCGCCGACCCGGGTCGTGATCCTGAGGCGCGTTTCATCGAGCGCGTCTCCCGCATCGATCGCTCGATATACGACCTGGCCAGCGGTTCGAACACCGGCCTGGGCACCGGCGGCATGTATACCAAGATCGTGGCCGCCGATATGGCCGTGCGGTCGGGCACTTCGGTGGTGATCGCCAACGGAAGCCGCGAGCATGTGCTCTCGGACCTGTGGAACGAGAGCGCCCCCGCCACCTGGTTCCCGGCCCGCATCACCCCCACCGAGGGACGCAAGCGCTGGTTGCTGGCCCAGTCGGTCACCGCCGGCAGCGTCATCACCGACGACGGCGCCGCAGCCGCCATTATGGAAAAGGGACGCAGCCTGTTGCCGGTGGGCATCGTCCGGGTCGAGGGAGAGTTTGATCGTGGCGCCATCCTCAGTGTGCGCAGTGCCGCCGGAGGAGAGATCGCCCGTGGATTGGGTAACTATGGCGCCGACGATCTGCGCCGCATTATCGGGCAACGCTCGGAGGATATCGCCGACATCCTGGGATACGACTATGGCCCGGAGGTCATCCACCGGGACAAGATGGTACTGCTATAGGGCGCACGCCCCGGTTGATATGGAAGGATGATGATATGAGCGACATAGACCTGAGACGCATGGGGGCCGATGCCCGCGCGGCGGGCCGTCGTCTGGGGC
>JBMNOI010000088.1:0-15798 GCA_050942995.1 Anaerolineae bacterium
TCTGGCGTGTGCTGGCCACCTCCTGACGCAGATCATCGGGCAGCACGTTATCCAGCTTGGCCGTGGCCGCCGTCACCGCCTCGTGGTAGGTTTGCCCCCACAGCTCGCGCACCAGATGAGTCCCCATGTAGAGCACGGTGGCCTCCTCCGGAGTAAAGAGCAGCGGCGGCAACCGATAGCCGCGCATCAACGAAAACCCACCGTAGGGGCCACGCTCGGAATAGACCGGCACGCCCATCTCGTCCAGCATGGACATGTAGCGCAACACCGTGCGCTCGGAAACGCCTAGTTCGGCGGCGAGATGGGCCGCCTTCCAGTTACGCCGTGACTGTAAAAGCAGGATGAGCGAGAGCAGGCGCGTGGCCACGTGGCTCATAGGACGTCTCCTCAAGAGGGTCGTTTGCCGGAATCCGTCGGCTCTATTCTAGCACATCTGTCCTCCCTCTGCTGTTTCCTCGACAAAATCCACAAGGCCGCGCCATGAGCTGTTTTCCCCCTTCCGAAGGTGGCAAAGAGACTTTCGGAAGGGGGTGTTTTGAGCCACCCTCCGCAACATACCCGACGTTCCTGCGTAATGAGGGAGACAACCTTTTGTGTCCGTGAGATATGGAGAAAGATGTATGGGCGAGAGAATTATTGTTCTTGTAGCGCTGGCCGTCATACTGGCGGGTTGTGGCCTCTCAGGACCGGCCTTGCGGGGATCGGGCATGGTGGCCTCTGAGACGCGCGATGTGGGCAATTTCACCCACATCACGATGGGCGGAGTCGGCGAGCTGACGCTCCGCCAGGGGGAGGAGACGTCGGTGATGGTAGAAGCCGATGACAATCTGTTGCCCTATATCGAGACGGTGGTCGAAGGGGATACCCTGCGTCTGAGCATCGACGTCATCCCGGGCCGCAGCGTACGCCCTCGCCGGCCGATTCGCTATACCATCACCATGCCCACGATAGAAGGGTTACGCAGCACGGGCGCGACCACCATCCACGCCGAGGTCATCGATACCGACCGACTGACCCTGAACGTCAGCGGATCGGGCGACATCATCATCGACCGCCTGCAGGCCGACGAGATCATTGTCGAGATCTCGGGTTCGGGGAATGTCGGGGTGGCCGGCCGCGTCGAGGCGCAGCAGCTCCAGGTCGGCGGGTCGGGCAGCTATTTTGCCGACGATCTGGAAAGCCGCCGCATCTCGGCCCAGATACAGGGCTCGGGAGAGGCCACGGTATGGGCGAGCGAATCCCTCGATGCCCGGATATCGGGCTCGGGCGATCTGCGCTACTACGGCAGCCCGCAGACCAACGTATCCCCCTCGGGATCGGGAAGCCTCACCCCGCTGGGTGAGCGCTGAGCAACGCATCTGGAGAGATCATGTACACACGACTGCAGCCCGTGCTCCATGTGGCCGATCTCACCGCTGAGGCGGCCTTTTATGATGCCCTAGGCTTCGAGGTCAAGCCCACGGAAAGGCCCGGGTTCGTCGCCGTCGCATATGGCGGTGGGCCAAAAGGTGTCATCGGAGTGGGAACCGCCGTCACGACGGTTCCCGCCGGCATCCTGTTCGGCCTTGAGGAGGACGCCGGCTTTTCCGGCCCGTCGATGGCTCTGACCTGGCGTATCGGTGTCGAGAGCGTGGCCGATACGCATGCTCTATGCCGCGAGCGCCAGACGCCCGTCGCGCAGGAGCCCCGGCAGGAGCCGTGGGGTGGTTGGATGATGGCCCTGCGTTCGCCCAACGGCTATCGGGTGGTGTTCGAGGGGCCGCTCTATCGACAGGACGAGGATGAAGCGGATGAGGTGGTGGACGGCATCCGCTACACCGCCTCACTACAGGATATCACGGCCGCCGATCTGCGGCCCTTTTTCGTGGGCTGGGCTGCCTCACCCGATGACGAAACCCGTCTGCGCATCCTGACCGGAAGCGATCACGTGCTGCTGGCCGTCGATGAGGCCACCGACCGGCCGGTAGGGTTTATCAACGCCCTTAGCGACGGCGTACTGAGCGCCTATATCCCTCTGCTGGAGGTATTGCCCGGGTATCAGGGGCGTGGCATCGGCAGTGAACTGGTGCGGCGTATGCTGAGCAGGCTGGAGGGGCTGTATGGGGTAGACCTGGTGTGCGACGCCGACCTGCGCCCGTTCTATGAACGGTTCGATATGATGGCGGTGACGGGCATGGTGCGACGAAGGCAAACATCTCAAGTTGACAACGCTCTCCAATAAGCCTATATGTCACCTGCGACCGACCCCTCGCCGGTCACGGTGAGGGGTCTTTATTTATGTCGCTTGAAATGGTGGCGGTAGCCGCCCGAGCGTTCCGTTGGGGAACCATCCCGTCTAAACGGAATCACCATACGACGGGCGGTAGCGGAGAGATATTGAGTGAACGGTTTGATCGACGAACAGCGAGCGGCTCTCAAAGGGGGTATCCAATCGCTGAGCGTCCCGGATGTCTATGAGGCGTTGGGCAGCCGCATCGATGGGCTATCCGACGCCGAGGCGGCCGGGCGTCTACAGCATTATGGCCCCAACGTCATCCGTGAGGAAAAGGGACGCCCGCTGTGGCAGCGGCTGCTGCTCAACTTTACCCATCTCATGGCCATCCTGCTGTGGGTCGGTGGCGTCATCGCCCTCCTGGCCGATATGCCCGAGTTGACCGTCGCCATCTGGCTGGTCAACATCATCAACGGTCTGTTCAGTTTCTGGCAAGAGTTTCGCGCCGGCAAGGCGACCGAAGCGCTGCGCAAAATGTTGCCCTCCCATGCCCGCGTATTGCGCGACGGCGCAGAGCGCATGATCGTGGCCGACACCCTGGTGCCCGGTGATGTGATGCTGCTGGCTGAGGGAGACCATATCTCGGCCGACGCCCGTCTGGTGCAAGAGGCCGAACTACAGGTGGATCAATCCACCCTCACCGGCGAGTCGCACCCGGTGCGTCGCACCGGCGAGCCGGTGATCGGCGTCGATCTCTCTCGCGCTGAGACGCCCAACCTGATCTTTGCCGGCACCAACGTGGTAGCCGGCACCGCCAGGGCGGTGGTTTCGTCCACCGGCATGGAGACCGAATTCGGCAAGATCGCCCACCTCACCCAGAGCATGGGCGAGGAACAGAGCCCGCTGCAGAAGGAAATGAATCACGTCACCCGCATGGTGACCATCATCGCCTTTGGCATCGGCGCAGTGTTCTTTGCTCTGGGCATCCTGCTGGCGGGGATGGATCTGGCCGAGGGATTTATCTTTGCGCTGGGCATGATCGTGGCCTTTGTGCCCGAGGGATTACTGCCCACGGTGACGCTGGCTCTGGCCATGGGCGTGCAGCGCATGGCCAGACGCCACGCCCTGATCAAACGTCTCTCTGCCGTCGAGACGCTGGGCAGCACCACCGTGATCTGCACCGACAAGACCGGCACCCTCACCCAGAACGAGATGACGGTATCCAACCTGTGGCTGCCCGACGGGCAGTTCACCGTGACCGGCGTGGGCTATGCCCCCGAGGGAGCCATTCTCGATGGTGGCGGACCGGTTCGGGCCGATGACGACGACAGCCTGCGCCACCTGCTCATCGCGGCCGGTCTGTGCAACAACGCCCGGGTGCTGCCGCCGTCGGACGATTCGGACCGCTGGACCGTACTGGGCGATCCCACCGAGGCCGCCATGCAGGTGGTGGTGGCCAAAGCGGGCCTGAACTTGCAGGCCGAATCCGAGGCCGCGCCCCGGCTGCGCGAGCTTCCCTTTGAATCGCGACGCAAACGTATGAGCACCATCCACAAGGGTGGCGAATCGCGGCTGGCCTATGTCAAAGGGGCGCCCCGTGAGATGTTGACGCTGTGCACCGCCGTCCGGATGGATGGTCGGGTAGCGCCGCTGACCGACGAGATGCGCGAGCGGGCCATGGCCGCCAACGACGAGTATGCCCGCGCCGGATTGCGTGTGCTGGCCATCGCCATGCGGCCGTTGCCGGAGGATTTGACCGAATATACCACCGAGGCGGTAGAGCGCGACCTGACCTTTCTCGGCCTGGTGGCCATGATGGATCCGCCCCGCCCGGAAGTCGCCGAGGCGGTGGAAACATGCCACCATGCCGGCATCCGCATCATCATGATCACCGGCGACTATGGCCTCACTGCCGAGAGCATCGCCCGGCGCATCGGCATTGTGCGCGACGGCGACCTGCGGGTTGTGACCGGCGTCGATCTCGAAGCCATGGATGACGCCGACCTGAAGGATGCGCTGGCGGGTCAGGTGATCTTTGCCCGCGTGGCGCCCGAGCACAAGCTGCGCGTGGTCGCTGCGCTACAAGAGTTGGGCCATGTGGTGGCCGTGACGGGCGACGGCGTGAACGATGCGCCGGCACTGAAAAAGGCCGATATCGGCGTCGCCATGGGCATTACCGGCACCGATGTGGCCAAAGAGGCCGCCGATATGATCCTGACGGACGACAACTTTGCCTCCATCGTGAACTCGATCGAGGAAGGGCGTGCCGTCTATGCCAACATCAAGCGTTTTACCTCCTACATCTTTACCAGCAACGTGACCGAAGCGGTGCCCTTTGTCCTGTTCGCTCTGACCCGCGGCCGCATCCCGCTGGCATTGAATGTGATGCATATTCTGACCATCGACCTGGGCACTGACATCATGCCGGCGCTGGCGTTGGGCGCCGAGCCTCCCGAGCCCGGGTTGATGGACCGGCCGCCGCGCAATCTCAAAGAGCATGTGATTAACCGGGGGCTGCTCGCCCGCGCTTATCTATGGCTGGGACCGGTACAGAGTCTGGCGACCATGGCGGCATTCTACTATGCCTACTGGACCAGCGGCTACGCCGGGCAGTGGCTCGACCTGCCGGGTGAGGGGACCATCTATCGCATGGCCACCGCCATGGCTCTGGCGGCCGTGGTTACCACCCAGATCGGCAACCTGTTTGCACAACGCACCGAAAGACGCTCGGTGTTCGGGCCGTTGTTCTTTCGAAACCGGCTGGTGTGGCCGGGCATCGCCAGCGAACTGATTATCATCTTGCTGATCGTGTATGTGCCGTTCCTGCAGAACATTATCGGTACGGCGGCGTTCCCGTTGCGCAACTGGCTCTTTTTGTTCGCCTGGAGCCCGGCGCTGTTGATCATGGACGAACTGCGCAAGGCGGTATTGCGTCGGCGCGACCGCGGCGCTCGTTAGGAGGTAGGGTATGAACATCCTTGTGATCGGCTGCGGGCGGATGGGCGCCGAGCTGGCGCAGACCCTGGATCGTCACGGCCATGGCGTGACCGTTGTAGATAGTGATCCCGACGCGTTCGGCCGGCTGGGGCCGGGGTTCAACGGCCGGACGGTGGTCGGCATCGGCTTTGACCGGGATGTGCTGCTCGATGCCGGCATCGAGCGCGCCGATGGGCTGGCGGCGGTCACTACCTCAGATGAGGCGAACCTGGTGGCGGCCCGGCTGGCCCAGCAGATCTTTCGCGTGCCGCGCATCGTCGCCCGGGTATACGACCCGAGCAAAGCCGAGATCTATCGCCGCCTGGGCCTGCAAACCATCTCGCCGGTGACGTGGGGGGTGAACCGCATCGCCGAGCTACTTTCCTTTTCTCCGTTGAGCACGGTGATCAGCCTGGGCGGCGGCGCGGTAGATCTCGTCGAGGTAGGGGTGTCTCCCCTGCTGGTGGGCAGGACGGTGAACGACGTCACCGTGCTGGGAGAGGTGCATGTGGTGGCCATTAGCCGTGGCGGACATACCTTCCTGCCCACTCTGGGCACCGGCTTTCGCGAGGGCGATATCCTTCACCTCGCCGTGATGGCCACATCGGTGGAGCGCTTGCGCAGCATACTGGGGACAATGTAGAGAGGGGGCCATTATGCGCGTTATCATCGTCGGTGGGGGCAAGGTGGGCACCTACCTGGCCACTCTGTTGCTGAGTGAGGGCCATCACGTGCGCGTGATCGAGGTACGCGGCGAGGCGCGGCCCCGCCTGGTGGCCGATCTGCCCGAAGAGGTAGTCGTTTCGGGTAGCGGCACCGACCCGAACATGCTCGAATCGGTGGGGGTGCGCCAGACCGACGTTATCGCCGCCGTCACCGGCTCGGATGAAGTCAACCTGGTGGTCACCGGTCTGGCGAAATTCGAGTTCTCCGTGCCCCGGGTGATCGCCCGCATCAACAATCCCAGGAACGCCTGGCTCTTTACGCCGCAGATGGGTGTGGACGTGGCGCTGAATCAGGCCGATCTGATAGGGCGACTGATCCTGGAAGAGATGTCGCTGGGCGATATGATGATCCTGCTCAAGCTACGCCAGGGCCAGTTCTCCCTGGTGCTCGAAAAGGTTCACCCCCAGGCGCTGGCCGTGGGGCGTGCTCTGAACGAACTGGAGCTGCCTCGTGATTGCGCGCTGGTGGCCGTCATCCGCAAGGGGCAGCTCTTTATCCCGCGGGGGGATACTGTGCTCCAACCCGTCGACGAGGTGCTGGCCGTGGTGCCCTCGTCCGAGCAGGCCGCCCTGGCCGCCGTGCTCGACCCGCAGGGGCGATAGGCGGCGTACTCGCCGCCTACCGCCAGGCGGCGAGCTCGCTGACGATGGCCTCGTCCTCTCCCGGCCACGGCGGGATGGTGGTAATCACCATGCGTAACGGTTCATCGCCCACAGTGCGAAATTGAAAATGGGCGCCCAACGGGATATTCAGGCTGTCACCGGCCGACACCGCTCTGATCTCCTCGACGTCGCCCAGCTTGCGCCACACCTCGCCCCGACCGGAGAGGATATACCACACCTCCTCCACCGTGCGATGTCGCACCGGCACGGTGGTTTGTCCGGGCGGCAGCGTACAGTGCACCATACTGGCCCCGCTCACGCTCACCAGCAGCCGGATCTCGGAGCCGTCGGGCGCCAGCGCATCGACCGCGTCGGGCACGCGCCGCGCCTGTAAAGAGGATCCGTCCATCAGAATATCTCCACCACCTTGGGCCGATGCCGCCAGAACCCCGTGGCCTGCTGGAAGGCATAGGCCAGTTGCAGTACGCCCCAGTCATCGTGATGCCGCCCCACGATCTGTATCCCGACGGGCAATCCCTCCGGCGTAAAGCCACACGGCACCGAGATGGCCGGGTGCCCGGTGACGGACACGTAATAGCACGACCGCATCCAGTCGATATAGGTCTCCATCTCGACACCGTTGATCTCGGTCACGTATCGCTGCTTGACGTCAAAGGGGGGCACCTGGGTAACCGGCAGTATCAGGAACTCGTAGCGTTGCATAAAGCGGTTCAACCGCTGATAGAGCATGGTGCGCGCGATCTCGGCGCGGGCGATCTCGGGACCGGTCAACGCGCGCCCCTGTTCCACGTTCCATATCACCGTGTCTTTGACCTGATCTCGATGCCGGTCCACCAGCTCGCCACGCCCCGCTTCGAAATGCCAAGCCCGCCACACCTTGAACGCCTCATCGGCGCCGTCCCAGCCGGGGTCGGCATCGTCTACCCAGCAGCCCAGGTCACGGAAGGTGTTTCGCTGGCCCTCCATCACGCGGGTGATTCGCGGATCCACCGGCAGTCCGCCCAGATCACTGCTCCAGGCGATGCGCGTGCCGTTGAAATCCCGCTCCAGCGGCCGCCAAAAGATGTGCCCCGGATCGGACAGAGAGATGGGCGAGCGAGGATCGGGGCCGGCCATGGCGCCCAGCAACAGCGCCACATCCTCTACGGTGCGCCCCATGGGGCCCTCCACCGAGAAGGGTGACCAGCCCAACTGGGTGGGCCACACCGGTACGCGCCCGGGCGAGGGGCGCAACCCCACCACGTTGCAGAACGCCGCCGGATTGCGCAACGATCCGCCCATGTCGCTGCCGTCGGCCAGGGGCAACATGCCGCAGGCCAGGGCCACCGCCGCGCCGCCGCTGGAGCCGCCGCACGTTCGGGTCGTATCATAGGGGTTCAGTGTCTCGCCAAATACTTCGTTAAAGGTTTGCGATCCCGCGCCAAACTCGGGCGTGTTGGTTTTGCCGATGCTGATGGCCCCGGCAGCGCGCACTCGTTCGACCACGATGGCGTCCTCGTCGGGCACGTGGTCGGCATACAGCGGCGAGCCGTAGGTGGTACGGATGCCCCGCGTGGGGATCAAATCTTTGTGCGCGATGGGCAACCCGTGTAACGGCCCGACCGCCTGCCCTCGGGCCAGCATTCGGTCGGCATCGTCCGCCGCCTCCAGCGCCCGCTCGGGCAACAGGGTCACGATGGCGTTCACCCGCGGGTTCACCCGCTCGATCTGTGCCAGATGCGCCTCCATCACCTCCCGCGCCGAGACCTGCTTGTTGCGGATCAGCCGCGCCAGCTCGGTGGCGGTCATAAAGGTCAGGTCGCTACGATCATGGTCTATCATTGTGCGCTCCTGTGACGCGTCAGTATATATATTCGGGGCCCGGCCTGTACCGGAATCGCTCGAAGACGTCCGGCCGCAGGGTATAGCCCAGTCCCGGCCGCTGCGGCGCATAGACGATGCCGTCGCGGATATCGTACGGCTCCTCGAACAGCTCGTACATCATCGGCATATAGCCCTGGCTCACCTCAAGGATATGGCAGTTGGGCAGGGCCATGGCCAGATGGATGCTGGCGGCAAAGAGCACGCCCGAGCTCCACGCGTGGGGCGCCACCCGCAGCCCCTGTGCCGAGGCCATGGCGGCGATGCGACGGATCTCGGTATAGCCGCCGGCCCGGGCCACATCGGGCTGGGCGATATCCACCGCACGATGTTCGAACAGGCTCTGGAAATCAAAACGGGTGAATTCGCGCTCGCCGCTGGCGATGGGGATCGTCGTCGAGCGCCGCACCTCGGCCAATCCGGGATGGTCGTCGGGTGAGATGGGCTCCTCGAACCAGGCGATATCATACTCCTCCAGCGCGTCGGCCAGCCGACGCGCCGTAGAGACATCCATACAACCGTGGGCGTCCACCATCAGCTCCACATCGGGGCCGATGCCCCGCCGCGCCGCCGCCACACGCCGCAGCGTCTTTTCGATGGAAAAGCCGTCGCGACCCACCACCCGCATCTTGACGGCGTTAAAGCCTTTGGCGGCATAGCCGCCCATCTCGGCCTCGGCCTCGTCGCCCGGTGCCCAGCCACCGCTGGCGTAGGCGCGGATCTGATCGCGGGCGGCGCCCAGCGCCACATAGATGGGCACGCCCCACGCCTGCGCCTTGATATCCCACAGGGCCAGATCGACCCCCGAGATCGCCTCCAGGGTAACGCCCCGCCGTGCCTCTTGTGGCTGAGAGTGGCCCCGCTCCAGCGCCGGTCGCCAGCGCGAGCCGCTGTACATCTTTTCGTATAGCCGCTCGGTGTAGAGGGGGTTCTCACCCAGCAACATGGGCTCCAGATCGTAGGCCACCACGGCACGCACCACCTCGGGGCTGCCCAACGATGCCCCGATACCGGTGAGGCCCTCGTCGGTCTCGACCATCACCAGCACCGAATCGGTCTTGACCTTGGTGCCCAGGTCAGTGCGATGCTGATGCTCGGGCGGGATGGGATCGGAAAGGGGAATAGCACGGACAGACGTGATCTTCATGACGCTCCTCGTAGCATGGAAATGGACCATTTGGTAACGCATTCTATGCGCGAAGCGATGCTGTGGCAACTGGAGGCAGGGCGGGGGGAATATAGACGGGCGGCGCATCATCTTGATGCGCCGCCCGATCTGTATACAGCCTGTGATCGTCCTCTACCGGCGAACCAGCCGCCGCAGCACCTCCTGTCCCCCGGGCGAGAGCCCCAGCAGTTCGATCTCTTCCTCCAGTTGCTCGGCTGTGCCGTATCCACCGGCGTAGCCGTTCACCCGTGCCGCGGCCGTCGAGTCCACCAGATCCTCCGGATCGGGATAGATCTCTTCGTACTCGCGAAACAGCTCGCGATATCGCCGTAACTCGTATTTCTGGTGATAGTCCTCCGCGCGGTAAAAGCGCCCGGCGGGCACGATCTCGGTATGGAGGCGCATATTCATCCGCTCGGCCTCGGCAGTGCGTGAGGCGATGGCCCGTTCGCGCTGTTCCTCGTTGTGATAAAAGATGATGGATGCATATTGTCGAGAAACAGGCGGACGATTGGGGCTGTGCCCCTCCCAGAAGGCGGCCAGCAGATCGTCGTAGGTGATGATGGCCGGATCATAGTCGATCTCGACGGTCTCGGTATGGTCGCCCAAATCGTGATAGGTGGGGTTCTCAGTCGTGCCACCGGCATAGCCCACCCGCGTTCGAACCACCCCGGGGAGACTCCCAAACTGAGAGTCAGGTCCCCAGAATCAACCCATTGCAAAGGTGGCCGTCTCGATGACGGGCGGAACCGCCACGTCCAGCGCCGGCAGGGCCACCTGCGCGCGTTCTCGATCGGTCATCAGATCCTCCTCTGACCACTTTTGATAAGCAAACAGTAAAACAAGCCCCAGCACACCGATCAGCCCCCACACGGCCACCGTCGCGATCGGGCGAGACGGACGCGTCACAGGGTCGGGATCAAACGCCATCGATACGCCTCCTATGCGATACACCACGGCCCAACGTGCGCCGACCGTCGATCCACACGCCACCGCCGTCAGCCGGAAGACCCCTATGAGCGCCCCGGAGCGCCGGTGATCTCGGCCACACGTCGGAAGAACGCCCGCTTGAAGAGGGTATTGATGCCCCAGTTCACCGGTGGCGTCTGAAAGCCCAGCAGCTCTTCATAGGGGCCGGTGTTCCACCTCGGCCGCGGCACATAATCCTCCCAGGGATCATCGCCCTGGCCGTCCCAGCCCTGATCGTAGTAGCCCCACGATACGCCATGGCGCCAGGCCACCTCCATATTGGCGATGGCCGGCGAATCTTCATTGATCACCAGCGGCTTGGGATTGGCCTGATAAACCGGCATCGCCTTGACCGCCAGAATAGCCGCTTCGAGCTGATCGGGATTGAGGCCGTTGCCGTGCAGCAACACATAGTCGTCCGCTTCGACCAGAGATGCCGGGGGCATGCCGCGGCCGGTATGAACTTCGGCGCCGCCGCCGCTGGTCGAGTAGTAGAATCCGGGATGGGCCTCACGCAGGCGATAGATCATCTCGTGCTGGCGCTCGGGCGCAAAGATGTCGTAGGGGGTGTTGTCATTCACCACATCGATCTCGTTGGCGATCTCGATGAGGATATTGCGCCGCCCGGTGCCCTCCAGGAACGTCAGAGCCTCGTCTGCCGCCCGCCATATCGCCGCCTCACCGCGCATCTTGAGCAACTGCATCCAGTAGAAAAAGCCCACGATGACGACCATGCCCAGCTCGTCGGCGCGGGCCAGCACCCGGGTCACCCGATCGGCGTAATCGGCCTTGAGCTCTCCATCGGGAGTAAAGGCGTTGTTGTCATAGTGATGATAGATCTCGGGCACATACAGCGGCCCGCCGCCCTGCAGGTTGATGGTAAAGGCGATGATGCCGTGATCTCGCCATTCGGGCAACGCAGCGCAGAATTCGCTCACGTTGCGCTCCGGATCCCACACGCCGGTATCGGGATAGGCCCAATGGCGGCGGGTCTCGGGGTTGGCGTCATCAAAGGTGGCCTGTACGGCACGCACGTTGAACAGCATGCCCTCGATGCGCCGCCCCTCGTATGTGCGGCCGGGATAGGTGGGCGTGCCGTCAATCAAGAAATCGGTACCCGAGATCGTCACCTGCGTCATAAGGCCTCCTCATGGTTAGATGGTCTGGCGATTCACCGTGACCCCATTATAGCATACCGTGAGCGGCGAGGGTATGCCACCTGCCCTACCTTCCGAGGGGTCTCTTTCGCCACCTTCGGAAGGCAGGTATTTGTGAGGCCGTGGCGCATCCCTCATGTGGATTCGCGCCGCTATAGTTTATCAAGTTGAGTGAAAATGTGACTTTAGTCGTGACAAGGAACGGTGTTTTTGGTATAATGTGAAGGATGAAGACCTGAGAAGCAAAAGGGTCATCGAAACCACAGCCGCTGGAGGTTGAATGTCAGAGCGCTTTATATACCTGGACAATGCGGCGGCCACTCGCCTGGATGAACGCGTGCTCGAGGCGATGGCGCCATACTTTACCGAAACATTCGCCGTCGCCACATCCCAGTTTGGCTATTCCGCGGGTATCGACGCCAAGGATGCTTTGGACGCCGCCCGCGCCTCGATCGCCCGCACGCTGGGCGCGGGCGATGAGGAGCTGGTGTTTACCTCCGGTGGCACCGAATCGAGCAACATGGCCGTCAAAGGTGTGGCCATGGCCCTGGGGGAGAAAAAGGGACGCCACCTGATCACCAGCCCCATCGAGGATTTCCCGGTGCTGTACAGCATGCGCTCGCTGGAGCGTCAGGGCTATGAGGTCACCTATCTGGATGTGGACGGTGACGGGCGTATCGATCTCGATCACCTGCGCCGCGCCATCCGACCGGATACCATCCTCGTCTCTGTGCAGTCGGCCAATCAAGAGATCGCCACGCTGCAGGATGTAGCCGCTATCGCCGCCATCTGCAAAGAGCGCGAGGTGTTCTTTCATACCGATGCCACTCACTCTTTCCCGCGGGTGCCGCTGAATGTGGCCGAGACGCCCGTCGATCTGGTCACACTCACCGCCGATCTGATTCACGGGCCCAAGGGCGTGGGCGCGCTCTATGTACGCCAGGGGACGCCGATAGCGAAATGGATGGACGGTGGCTTTCAGGAATTCAATATGCGCGCCGGTGTGGAGAATATTCCCGGCGCCGTGGGCTTTGCCAAAGCCGTCGAGCTGGTTACGCCCGAGGAGACGGCGCGGTTACAGGCCATGCGCGACCGCCTGACCGATATCCTGTTACAGGTGCCTCATTCACTCCTTAACGGGCATCCTGAATATCGATTGCCGCACTGTACCAATATCTCTTTTCGCTTTGTCGAGGGTGAATCGATCCTGCTGCATCTGGACATGCGTGGCTTTGCCGTAAGCACCGGCTCGGCCTGCTTCAGCCGGTCGCTGGAGGCCAGCCACGTCATCCTGGGCATCGGAGGGAATCACGAGCGGGCCCACGGATCGGTGCGCTTTAGCTTTGGTCGCTATAACGAGCCCGACGACGTCGATGCCGTCGCCGAGGCCATGACCGACGTCATTGCCAGCCTGCGGGCCATCAGCCCGTTAGGGAAGGAGTAACTTACATGCCTTTACCATATAGCGAACTCGTCATGGAGCACTTTCGCAACCCCAAGAATGTGGGGCGCATGGAAAATCCCGACGCGCGGGCGGTGGAAGGAAGCCCTGCATGCGGCGATATGGTGGCCGTATATCTCAAAGTGGATGAGAGCTCTCAGCGCATCACAGATATCAAATTCGAGTCGTACGGCTGTGCCTCCAATATCGCGACCGGGTCGATCATCACCGAGCTGGCCAAAGGCAAGACGTTGTCTGAGGCCAAGAACATCACCTGGCAGCAAGCCTCAGATGCTCTCGGCGGACTGCCGCCCATCAAAACGCACTGCTCGGTGCTGGCGGTGGACGGCTTGCGCGCCGCCATCCAGAATTATGAGGAGCGCCATAGCCTGGTGACGGAGCGGGAGCCCACCACCGTGGGCGAGGTGGAACGTCGCCTCAAGCATGTGATGAACCCCATGGTGGGGCTGGATCTGATCCGCACCAAGGTTGTCAAAGAGATGGATGTCGCCGAGGGCGTTGTGCGCATCGCGCTGGATCTGCCGTCGGATCACCAGTTTGCGAACAATATTCGCGAAGAGATCGTCGAAAAGATCGAGCCCCTCTGGGATGTCGAAAAGGTTGTGGTCGAATTCAGCGACTGACATACAGCGCTATCCGACCTGCCGTAAATGAGGGGGGTGCTTTGATCCCGCAGAGGGCCGGACGGATCGCGCCCGGCGCTGAGAGGTGCCTTATGGCCGAGATCAAGATCGATGTGCATGGTGAGACCTGTCCGGTGCCTCTTGTCGAGGTACGCAAGGCGGTGCGTCGCGCTGCGCCGGGGGATATCATCGAGGTGTCGGGATCTCATCCCTCTTCGATGAAAGAGATTCCCATGGCCGTCGAGGCGCTCAAGCTGGAGCTGCTGAGCGTTGAGGGCTTTGAAACCGACTGGACCATCCGTATCCGCTGCTGATCGGGGACAGGAGGATGCGCCATGACCGAGCGTGCCACCATCGTCGTACAGAGCGGCGATATGGACAGGCTGTACAGCGCGCTGATCATCAGCAACGGGGCCCTGGCCATGGGTATGGAGGTGTCGCTGTTCTTTACCTTTTGGGGGCTGGAGCGGCTGAAAAAGGGGGCCCTCGAAAAAGGCCCCCTTTCCAGGATGCACTTTCTCGGGCTGGGCAAATGGATGGTCAGGCGACGTATGCGCCGTGCCCGGGTTGCCTCACTGGAAAAGCTGCTGGCCGACTTTAAAGAGTTGGGCGGCAAGATTATCGCCTGTGATATGACCATGGATATCATGGGCATCAAGCGAGAGGATCTACGAGAGGATCTGGTAGACGAATGTGGCGGTGTGGGCGCCTATATTCAGGACGCTCGCGAATCTGCCATTACCCTGTATATTTGAACTGATCGTCAGTTTCCCCATATAGTTTCGGGCCAGTCCACGCCACACGCAGCCGACATCCATCCCGGGCATGGATGTGCGGCCGTTGTACGAGGTGGTGAAAACGTATGGCAAATCGCCTTGCGAAGGAATCGAGCCCTTATCTTTTGCAGCATGCGGAAAACCCGGTGGACTGGTACCCCTGGGGAGAGATGGCGCTGGACAAGGCCCGATCTGAGAATCGGCCCATTTTTCTTTCCATCGGCTACTCGTCGTGCTACTGGTGCCACGTAATGGCCTGTGAGACGTTCGAGGATGAGGCGGTGGCCGCCCTCCTGAACGAGCATTTCGTCAGCATCAAGGTGGATCGCGAGGAGCGGCCCGATCTGGATCAGGTCTATATGGCCGCTGTGCAGGCCATGACCGGGCGCGGCGGCTGGCCCATGTCGGTGTTTCTGTTGCCCGACGGGCGGCCCTTTTACGGCGGCACCTATTTCCCCCCGACATCCCGACATGGCATGCCCTCATTTACCGAGGTGCTCCACGCCATCATCGATGCCTGGAATAACCGCCGCGAAGAGGTTGAAGAGCAGAGCCGGACCCTGGTCGAAACCCTGAGGCGTGATACAGGGCCCGGTCGTCTGCCGCAAGATGACGAGCCGCTGCGGCACGACACGCTGGATCGTGCGGCGCAGAAACTGGCCGCCGGCTATGACGCCGCCAACGGCGGGTGGGGCCCTGCGCCCAAATTCCCCCATCCCATGACCATCGAGTTCCTGTTGCGTCGGCACTATAGCACCGGCGATGCCGAGGCGGAGCGTATGGCGGTGGATACTCTGTCGGCCATCGCCCGCGGTGGCATCTATGATCAGATCGGTGGCGGCTTTCACCGCTATTCGGTGGATGCATTCTGGCGAGTGCCGCACTTTGAAAAGATGCTGTACGACAACGCCGGGCTCGCCCGGGTGTATCTGCACGCCTGGCAGGCCACCGGCGAGGATCTGTTTCGCGTCGTGGCCGAGGAGACGCTGGATTATGTGCTTCGCGAGATGACTCATCCCGCCGGGGGATTCTATTCATCTCAGGATGCCGACACGGAAGGAGAAGAGGGGCGTTACTACCTCTGGACGGCCGGAGAGATCCGCGATCTGCTGGGGGATGAGGCAGAGCCCTTTATGGAGGCCTACGGCGTCACCGAAGAGGGGAATTTCGAGGGGCGCAATGTACTGATCTTTGGCGGCACCCCGGAAGAGCGCGAGGCGCTGGCCGATGCACGGCAAAAGCTGCT
>JBMNOI010000202.1:0-2810 GCA_050942995.1 Anaerolineae bacterium
GGTCGACGTTGCCTCGGGCGTCGGAGCGCAGTTCGACCATCTCGAATCCGGCCATGGTCGTGGTGGCCGGGTTGGTGCCGTGGGCCGAGTCGGGAATGAGGGTGACGTTGCGTTTGGTGTCGCCACGGGCCCGATGATAGGCCCGTATCATGAGCACGCCGGTCAGCTCCCCATGGGCTCCCGCAGCCGGCTGCAGGCTCACCGCGGCAAAGCCGCCCAGCTCTTTGAGGTATTCCTGCAGTTCGTACATCAGCGCCAGGTTGCCCTGTACCGTCTCGACCGGCTGGTAGGGATGGGTGTGGGTAAAGCCGGGCAGGCGACTGACATCCTCGTTGATCTTGGGGTTATACTTCATCGTGCAGGATCCCAGCGGATAGAATCCCACGTCCACCCCATGGTTCAACTGCGACAGCCGCACATAATGCCGCATCAGATCGACCTCGCTCACTTCGGGGAGATCCAGGTCGTCGCGCAGCAGATCGGGATCGGGCAGATCGGCCAGCGGCACACCGATCTCGGGTAGATGGGCGGCGCAACGGCCGGGCGCGCTTTGCTCGTAGATGATGGGGACGATGGATTCGGTCATGATGCCACCTCCTCCAGAGCCTGCACCAGATCGTCAATCTGTCCGGCGTCGTTCATCTCGGTCACGCACAACAACATCTGGTTTTCCATCTCTGGATAAACCCGGCCCAGATCGAATCCACCCATGATGCCGTACTCGTGCAGCAGGCGCTCGTTGATCTCGGACACCGGCGCCGGGCATCGAACGACGAACTCGTTAAAGAAGGGACGCGACAGATCCACCTGATAGGCGGCCAGCGCATCGATGGCGCGGGCGGTATAGTGAGCACGATGATAGCAGATGCGTGCCACCTGCTGCAGGCCGCACTTGCCCAATGCGGCCAGATAGGCGGCGGCCGCGAGAGCCATCAAACCCTGGTTGGTGCAGATGTTGGATGTGGCTCGTTCACGCCGGATATGCTGCTCGCGCGTCGAAAGGGTCAGTACATATCCTACATTTCCCCGGTTATCCACCGTTTGACCGGCCAGCCGGCCCGCCATGCGCCGCACATACGCCTCTTTGCAGGCGAAAAATCCCAGGTACGGACCGCCATAGTTGAGGGGAATGCCCAGAGGCTGCCCCTCTCCCAGGGCGATGTCGGCGTCATAGGCGCCGGGCGGCTTGAGCATGCCCAGGGCGATGGGGTGGCAGGCGACGGCCAGTAACGCGCCACGCTCGTGCACCGCCTCGGCGACGCCGGCCAGATCCACGATGCGCCCCAAAAAGTCGGGGTTCTGTACGATGAGGCAGGCCGTTTGATCGTCAACCTGCTCCAGCAGCGCCTCGATACTGGTATCCGGGCCGTCACCGCCCTCTATGGCGATATCCATGCCCTGCACGTAGGTGCGCACCGTCTCGCGGTATTCGGGGTGGATGGTAGGCGCCAGGATAGCCTTGCGCCGCCGCCCGCGCGACACGCTGACCGACATGATGACGGCCTCGGCCATGGCCGAGGCGCCGTCATAGTGTGATGCGTTGCTGACGTCCATCCCCGTCAACTCGCAGATCATGGTCTGATACTCAAAGATCGCCTGTAACGTTCCCTGGCTGATCTCGGGCTGGTATGGCGTATACGCAGTGTAGAACTCGTTCCGGGCAATGACATGCTGAACCACGCTCGGGACGTAGTGGTGATATGCGCCGGCGCCCAGAAAGCAGGCCACGTGTTGCGTATCTACATTGGCTTCCGATAGCTCCAGCATCTCCACCATGATCTCAGGCTCAGAGAGCGGCCCGGGCAGGTCGATCTCTGGAAAGCGGAATGAGGCAGGGATGGCCTGAAATAGATCACGGACGTTTTGCACCCCAATGCGCGCCAGCATCTCTTCCCGCTCGGCGTCCGTATGGGGAACGTACGTCATGATTAGTTGCCCCCTTCTTCCAGGGCCTTTTCAGCCATGCGGCGGTACTGTTCGGGCGTCATCAGCGCCTCGACCTCATCGGGATCTTCGATAAGCACCTTGACGAACCAGCCCTCGCCGTAGGGATCCGAGTTGACCAGGTCGGGGCTTTCCTCCAGCTCTTCGTTGATCTCGACGATCTCGCCGGCGATGGGCAGATAACAGTCGGATGCCGCCTTGACCGATTCGACAACGCCAAAAATCTCGTCCTTGGTAAAGCTATCGCCTGTTTCAGGCAATTCGACGTATACGATATCGCTCAACTGCTGCTGGGCATAGTCGGTGATGCCGACGTAGGCATAGTCGCTTTCCACACGTATCCACTCGTGGGTTTTTGCGTAGCGGCAGCGCGGATCCACCTTAATGGCCATAAGAACTCACTCCTTTAGTTACCGGCATTGGGCTCGTACAGGTTACGGCTGTTAGAGTGCGCCTATGTTGCATCAATTCATAGAGTTGCGCAAATCGACACACCACAGGCCAAGGCGATCAACGGCGATACGCAGGTACGTAGAACGGCTTTTTCACGATGACGGCGGGTCGGGTACGACCGCGAACCTCGATCTCGATCTCTTGCCCCACAGTGGCGTATTCGGCGGCGACGTAGGCCAGGCCGATAAAGCGGTCCAGTGTGGGTGAGTAGATGCCACTGGTTACCTCGCCACAGGGAACGCCCTCTACCAGAACGGGGTAGCCATGCCGGGGGACGCTGCCGGCGGTCATCTCGAATGCGACGAGCCGTCGCGCTGCGCCCTCTAGCGAGATCTTGAGCAGGGCTTCTCTCCCGATGAATTCGGGCTTGTTCAGCGCCACGGTCCAGCCCAGCCCCGCTTCGATCGGATTGA
>JBMNOI010000089.1:0-15711 GCA_050942995.1 Anaerolineae bacterium
ACAATCATCGACCCATCCGTCTCTCATCCAGAGGAGAACTATGAGCGAGAAGCGTTTTCGTGGCATCGTCCGCAGCGTCACCCTCTGCAAAGAGGACATGATGAAACTGCTCACCATGCCGGCCGACGAGATCAACGCGTGGAGCCCCGTCACCGTGCGCCTCTTCCCCGACTATGACGCGGCGCTGGCGGCCATGGCCCGCTCCATGGTGGATACGATCGCCGAGAACAACCGCGCCGGCCGCATCACCACCCTGATCTTGCCGGTGGGGCCAACCGCCCAGTACCCCATCGCCGCCGAGATCTCGAACCGCGAGGGCATTAGCTGGAAGAATGTGTGGACCTTTAATATGGATGAGTATCTCGATTGGGAGGGGCGCCTCATCCCTCGAGATCATCCCATGAGCTTTCGTGCCGCCATGGAACGAGAGCTCTTTGACCGGCTGGATGAGGAGTTGCGCATCCCCGAGGAACAGCGCTGGTTTCCCGATCCCTTTGCTCCCGATGCCATCGACGCCAAAATAAAAGAGCTCACCGGCGGAGAGGGAGTCGACGTCTGTTTCGGCGGTGTCGGCGAACACGGGCACATCGCCTTTAACGAGGCGCCCGATCTGCTGGCCCATTACGCTCATCTCACACCCGACGAGTTCAAGAACTCGCGCACCCGGGTGCTGAGCCTCAATCCAGAGACGGCGACGCGGGCGTTTCGCAGTCCACTCTACACTCTGTGTCCGCCGGGCGCAGTGACGTTGGGGATGAAGGCGATTTTGGGCGCCAGGCGCATCGAACTGGCCACCCGTGGCACATTGCTCAGACTGGCCGCCATGCACCCGCCCACGATGGATTATCCGGTCACACTGATCCAGGAGCATCCGCGGGCCAAGGAGACGGTGATATTGTACGGGACCGCAGACTAGGGCGTACAAGTGCGCCCTGTAGATCTTTACGACTCGTCTCTCGAATGCGCCCCAGGACGATCGATCCGGGATAGCAAACGGGCGCTGCCGGCGGTCGACGATCATCGGCCATCGGCAGCGCCCGTCGTGATCCGGCAAAAAACCGCATCATATCAGGCGTCGTTCTGAGGGCGGCGGAACAGCGCATTGAACGGATCGTTCGCCAGTCGTTTGATCAGCGGCGTCGTGCCGGCCAGGTCGTCGGCGTAGAGATGCGCCGTGTCGTTCAGCCGTTCCAGGGCACGCTCACCCCAGCTATTGATACGCAAGACCGTGATACTGGCCGTGGCGGTATCGAACGCCGCCCCCTGCGAGCAATCGATGTCGATCCCCAGCCACCAGGTGACGATCTGCTTGATGGCACCGCCATGGCTCACCAGAATCGGCACCTCATCATCGGTCAACGGCAGAGTCTCCATCCAGCCGGCCACCCGCTGATAAAACTCGCGCCACGTCTCTGCCCCGGGATAGGGCCGCCAATCGACGAACGGCTCGGCGGGCGCGAGCTGCAGTTGCTCGGCCTCGGCGACCGTTCGACCCGCGGCAATGCCGTTGTTATATTCACGCAAAGAGGGCACCACTTGCGGCTCCAGATTCAGCGCCTCAGAGATAAACCCGGCCGTCTGCGCCGCTCGTTGCAGATCACTGGTGAACAAGCGACAGGGAATGCCGTCCAGTTCGGCCTTGAGTCGCATCGCCAGGCTCGCTGCCTGACGACGCCCCAAATCCGTCAGACCGGTATCGGTCCAGCCGCCGGTCAGGCCGTTGATGTGATGTTCCGATTGAGCGTGGCGTGCAACAACGATGATGGTCATGTTCGCTCCTTTCGTAGACTGGCCGGCCATGAGAGAGGTCTCCCCGGCACGACGCCGACCCTCATTATACCACATACGCGGATCCGGTCAGGTCCGATGGCAGGCCTCGCTGATGATCACTCATCCATAGAAAAAGGCAACCGCTCCGCAGCCAGGGTTCATCATCTTTTTTTGACACCGAAGCAGGAATATGCTATGATGGCAAATAGTAAGGCGTAGTGGGTTTTGTTACGGAACCTTTTGATGGACCGTCAGGCTGCTATTGGCCTAGGCGGCTTTTTTTATCATCAGGTCCCGCGCAGAGCCTCGCACCTTCACGTGTAGGTCGTTTCGGTACTCATCAAGGAGGGCGGACTGTAATGTCTGAACGTGTAATTGGTCGCGTCAAGTGGTTCAATTCGGAAAAGGGTTACGGCTTTATTGCTCGAGAAGGTGGCGCCGATGTGTTTGTGCATTACTCGGCAATCCAGGAGAGCGGATTCCGTAACCTGGTAGAGGGCGAGGAGGTCGAATTCAGCGTACAGTCCAGCCCCAAAGGCCCGCAGGCCGCCGATGTGGTTCGCCTGGGTAGTGGTGCCAGCAGCAGCGACGACGACTACTAGACCGAACGAACAAGGGCGGGCGCATGAGCGCCCGCTTTTTTTGTGCCGATCTTTTTCATGATCCGCTGATTGAGCCGACCCGGCCCGCAATGAACGAGGGGCCGTCCGCATACGGACAGCCCCTCATAAGGCTTTCGCTCATTACGCCCCCTTGATGGTGATGGGGGCCGCCCTCGCTCTTAGCGGGAGCGCCACGCCTCCGAATCGGGGGTAAACAGCGGCGCGCCAAAGGTATCCACCCCAAACTCCGCGATCATCTCCTGGGTGGGCACCGAGATGAGCCAGTCGATGAACTGATCGGCCAGCTCGTTATTGATGTCCGGGTTCTTGTCCGGATTTACGGTGATAACGCCGTACGGGTTGAACAGAGTCGGGTCTCCCTCTACCAGAACCACCAAATCGGTCCCCTCCAGCGTACGGGCCAGATAGGTCCCGCGGTCGCTCAGGGTATAGGCTTCCTGCTCGTTGGCCATAGTCAGTACGGCGCCCATTCCCTGCCCCGCCGAAATGTACCAGTCACCCGACGGTTCGATGCCGGCCTGAGCCCAAATCGCATTTTCCTTGTTATGTGTGCCCGAGTTATCGCCGCGTGATATGAACGTCGACTCACTCTCGGCCAAACGCGTCAGCGCGGCGACGGCATCCGTCATCCCACCGATACCGGCCGGATCGTCGGGAACCCCCAGGATGACAAAGTCGTTATACATGACGTCCTCACGGCGCACGCCATGGCCCGCCTCCATAAACGCGTCCTCGGCACTACGCGAATGCACCAGCACGACATCGACGTTGCCGTCCTCGCCCAGCTTGAGCGCCTGGCCGGTGCCCACGGCGATGACACTCACCGTCGCGTTATATTCCTCCTCGAAATCGGGCAGGATGGCATCCAGCAGTCCGGAATCGGCGGTGCTGGTGGTCGTCGCCAGCCTCAGTTCCTGCGGTTCCTGTGCTGTAGGGCTGCACCCGGCAACAACCAGAGCGACCGACATGAGTAGAACGAGCATGGTGATCATCTGACGAATGGTACGACGCGATGACATGACAGTCTCCTTTACAGTGGGATTGTGGTTCTCGTCATCAACCGACAAAAAGGCCGGCGTTCCCTCCTCGCACACGGAAAGGAACGCCGGCCCGTTGGGTCGTCGTCAGAGATCTCCTTTCCAAATGCGGGGGGCGCACGCGTTTCCACGTACACCGTGGGCTCCCTGTCGGGAACACTGCGATCGCACACCATAGCCGTCGCGCTGGCATCCGCCAGCCGACGCCCTTAGGCCGGGCGATTCGGAGAGCCACATATTCGGTTCTGGGGCCATTATACAACAAGCGGGAGAGTCGGCAAACCCGACTTCTCCCGCTGCCTGTCATTCACACCGATCTGTGCTCGTTACCTATCCGGGCTCACGGGCCGCCCTCCGCACAACCCGATCATCATCCCTTGTGTTACCAGGATCGTGACGGATTCTGCTCGCGGATCATCTCCCGGATCTCTTGATCGCTCATCTCGGCATCATGCTCGTCCAGAGCATGTTCCTGCATCACCTCGATCAGCTCGAAATCCGAATCGGCGATGATGACCTCACCACACACCGGACACTGTATCGCGTATCGATCCATACCATCCCTCCACACAAAAACCGGCCCCGGGCATAACGGCCCCGGACAGGGCTACGCTACGAATCGGGCCTCTATCAGCATACCTGCCAGATCAGGAGGGGGAGTGAACGCATAATCAGAGTGGATGATATGAAGGTGATGATCGACATATCCAGGCCCGAATCAACCCGATTATATCATATAAATTATGATTAATCAACGGTCCGTAAGAGCCACCTTCCGAGGGTCTGCGCCGGTTGACATTCGCCACCTTCGGAAGGTGATACCGGGCCATGGCGCCGCCCTGTCCATAAAGGCCGCGTTATGGTGGATCATTGCCAACGGACGCATCCTATGCTATGATAGGAGAAATTGTCCGCGGGAGTAACCGTCGGCATGTCCGAGATGCCACTTCACCGGCCTATCCCCCCGGCAGACTCGATCCGTTGGATTCGCCAGGTGCTCGAGGGGGTTTTCGAGGCCGATGATATCACCATAGGGGCGATGGGAGGCCGCGGCATTCGTATCCGTGGCCATTTTCTCGTCGAACCCCATCAGGCTTATGAGCGTCTGGCGCCTCTGTTTCGTCAGCGGGGGCACACGGTGCTTTTTCGTCATGAGGATGACGACGGCACCGTCATCCTGGTCATGGAGGGCGTGATCGAGCCGACGCCCAACAACCGCTGGCTGCCGATCGTTCTGGCCATAACCACCGTCATCTCGATGCTCTTTACATACACCTTTTTATTCGAGGGCGCCGAGCCGACATGGGCTCATCTGGGCCGGGCGTTGCCGCGAGCGGCCCAGTTTACGGCGAGCCTGCTCGCCATTCTGGTCGCTCACGAGATGGGGCATTATATCACCGCCCGCCGTTTCGGCGTGGCGGTGACTCCCCCTTATCTGATTCCCCTTCCGTTCAGCCCGTTCGGCACAATGGGCGCCGTCATTCGCATGAAGGATATCCCCCCCAGCCGTCGGGCCATGCTGTTGACCGGCGCGGCGGGACCCCTGGCCGGGCTGATCGTGGCTATCCCGCTCCTTCTGCTGGGGCTCATCCTGTCCGAAGTGACGCCCCTGCCCACCGAGGGAGGGTATCTGGCCGAGGGGAACTCGATCCTGTATATGGCGCTCAAATATCTGGTATTCGGTCGCCCGCTCCCTTTGGGCGGCGAAGACGTATTACTGCATCCGGTGGCTTTTGCCGGTTGGGCCGGATTGCTGGTTACATCACTTAACCTGATCCCTGCCGGTCAACTCGATGGCGGGCATATCGCCTATGCGCTGTTGGGATGGCGGGCACGCTACCTTACCCGGGTCATTATCGGCATAGTTGCCGTTTTGGGAATATTCTGGCAAGGGTGGTTACTATGGGCTGTGTTGATCTTTTTCCTGTCCCGTGTTCAGACGGGGCCGCTGGATGATATCTCGCCCCTCAGCCGGGGAGAAATTGCCCTCGCCGTTGTACTGCTGGTGTTGTTTGTGCTCACATTCACGCCATTCCCTCTGCGCCTGATTCCCTGAGCCGACACGAGCGTCCATCACGGCACCACAGCTATGCGTCGCAGCGATCCTTCTCGAATTGCCCGCACCCTTTGTTCGTGAACCGGGCCGTTGTGGAACTGTTCCGCTGCTCTCGACGTCCAATTGTCATGGCAATGGCATGAGAGGAACCTTCATGTTCGAGCAGAAATCCGTCAAAACATTGGCCATCGCCCTGGCCGCCGGCGCGCTGGTGGTCCTCGGCATCGCCATCATCATCTATGTAGCTATTGCGCGCGACCGCATCGCGCCGACACCGACGCCGGCCACCCCGGATGTGGCCGAAGGCACGCCCACCATCGACCTGACGGGCACGCCCGAGGCCGACGGCACGGCCCGCCCCCAGGCTACGGTGGTCGGCACGGTGCGCGAGTATTCGCCCGGCGCGCTCATTATCGTGATCTCTCCCCGCGAGGGCGATGTGGAGCAGGTCATCGTGGCCGAGACGCTCGAAGTAACCTGGTCCACCGGCGAGCGGGCAACACCTCGAGATATCGTTCCCGGACAGACCATCTATGCCGAGGGATCGCTGGATCCGCTGGGGCGTATGATCGCCCAGCAGATCGTCATCACCCGCGACGGTCGGGCAACCACCACCCCCAGCGTGCAGCCTCAAGTCACCGAAACCCCTACCGGCACTCCCACGCCGGAGATTCCCACAGGAGCGTGGTTGGGTGAGTATTATGACAATCCGACATTGGGCGGCTCACCCGTTCTGGTGCAACAGGATAGAGAGATCGAGTTCGACTGGGGAGCGGGCTCGCCGGTCGACAAGATCCCATCGGACCGCTTCTCAGTGCGCTGGCGAGGCCACTTTGACTTTGAAGAGAGCGAGTACCGGTTCTACGCTTACTCAGATGACGGCGTGCGGGTATGGATCGACGGGGAGCTCGTCATCGATGCCTGGCGCGATCAGCAGGCCACCCTCTCTCATGGCGATATCGCCCTGAGCGCCGGCAAGCATACGGTGCAGGTCGAGTATTATGAAAATGTCGATAACGCGCAGATCCGCGTCTGGTGGGAGGATCGCGGCCTCTTCCCCGAGTGGAGGGGTGAGTATTTCAGCAACCCCGATCTTGCCGGTGTGCCGGCCCTGGTACGTAACGATTCCGAAGTGCGATTCGAGTGGGATCTGAACGCGTCGGCGCCCGAGGTGCCCGCCGATGGATTTTCGGTTCGCTGGACACGCCGCATGAACTTTGAAGAGGGCGCCTATCGGTTCCTCGCGCGGGCGGATGATGGGGTCCGTGTGTGGGTAGACGGTATCCTCATCATCGATCGCTGGCATCAAGCGACCGGCGAGACCTATACCGGCCATATCCGCCTGGACGGCGGTTCGCACGATGTGTGCATCGAGTATTTCGATTTTCGCAGTCACGCCTCGATCCATGCATGGTGGGAGAGGATCACCGAGTTTCAGGGTTGGCGCGGCGAGTACTTTACCAACCCCAGCCTGACCGGTAATCCGATGTTCCTGCGAAATGACGAAAACGTTCATTTTGACTGGGAAGCTTCCGCGCCGGCTCCCAACATGCCTGCGGACAATTTCTCCGTACGCTGGACGCGTACCGTCCGTCTGGAACGAGGGCGCTATCGTTTCTGGGCCATCGCCGATGACGGAGTGCGTCTGTATGTAAACAATGAGCGCATCATCGATGAATGGCGCGATTCGGGGGCCGAGCTATACGAGGGAGAGGTGTCGCTCGATACGGGTGAACACGAGATTCGCGTCGAATACTACGAGCGGGGAGATCACGCCGTCATACAGGTGGGCTGGGGCGTCTTGCAGACGCCGACGCCCAGCCCAACGGCGCCCCGTACCCCCGCGCCCCCCACGGCCACGCCCGTGCCGCCCACGGCGACACCAAAGCCTACAGAGACGCCCGTGCCGCCCACGGCCACACCAGAGCCCACGGTGACATCGGAGCCCACGGCTACATCGAAGCCGTCCGCAACCGAAACAGTGTCAGAGACGCCGGATCAAGAGCCCGAGCAAACACCGACACCCGATGAGGACGATAACGACGACTGAGCAAAGGGCGTTGTGAGGGCCAAAACGGCAAAACACCCCCCTTCCGAAGGGGGCGAATGCATGCGCTTGACGAGCCAACGGTACCTTGGTATACTAGAGTTTGCGAACTTGTTTGGGCGGATATATTGTCCGCAGGCGTAGTTGGGCTGTACCAGGAGGGGAGAGCGAGGCGAATGGCCAAGGCAAGTCAACAAAAAGTTGAGGCAGAAGGCACGATCATCGAGGCACTGCCCAATACACAATTCCGAGTGCAGCTCGATAACGGCCATGAGGTCATGGCCTATATCTCGGGCAGGATGCGCAAGTACTATATCCGCATTCTGTTGGGCGATCGAGTTCGAGTCGAGCTGTCACCTTATGATCTGACCAGAGGCCGCATCGTCTATCGTTACAAGAGCGGCGGTCGCCCCGAAGGGGGAGGCGCCTAGCAACGGCCCAACATCCCCATTCAATAAACTTTTGCATGAAAACACACCCCGGATCAGCAAAATGGTTGACCGGGGTTTGTCTTTTATGATATACTGGAGCATGTGAGGCTGAGACAAGCTCTCCTCACATCGTGTGCTGGCCAGGCCATGTGGCGTCGGTTCTTGCCGATAGAGCCACCCCTTCCGAAGATGAAAGGAGGCTGCCGGGCATCGATCCACAATAATATCCTCTTCCCCTAATATGCCCGATTCGTGTGTGGGCGGTTTTGGCCTTGTGCCCGGTCGTCGGGGACGCTGGGGGCCCGACGCACCGACCGAACAGTTCTGCCACCGGAGAATCGGCAACTCTTACGCGTCGCGACATATTTTTCAGGCGACCCTCTCATCGAAGGAGATAAGAGATGGCAAGCGTAACGTACGAACATGTCACAAAGCGTTTTGGCGATGTGATCGCTGTAAATGACTTCAGCATCGAGATCGAAGACAAGGAATTCCTCGTGTTCGTGGGCCCCTCGGGGTGCGGCAAGACCACTTCATTGCGTCTGCTGGCCGGCCTGGAGGAGATCACCGAGGGCAATATCTATATCGGCGACCGGCTGGTCAACGATGTGGCTCCCAAGGACCGGAACATCGCCATGGTGTTCCAGAGCTATGCCCTCTACCCGCACATGAGTGTGTACGACAACATGGCCTTTGGCCTCAAGCTGCGCAAGACGCCACGCGCCGAGATCGAGCGACGGGTACGTGAGGCGGCCGGCATCCTGGGTATCAGCGACCTGTTGGATCGCAAGCCCAAACAGCTTTCCGGCGGCCAGCGGCAGCGTGTGGCTCTGGGGCGCGCCATCGTGCGCGAACCCTCTGTGTTCCTCATGGATGAGCCGCTCTCTAACCTGGACGCCAAGCTTCGCGTGGCCACCCGCGCCGAGCTCTCTAAACTGCATCAGCGGCTCGAGACCACCTTTATCTACGTGACCCATGACCAGATGGAGGCCATGACCATGGGCACGCGCATCGCTGTGATGCGCGACGGCATCTTGCAGCAGATCGATACACCGCAGGTGCTGTACACCCAGCCGGCGAATATTTTTGTCGCCGGGTTCATCGGCAGCCCGGCCATGAACTTTTTCGATGTGACCATCGTGGGAACCAAGGACGATATGTACCTGGACGGCGGCACGTTCCGCGTGCAGGTACCGGCTCACAAGACCCAACCTCTCGCCGAGTATCTGGGCAGCCAGGTGGTGTTTGGCATTCGTCCGGAAGACGTGCACGATCCCGAATACGCGCCTCCGGGCATCATCGGCGCGCCGGTCAAAACGGGGGTGGATGTGACCGAGTTGATGGGTAACGAGGTATTTCTCTACCTGCTGACCGGTACCAAGACCTTTATCGCGCGAGTCGATCCGCGCACTTCGTCTCGTGTCGGCCAGGATGTCGAGGTTCTCTTTAACATGGAGAACATGCACGTCTTTGATCGTAACACCGAGATGGCGCTGATCTAGGCGTATCCCGATGTATCAGAGTTTGCCCGCCATATAATCGAGGGTATGCGGGCAAGCCCCAAACGAAAATAGGGGGATGGTGTGATACCATCCCCCTGTCTCATATTGATATCCCGGGCAATGCTCAGGCTCGACGCAGCGCCAGCAACGCCTCCAGCAACATGGTCACCAGAACCAGCATCACCCCTGTGAACAGGTTGAGCACGCGCATGAACTGCAGGACCATGAGCACCTGAACCAGCACGCTGGCGAGCATGCCCTGACGCACCGCCCGCCTCAGGTCACCCACCGTTCCCAGTGACGTAGCCAGCCGGGCGTTCAGCGCATAGGATACGGGCATGATCGTGCCCCATACTGCGCCGCCCAGAATCAACAAAAAGACGACCTGATTCGTGGGCTCCGGTGGACGCTCGTTCATCAGCACGACCAGCCCGATCCAGAACAGAATCGCCGCCAGCGCTACCAGGATCATGATCGTGCGATTACTCATCTTGCCTCCCGGATACCTTGCCTGTGAAGAGCAGTCGTTTATTCGGCCCCTGCCAGAGTGGGGTGCCTCTGCGTTGTCTTGCGATCACGTCAAAGACCGATTATAGTCCTTCTTGTCGCCCGATCAAGGTCACAAGGCAGGGGCGTTATCAAAGTGATCGGCAGGGCCGGGATGCTGTTTGCCCTGTCACAACAGGCTCACAAAGAACGGAGAGGATCATCGGATGCGCAGATTGAGGGCGGGATCCAGATGGGCGGCCGCGGTCGGCATCCTTTTGATTCTCCTGTCCATCGTACAGATGACGGCCGAGCGGCGCGGCCTGCATCGAGAGAGACAAGAGATAGACGGCATTCCCATCACCGCGCTGCGCCCTGCCGATGCGACGGGAAGGCTCCCCACGGTCGTCCTCGTGCACGGTTTCGCCGCCTCCAGCCCGATCATGGAGCCTCTGGCGCGCACCTTTGCCCGCAGCGGATATCTGGCCGTCACGTACGACATGAGGGGGCAGGGGGCCAGTCGAAAGACGTTCGTCCCTTATGATAGCGGGAACGAGATGGATTCGCTCCGCATGCTGGTCGACGAGATGGACACAGTGATGGCCCATGTTCGCGGACGCCCCGATTCCGATCCGGATCGCACGGCCATACTGGGGCACTCTCTGGGTACGGCCGTAAGCAACCACTATGCCATAGAAAATCCCGATCGATTACGGGCGACCCTGGCGCTTTCGACCATCTATACCGATGTGCGCCCCGGGGCGCCGCCCAATTTGCTTCTGCTGGTGGGAGCGAACGAACCGGGCAGCTTTCGAAAGAATGCACAGGCCGCCCTGCGGAATGCGAGCGGGGACGATGCCGCCGCCGTCGACATCACCACGGGAGATTTTGGTCGAGGCACAGCCCGCCGGATGAGCGTTGTGCCCCACGTCGAGCATGCCACCATCCTCTTCAGTCATTATACCGCGCGGGAATGCCTGGACTGGCTGGCGGCCACCATCGGTGCGGGTCGGCCCCTTCCCGGCGCTCCGTGGGACCTGCAGATTCTCTGGAGCGGCTTGTTGTCCATCGGCGCGTTGCTGCTCTTTCCCGCGCTGGCCGCCTGGCTCGGACACGTGCTGCATCTCGCAGACGCCGGACGACTTGCAAGGTCGGTGGGGGCCCCACTCCGGGGATTGCCGTTGCTCGCCTTTGCGGCGGCCGGTGTACTGGCACCGGTCCTGACTCGGTGGCTGCCCTGGCGTGCGCCGGCCGTGATGGTCGCCGATTACCTGGGGCCCCTGTCCCTCTACTATGGCTTGATCGCCGGAGCGGTGGCCTGGCCCGTCGTCCGACGTCGGGTCTGGCCCCGCGACGGCGTGCCCTTTGTGGGGCGGCCGGCTCTTTACCTGGCGCTGCTTTTCGTCTATCTGGCCGCCACTGTGGGGTTTGCCCTGAACAACGGACTTTTCGTGCTGGTGCCGGGTACGGCGCGCATCGGGGGTATTCTACTGCTGGCATTGCTGTTCGTTCCTGCCTTTACGGTGCTGGAAACCGTGGCCCGTGAGCACCGACCTCTGCGCGCCTGGGGATATTGGATCGGCGGCGCATTGGGATGGTCGCTTGCTCTGGGTATCGGACTGTTGCTCGGCGCGCCCTTTTTCCTCGCCCTGGTGTTTCCCGGATGGGCGGGTCTACTGGCCATCGCCGGGTACCTTGGCGATGCGGTGTATCGCGCCTGCCGGATCCCTCTGGCCGGAGCCATTCTGCAAGCGCTCTGTGTGGGCTGGGTGCTGGGCATGGTGGGCCCTCTGTTGGGGCGTTAGCCGGAGAATCCGCTCACCCTTGGCAGAAAGGGATCGCGCGCATATAATAGAGTAGATCATTTATGTTAACACCAGAGGCGACACAGATCTATGAAGATCCTGACGATCAGCGACACGGTGGTCCAACTGGTCCAGAGCCCGATGATCGCCCAGCGCTTTGCCGATGTGGATCTGGTATTGAGCTGTGGTGACCTGCCCTTTGACTACCTCGAATATATCGTCACCATGCTGGGCAAGCCGCTCTACTACGTCTATGGCAATCATGCCGAGCACGGCGTCATGGGCGCCGACGGCCAGCCCAAAGAGCACCCCGGCGGATGCGACAACATTCACCGGCAGGTGGTGAATCATCGCGGGTTGCTTATCGCCGGCCTCGAGGGCTCGATGCGCTACCGTGAAGGGGAGCACCAGTACACCCAGGGCGAGATGCGCTGGCTGGTACGCAGCATGGCTCCGCGCCTGTGGTGGAACAGGATGCGTTACGGTCGGGCGGTCGATATCCTCATCACCCACGCGCCCCCGTTCGGCATCCATGACGGCCAGGATCTGTGTCATCAGGGATTCATGGCGTTTATCGAGTTCATGGATCGTTACCGCCCCCGCTATCTCATCCACGGGCATACCCACCTCTACCGCCAGGACGCCCGTCGCGTCACCCGTTACGGCGATACCATCGTGCTCAACACCTATGGCTTTCAGGTGATCGAGATCGACGAGCATACTCTGGGACCTCGTGAGCGAGAAGAATAGCACGGTAGCAAATTCCCATACTCCTCGACAATCGTTTGCAGATCGAGCGGTTTACGGGTAGTATCGGCTGAATATCTACGCGCTCAGGAGGAATCTTGCTCTCGCTTCGGAGGTGCATCGGCCGTTCCGGTCACGCCAACGCCCTGGGGTGTTTGTACCTGCCCGAAGATAGAGACGCGTGGCTCCCGGCCTCTGGTCTGGCGCGGTATCTTGAGAGGAGCGCTCTATGACTGAACCGAACCTGCTCGAACTGGCCCGGAACTATGGCGACGAGATCGTCGCCCTGGCCCGGCGATTGATCCAGACACCCAGCTACTCCGGTCAGGAGGGCGCTCTGGCCCGCATCGTCGAAGAGGCGCTGCGCGCCGCGGGATGCGATGAGGTATGGGTAGACGAGGCGGGCAATGTGCTGGCCCGCATCGCCGGGCGGGGTGGTTCCAGCACCATGCTGCATGCCCATATGGATATCGTCGATCCCGGCGATGAAACGGCATGGCGCTACCCGCCCTTTGCCGCCCAGGTGGCCGACGGCGCCATCTGGGGACGCGGCGCCAGCGATGACAAGGGCTGCCTTACCGCGCAGATCGCCGCCATGACCCTGCTCCGCCGGCACGATCTGCAGCCGGTGGGCGATGTGTATCTGGCCGCCGTGGTGAACGAGGAGATCGGTGGACTGGGGTCGCGTCACCTGGCCCGCACGCTGCGCCCGGATGTCGCCATCATCGGAGAGCCCTCGGCCAACACGATCCGCCGCGGCCATCGCGGACGGTTCGAATTCGTCGTCAGCCTGCACGGGCGCTCGGCTCATGCCAGCGCGCCGGAGCGCGGGCGCAACCCGCACTATTCCATGGCCCGCTTTTTGCTGGCACTGCGCGAGGCGCCCATGATGCGCCACGATCTGTTCGGTGGCTCCACCGTCGTGCCCACCCTGCTCTATGTCGATCAGACCTCCAGCAACGTCATCCCCGCTCAGATCATCGTGCATCTGGACTGGCGGGCCGTTCCGGGTGAGACGATGCAGGATGCCCGGGCGCTCCTTCGGCGCCTCCTGGACGATACGGTGGAAGAGGATATCCGCGCAGAGATCACCCTCTATGCCCGAACGGGACGCACCTATACAGGGTATGAGGAAGAACTGGCGCACGAGCTGGCGCCGTTCTGCCTGGAGGAGGACGCCCCCATCCTGCGCCGGGCTCATCGCTCACTGGAGAATGCCATGGGCCGGCCGGTCAGTGTGGGAGTATGGACGTTCTGCACCGACGGAGGGCATCTATATCAGGCCGGAGTGCCCTGCGTGGGATTCGGTCCGGGAGAAGAGACCATGGCCCATGTGCTCGACGAGCGCATCGCCATCGAGCAGATCGTCGAGGCCACAGCGGGCTATCTGGGGCTGGCCCTGCATATGGGAGAGACGAGCGAATAGGCCCCCGTTCAAGGCGCGGGCTCGATCTCTTCGGCAACCACCACCACCCGCTCCAGATAGGAGCGGGTGTTTGCATCCCACGTCGTGCAGGTGATCAGGGTCAGAATGCTGGTCTCGGTCCCATAGACCACCGACACATCGGTAGGAGGCACCACCCTCGTCTCTGTCACACGAAATTGCCGCAGGTGACGGTCGGTGTGTACCTCGATCATATCACCCTGACTCAACGCTTCGAGATGAATGAACGGCCCCAACCGCCTGCCCACCAGGGTCACATGACCGGCCAGCACCACGTTACTGCCTTCACCGGGGTAGGCGGTGCCCCCCAGGTGGGCGATCTCGTACTCGATGCTCGACAGATCCCACGTCTGATTCGCCAGCGGCACATAAACCACGGGCGCATCCACGCCGATGGCCGGAATCACCAGGCGCTGTGGCACCTCGCGCTGCGGCCGGGGCTCTACCACCACAGGCGAGGGAATGGGTATCGCCGTGGGTGGAGGCGTCGGCGATGGTGTCGGCACCGGGCTTTCTATCCGTTCATATTCGCCGCTATGACTCGTCGTTGTGATGGTGGGTGGCGGCAATGTGGACCGGGTGCGGGCCGTCGCAGAAGCCGTCACAGTGGGATCCGTGGGAGTGACCGATGCCGTCGGGGAGGGTGCCGGCTCGTCTGTCTCTGTCGCAATGGCAATCGCCTCGGGCACGCCGGGGAAAGAGGCCCCTTCCGCGACGAGATCATCGGAGCAGAATTCCCGAATGGCCGTCAGAACGCGTTCTGCCGTCCAGCCCGATCGGTGGAGCGCATTCCCCGCAATCAGCAGCAGGCCGATAAAGATCAGCATCGTGCTGAGAGCCTGGATTCGCCGTGTAGATCGATTTCGGATTGCCTGCATCATTAAATCCTCGAACTATAGACGGCGCCCGTTATTATGGGCGCCGTCTCATATTCAAAGCGTCCGTTCCGATAACGCCGTTAGCTGGCGTTGTCATCCTTTCGGCGGGCGCGAAGCGCCAGGCCCAGCGCCATCGTCGTCAGCCCCACCACCGTCGTAGCCAGGCTACCCGGCGGCGCCGCAGCGCCGGTTACCGGCAGCGAGATGATGGCCGGCGTCGGCTGGACGTTCACAAGCTGCAGCGTGAGATCGACGTTCTCACAATGCTTCACCGACGTCTGCAACGAGCCATCGATCGTCCGGAACTGCCACTGGTTGGGATCCAACCCTGCCGGCAGGTGCGGTGTGACTCTCACATCCCAGGTCTGTCCCTCGGCGGGCCAGATGATAAAGGTCGCCTGTTGCTCGCCCTCGGCGTTCGGCGCCGTCATCTTGGATTCGTAGAGCTCACCGGCCACGTACATATCCACCTGCACCGGGATGCCGCCCCATACCATCACGTTGACGTAGGAGATGAGGCACGTCTCGGACTGTCTCGTCGGCGTAGGCGACGGATCGGGAACGCCCAGGGGTTCCGTCGGCGTCGAGGTCGGTGTCGGCTCCTCCTCCGGCGGCGTGGGCGGCGGCGTGAACGGGCCGGCCGTCGGCGTTATTATCGGCTCCGACGTCGGCGTGGGCGAAGGATCAGGAACACCCAGGGGTTCTGTCGGCGTCTCCGTCGGTACCTCTGTCGGCGTCTCCGTCGGTACCTCTGTCGGCGTCTCCGTCGGTACCTCTGTCAGCGTCTCCGTCGGTACCTCTGTCAGCGTCTCCGTCGGTACCTCTGTCGGCGTCTCCGTCGGCACCTCTGTCGGCGTCGAGGTCGGCGTCTTTGTCGGCGTCTCC
>JBMNOI010000203.1:0-2790 GCA_050942995.1 Anaerolineae bacterium
TCCGCACTGCCGTACATATTGGCGATCAGCCCGTCCATCAGGAGGGCCACATAGCGCACTGTCGAGATGGCCCGTGCGTAGCGCATGCGCGTGGGCCCCATAATGCCCAGCACGCCGCTGGCCTTGCTCCGCACACCGTATGGCGAAAGCACCAGACTGACATCGTCGATCTCGTCATACGTTCCTTCGCCACCGATGATGACCTGTATCCCGCTCGAGTTCAGCGTGCGCGCCAGAATGCGCTCCAGCAGGCTGCGTTGCTCCAGTATCTCCAGTACCTGGCGGAACTTGTATCCATCCACAAACTCGGGCTGACGCAGCACATTGATCAATCCGTCGCGATAGATCTCTCTGATCGACTGGTGGTCGACGCTTTCCATCAAAAAGATGATGCGCTGCAGCACCTGGGCTTCCCAGCCCTGTAGATTGGTTAGCTCGGGGTGGGCACTTTCGTTGATCTCTCGCACCGACAGGTTGTTCAGCAGCGTGTTTAGCTTGTTCGACGCCTGGCTGAGCTGCCCCTGATCGATAGGGTTGGCCAGCACCAGCATCTCCTCATGGATGCTGCTGTCTTGCAGAACGACGATCATCAGGCAGAGGGTGTCGTGAATCGAGATCAACTCCATATGCCGAAAGCGCGAGTTGGTCGCGTGCGGCGGAGTGACCAATGACGCCGAACGGGCCGAATGCGCCAGTACCGTGGCCGTGAGCCGCATCCACTGATCGAGGCTCAGCCTTACCTGATGAAACTGGTGTTTGATCATCCGCTGCTCAGGGCGCGGCAGCTCGACCTGTTCCATGAGCTGCTCCACAAAGTAGCGGTACCCCTTGACGGTGGGCACACGCCCCGCTGAAGTGTGGGGCTGCTCGATGTAGCCCAGTTCCTCCAGCACCGCCAGCTCATTGCGGATGGTGGCCGAGCTCACATTCATGCGCCCCGCCTGTCGCACGGTGCTCGATCCCACCGGCGTCGCGGTGTTTATATATTTCTGTATGAGGATTTTCAGGACTTCTCGCTGTCGAGGTGTCGGCTCTGGCTCGGGAAGTCCCGCATTGTGAATCGTTATATCTGTCATCATAATCGCCCTGTTTACCCGGCCTGCGGCCGTTTAGCAGTCGCTGCTGTAGAGTGCCAGTATCATATCACGCCATGGGCGACGTGTCAAGAGCGGCCGACTCTGTTGGGCCGGAGCCGCCTCCCAAGGGATATAGAAAGAGTCAAGAAATAATGAATAACTCGCATCATTTGCAAGAGATGGCCTCGGGGAGGCGGGCTCGCACGCCACTTCTTACCCATATTGATTAGCAGTCTTGACTCGCGACTGCTAATATCTTAGCACATTGAGTCTTCAGTGTCAAGTTTGTTGATGAACCATCTTTAGTATCAAAAAAAGAGGGCGGGAGATGCCGCAGAATCCTGCGACCCTCCCGCTCCTCGATACGACTCGCCAGGACGATCGTTTTATTTCAGACCCCACCACGCTTCGCGCCAGGTGCGCCGCGTGTGCGCCAGCACCAGATCGGATGTCTCGCCCTCTTGCGGCTTGACCTCGATGCCCACCCAGGGCTTGTCACCCTGCTGATCCCAATCGAGATAGCCGATCTCGAACAGCGTGGCCAGGAACTCGCGCAACTCTGGCACGTCGTTCTCGCCGCCGGGGTAGCCAAAGCGCGGATGCAGGTCGCCGTAGGCCGGGCGGCCGGGCACCTTCACGCAGTTGCCCACATGGATGTGCACCAGATAATCCTTCAGCGTCGTCAGCGCCTCTTTCGTATTCTCCTCCAACAGCGGCAGGTGACTCAGGTCATACATCAGACCGAAATCGGGGAAATCCTCGCGCATGCGCGCCGCGAACTGAGCCGCCAGCGGCGAGGGGCCGATGATCGACTTTTTGTCCACGTCCCGGTCAAAGGTCTCCAGCGTCAGAGCAATGCCCTTGTCCTGCCCGTAGGTGCACAGCGTCTTGAGCGAATCGGCCAGCGCATCCAGCCCGCGCTCACGCTCGGCGTCGCCCGGATCGGGGCCGGTGAGGAAGGCCAGCCGCTTGCAGCCCATCTCGTATGCCTCATCGATGGCGCTCCGGATCGCCTCTACCGCCTTTTTGCGGGCGGCGTCGTCCAGGGCGTTCAGGCTCAATTGTTGCGTCAGCAGGATCGGCTGTGCGCCAAACCCCAGTTGCAGGCGGCTCTGCGCGGCGATCTCGCGCACCCGTGCCCGCGCTGCGGGATTTTTGATCCAGCTGATCTCCAGCGCGCCGAAAAAGTCGTCCTCGGCCAGCTTGGTCACCGTCTCGACCACCGGGCCGTCGCCGGTGGTGCACTCGGGATAGGCCATAAAATGCACGACGCTCAGCGTCAGAACTGATTCCCACGATTTCACCATGCCGTCATCCTCCGTGTATCTACCTATCATCAGGCCGTGTGGCCGTTAGGCTGCACTCGTATGTAGGAGTGTACCCGCAACCCCGTGCTGAGGCAAGTGCAGAGGCCGCCGTCCGGCGGCGTTACGATTCTCGCCGGAATCTCTCTCGCAGGGGCGGCTCGCGAGCCGCCCCTACAGAACGGAATCACAGCCTATCCGGGCATAATCCACCGGGGCAACATCCCCCCCGGCGCGGTACCGAGTCGGTGCTGTACTCAACGCCGGTGCTATACTCAGACAGCGCTGTACTCAGCGCAGTGCTGTACTCAGCGCAGTGCTGTACTCAGCGCAGTGCTGTACTCAGCGCCAGCCTACGGCCCCGTCGCGCGGACATACTCTGCCACGTCGACGTTATAGACCATCTCTTC
>JBMNOI010000090.1:0-15650 GCA_050942995.1 Anaerolineae bacterium
AGGGCGTTCTTGGGCTCGGTCAGGATGCGCATCAGATCATCCTTATCCAGCGGATCGACACTCACCACCACCGGTAGACGGCCGATAAACTCGGGGATCAACCCGTATTTGAGCAGATCGTCCGAAGTTACCTGGCTGAGCAGGCTGGCCATGTCGGGCGCCGGCGCATTATGCCCGTTGACGCTGAACCCCAGCGTCCCCTTGGTCTTGGTACGCTCACTGACGATCTCATCCAGGCCCTGGAACGCACCGCCACAGATAAAGAGGATATTGCTGGTATCCAGTTGGATAAATTCCTGGTGGGGGTGCTTACGCCCGCCCTGAGGCGGTACGTTGGCCACCGTCCCCTCCAGAATCTTGAGCAGCGCCTGCTGTACACCCTCGCCCGAGACATCACGCGTGATGGAGGCGTTATCCCCGCTCTTGCGCGATGTTTTATCGATCTCGTCGATGTAGATAATGCCCCGCATCGCCCGACCCAGATCAAAGTCGGCCGCCTGGAGCAGGCGCAGCAGGATGTTTTCGACATCTTCGCCCACATATCCCGCCTCGGTCAGGGCGGTGGCGTCGGCGATACAGAACGGCACATCCAGGATGCGCGCCAGCGTTTGCGCCAGCAACGTTTTGCCGCAGCCGGTTGGACCGATGAGGAGGATGTTGCTCTTTTGCACCTCGACATCGTCGACATCGTCTCCGGCCGTGATGCGCTTGTAGTGGTTGTACACCGCCACGGCCAGGGAGCGTTTGGCGCGATCCTGCCCGACGACGTACTCGTTCAGCGCATCATAGATCTGTCGTGGTGTCGGTATCTGTGAGAGCGTGAACGAATCCTGCGTCATATTCGCGTTGCCTGCGTCCAGGATTTGTTTGCACAGGTTCACACACGCATCGCAGATAAAGACCGAATCGGGTCCGGCAATAAGGCGTTTGACCGCGTGCTCAGGCTGGCCACAAAAAGAGCAGTGGGGTCTGCTCGATCCGTTCATGACTGTTCCTCTGATTCCTCGTCTGATTTCTCTTCCTGGCCCGGGAGTTTCAGGTCGCGCGGCTGCAGCACCTGATCGACGATGCCATATTCGCGCGCCTGTTCCGCGTCCATGAAAAAGTCGCGGTCAGTATCGCGTTCGATCCGTTCCAGCGGCTGACCGGTGTGCATGGCCATGATGTTATTCAAGCGACGGCGCAGCCGAAGGATCTCCTCGGCCTGGATCTGGATCTCGCTAGCCTGTCCGCGGGCGCCGCCCAGCGGCTGGTGGATATGTACCGTGGCGTTGGGCAGAGCGTAGCGTCGCCCTGGAGTGCCCGCCGCCAGCAAAACCGTGCCCATGCTGGCCGTGCTGCCCACTGCGATGGTCTCGATGGGCGGCCGCACGATCTGCATCGTATCGTAGATCGCCATACCGGCATAGATCACGCCGCCCGGCGAGTTGATATAGAGGCGAATCTCGCGCTCAGGATCCTCGCGATCGAGGAACAGCATCTGAGCTACAATCAGATTGGCGATGGTATCGTCAATCGGCGTGCCCAAGAAGATGATCCGCTCTCGCAAGAGCAGTGAGAAAATGTCATACGCGCGCTCGCCGCGCCCGGTTGACTCGATTACCATCGGGATCAATGACTTGAAATCCATCATCCCTTCTCCTTTGGCTAACGGCTACACACATCCGGTTGATGAACAGGCCGGCGAGCGTGCCTCATCCTATTAACTCTCGTCGCTCTCGGCCTCGGCTTCTGCGTCGTCCTCTGTCTCGGAGGCTTCTTCCGTCTCTTCGCGCCCCGTCAACGCGGCCGTCAGATGCTCCATTGCCTTGCGTATCAGGATTTGCTCGCGTATCGAGTTCCTGGCCGCTTCCGAGCGAAAGCCCTGCATGGCCTCTTCGGCGCGGTCGCCGTAGGTTGCCTGCACGTCCTGTTCGATCTCGGCCATTTCGGCGGCCAGTTCTTCCTCGGTGGCCTCAATACCCTCGGCCTGAGCATACTCGGCCAGCACCAGGCGCTGAACCAGGTTGCGCTCAGCCGTCGGCGTCAGTTCTTCGCGAATCTCTGACTCGCGCTTGCCGATCATTCGCAGGTAGGCACCCCACTCAAAGCCCATCTGCTGCAGACGCATACGCTGCTGATTAATGGCCGAATCCACCTCACGCTTGAGCGCGGCCTCGGGATATTCCACCTTGGCCACTTCGATCAATGCGTTGAGGGCGTTCTCTCTCTCACGGTTGCGCGATTCCTGACGGGCCTGCTCCAGCAGGTTCGAGGCGATGCGCTCGCGCAGTTCGTCCATCGTCTCAAAGTCGCCCACCATCTTGGCCAGATCGTCGTTCACCTCGGGGAGGTTCACCTGTCGCACCGTTTTGATCTCGACCTCGAAACGAACCGTCTTGCTGGCCAGGTCGGTGTTGTCGAAATCCTCGGGGTAGGTGAGGGAGAACTCGCGGGCCTCTCCCGGAGCCATGCCGACGAGGGCCTCCGAAAAGCCGGCGGGCACCATATCCTCCGACACGTCCAGGGTGGCGTCCTCCTGATCGATGACGCTCTCGGTCTCGTTCGTCGTGCCGATGATGGATGCCGTGATCTGATCGCCCATCTCGATCGGGCGTTCGACCGGCTCGTACTCGGCGTGGCGACGGCGCAGGGTCTCGATCTGTTCGTCGATCTGCTCGTCGCTGATGGACGGCTCAGCCTCAGGCTCGATTGTCAGCGCCTTGTAGTCACCCAGGATAACCACGGGTTTGAGGGGAACTCGAAGCTTGAGGATGAGCGGTTTCTCCGATTCGACGCCCAACTGGGTGCGCTCAAAGGGCTCCACCCCCGCCTCGCGGATGGCCTCATCATACAGGTCGCGCCCGATAGCCTGTAGCGCCTCGTTCAGGATGATATCCTCACCGATCCGGCGCAACACCAGTTCGTACGGCGCCCGACCGGGGCGAAAGCCCGGCACCGGCTGAAAATGCGTAATATCGCGGGCCGCCTTGCGCATGGCCTGCTCGATCCGTTTAGGATCGGGCTCAACCGTCAGCTCAAGTTCCCTCGGACCAAAAGTCTCAGTGGTAACTTTCAACGTATCGTCCTCCCTTCGGGCGTGACATGTTCCTGCCGACTCGTCCTCTGGCGGATCTGCCGCCCGGTCGGCACAGACTCATTATACTACATGCTTTGATCGATGGAAAAGCGGAACGGGTCGATCCGTGCACACAAAAACGCCGGCTCACGGGCGACCCCGGAACCAGCGATTGCCGGAACGGCCGACGAGCTGTGAAACCGGCAAAGCGGAAGACGAGATTCGAACTCGCGACCCTCTCCTTGGCAAGGAGATGCTCTACCACTGAGCCACTTCCGCATGTTGGTGAAATAGTGGGGAAGGAGAGACTTGAACTCTCACGGATTTCTCCACGTGATCCTAAGTCACGCTCGTCTGCCAATTCCGACACTTCCCCGTGAATCAAAACCGGGGGAGTTCATCGGCTGACCCCCAGAGGGATACTGAACTCCCCTGATTCTTTGGTGAGCCGCCCAGGACTCGAACCTGGAACCAACTGATTAAGAGTCAGTGGCTCTGCCAATTGAGCTAGCGGCCCTTGTTACATCTATTCCTCGCCGGGGGGAGCGCTCACACACTACCCGCCAACGAGCAGAGACCATTATACTTAGGCCGGCGATCCCGGTCAAATTACACCAGACACATGCCGGAGCAAGTGATATATCGAGCCGCCGAAAGGGCACTCATTCCTCAGTTATTCAGGCGCTTGTATACGGGCCCTTGCCCGTCCTCCGGCAGGCGATGAAGGCGGCACTCGCGTGCCACCACCGCCCCTGCGCCTGCTTGACACGAGCGGTGTAGCGGGTATATGCTCTGTCTGGTCGACCTTGACGCTACGAGATTGATCGGGAGGTGTGAGATGCCTGTGCTCAAGATCGATAATCTCTTTGCAAGGCGTAGTATCCGGCGCTTTACCGATGAGCCGGTAACACCGGAGCAGGTGACGCTGTTGTTACAGGCGGCCATGGCCGCCCCCTCGGCGGGGAATCGCCGGCCGTGGCACTTTATCGTGGTGACCGATGCCGGGACGCGGGCGGCGCTGGCCGCCTCGCATCCACATGCGCGGATGCTGACCGAGGCGCCGGTGTGCATCATCCCGTGTGGCGATCCGGCATTGAGCTTTGCCGATCGGTCTGAATTCTGGATTCAGGATGTGTCGGCGGCTACGGAGAATATCTTGCTGGCGGCCACCGGTCTGGGCCTGGGTAGTGTGTGGTGTGGAGTGTATCCGGTGCCCGAGCGCATGGCCGAGGCACGGGAGATCCTCGAGATCCCGGAGCACATCATTCCTTTCGCCTATCTGGCCATCGGTCACGGAGCCGAGGAGAAGGAGCCCCGTACGCAGTATGATGCCGAGCGGGTGCATTGGGGACGCTGGTGATCGCGCCGGGCCGTTCCGGCCTGGTAGATGACATAAAGACACAACAGACAAACAGGAGATGATAACATGGGTGGCATTGGAATCACCAAGATCGTGCAGAACCCGGTGGTGCAAAAGCTGCACGGCGGTCAGCCCGCGATCGGTAGCTGGCTATCGCTCTGCTCTCCGGTGGCGGCCGAGATAATGGCTCACGTGGGATTTGACTGGTTGGTTGTGGATGCGGAGCACAGCCCGGTGGGCTTTGAGACGATGGTGAACTGTTTCCGGGCCATCCAGTTGGGCGGCGCGGTGCCCATGGCCCGCGTGCCCTGGAACGATACGATCTGGATTCAGCGTACCCTGGATGCCGGTGCGCTGGGGTTGGTGGTGCCCATGGTGAACACGGCGGAGGATGCCCGAGGCGTGGTGGCCAATATGAAGTATGCCACCCGTGGCCAGCGCAGCTTTGGCGGCAGCCGTGTGGCCAATTATGTGCAGGGTGACTATCGAACCTGGGCGCAGGACAATCTCGCCGTCATCGTTATGATCGAAACCGCCGAGGCGGTGGAGAACGCCGAGGAGATTCTGGCGGTGGATGGAGTGGATGGCTGCTTTATCGGCCCCAACGATCTGGCGCTCTCTCTCGGCCTCAATCCGTCGGATATCGGCCCGGGCACGGCCCATGAGGCGGCGATCCAGAAGGTGCTGGCGGCGGCGAAAAAGACGGGCAAGGCGGCGGGCAAGCACTGCTTCGATGCCGACGACCTGAATCTGCGTCTGGAGCAGGGCTTCCAGTTCCTGGCCCTGGCCAGCGACAGTCGCTTTATGAGCAGAGATGCGGCGGCTCAGTTCAGAACGCTCAACCTCGGCGGCGCTCAGGCAACCCCTAAGGAGGAGAAGGGGCGCCTGTACTGAGATAGGACCGTCCGCGACAAAGTTGCGGGAAAAGAGCCGGCACGGATCGTAAGACCCGTGCCGGTTTTCTATGATCGATCGCCCCGCCGCGACGCCATTGTCATAATGCGGCGAGGTGGGTAGCGGTCTAGTGTTCGAGATAGCCGTTGGTATAGGGGGGCAGGCTGACCATGCGCACTCGCTGGACGTTGGGGATCTGCAAGAGTTGGGACAGGATCTCCGAATCGACTTCCTCGTCCAGACCGAGGATCATGATCGAGGGTCCACCGGGGCTGACGCGGCTCATCTGCACGAACGAGATATTGATGCCGGCCTGTCCCAGCGTCTGGCCCATACCCCCGACAATGCCGGGGCGGTCGTGGTGCAGATCGACCAGCATATGTCCGGCGACGACGCAATCCAGCCGCTGGCCGTCGAGGCGCACCAGATGCGGCTCGCGATTGATGATGGTGCCGGCGATATCGTGCTTTCCCTGGGTCTCGGGAAAGCGGGCGATGATGAGGTTGCCGAAATGCTCGATCCGCGACCGGCACATCTCGGCGATGACCAGGCCCCGCCGCGATGCCAGGTGTCCGGCGTTGACGATATTCACCGGCTCGGCGCTTACCGACCCCAGCAGCCCGGCCAAAAAGGCCGCGGTGAGGGGGCGGGTGTCGTACTCACAGATCTCGCCCTGATAGATGATCTCGATGCGGTCGGCCAGCTTGCCGTGCCACTGAATGAAAAAGCTGCCCAGCCGCTGGGCCAGGTCGATGTAGGGCTGCAGGAACGACGCGGCATGAGGCGCCAGATAGGGCACATTGACCGGGGTGGCCGGCATGCGACCCTCCAGCACGGCGATCACCGATTCGGCCACATCGATGGATACGCTCTCTTGCGCCTCGGCGGTTGAGGCACCCAGATGCGGGGTGGCGATGACGTTGGGCAGCTCGACCAGTTCACGATCGGTGACCGGCTCGACTTCGAACACATCCAGGCCCGCTCCGGCGATGCGTCCCTCACGCAACGCCTCTTTCAGGGCCTGTTCATCGATGATGCCTCCACGGGCACAGTTGAGAATATAGGCCGTGGGCTTGACGCGGGCCAGTTCGGCGGCGCCGATCATCCCTTTTGTCTGGGGTAGCAGAGGCGTATGCACCGAGATAAAGTCGGCCCGGCTCAATACATCCTCCAGCGCGCCCAGCTCGACGCCCAGAGAGGCGGCACGCTCGGCCGAGATGTAGGGGTCATAGGCCAGCACGTGCATCTCTAACGCCTTGGCCTTGGAGGCGACCAGCGTGCCGATGCGGCCCAGCCCGACCAGCCCCAGCACCCGTTCGCGCACCTCGACGCCCTCCAGCGCGCTCTTTTCCCATCGGCCCTCCTTCATGGTAGCGGCGGCAGGGTAGAGACGCCTGGCCAGGGCCAGCATCAGGGCGATGGTGTGCTCGGCCACGGCGTTGCTGTTGCCGGTAGGCGCGTTGACTACGGCGATACCCCGGCGCGTGGCGGCGTCCACATCGATATTGTCCACACCGGTGCCCGCCCGGCCGATGACGCGCAGCTTTTTGCCGGCCTCGATGAGGGCGGCGTTTACGTCGGTGCGACTGCGTACCACCAGCGCATCGTATTCGCCGATTATGCTCAGCAACTCTTGATGGGACAGGCCGGTGCGCATGTCGACCTCGGCATGCGCACGCAGATAGGCCATGCCCGCCGGGCTCAGTTTTTCCGTTACAAGAACTTGCATCGAACCTCCTGCCCTCACAAAGTCGGTGTCTCTTGCGAGCCTGCTCGCGTCCGGGCATCGCACCCGAAAAGGTTTGACGGCACTATCGTTCGAGTGAATTACTCGTCCAGTGGATTGATCACCAGGCCGGTGAGCAGCTTGGGATAAAAGTAGGTGCTCTTTTGTGGCATGGTGATGCCGTGTACGGCGGCCTGCCAGACCTGCTCGACGGTGGTCGGACTGAGGATAAAGGCGGCGCGCGCCTCTCCCGCCGCAACCTGCGCGCAAGCACGATCCTCATGGATGGTGTATGACACCCGTTCGCCGTGAGCCAGCACCTCACGGGTGATGCCCAGATGGGGGGCGAGAACCAGGTTCTGCAGCACCACCACATCCAGGTCGGCCAGTTCGGCGGCCACCGTATCGCCGGCGGCCCGGCGCGCCCGCGCCAGATCCTTCAGGCGCAACAGCGACGAACCGCTCTGCGGCAGGCAGACGCCGATGGTGAGCCGGTCCCGGGCGGCATCGGCCACGGCATCGCTGAGAGATCCCGGGCCCTCGAACGGCTCGATGTCGAAATCGATGCGCAGGGCGTCCAGAAGCGTGGCGTCATCCGGCCCGCCGCCGCCCGTCGCGGCGATCACCCGATGGGTCGGCAGGATGCACAGCCCCGGATCTTCGGCGGCGGTGAGATACATCAGGACGTAATCATAGGGTTGCGGCTCGACCGGATCATCCTCGGCGGCGCGGCGCCCGGCACGGTAGGCCATGGCCGTCTCGTAGCGGTGGTGGCCGTCGGCGATGACGATGTCACGATCGGCCATCGCGGCAGAGAGCGCGGCGATCGTTTGGGGATCGACGATGGGCCAAAAGATGTGGCGCACGCCATCCTCGTCCACCACATCGACCGCCGTTGTGGCCGGAGGCTCCAGGTGGCGGGCGATATCGCCCTGAGGATCGCGGTACATGCCAAAGACCGGGCTGGTGTTGGCGTGCAGCGCCTGCATCAATCGCAGCCGGTCGGCTCTCGGCCCGACCCGCGTCAACTCGTGGCGATGAATGCCCTGGCCCCACTCTTGCAGCCGCACCCGCCCGATATAGCCGGTGCGCACCTGTTCGCGGCCGCCCAGAGAAAAGTGCTGACGGTAACCGTAGAACGCCGGGGATTCGTCATGCGCCAGTACACCCTCTTCCAGCCAGCGGGCCATGGTATCGGCCGCCTCGGCATACCAGTTCGCATCACCGGCGCCCGGCGCCAGATCGATCGCGACGATGTTGTGCGCATCTCCCTCCAGGTACCGTCTGCGCTGTTCCGGGTCGATGACATCATAGGGTGGCGAGAACACGGTCGCTCGTGTATAGGGCGCCGTGTAGCGCAATCCGCGAAACGGGACGGTTTGAACCATAGGGCACTCTCCTGTCGGGCCAAAGGAAAACGCCAGCTTCCCCAAGGAAAGCTGGCACAAGAATACTTGTATGCCAGCGTCCGACCCGGTCGTTCGGGTAGGCGGACGCCTCTGTTGCCCGCATGTCGGCACATCCTGGCCGACGTTGCAAAGTGTAGCGCTGTAGGCGATTGTAGCACGACGGGCAGATCGTGTCAAAAGGCGCAATGTGAGCATGGCCGGAGCAGACGCTGGACGTGCGGAGGCGTCCCGACTATGATTCGACCAGAGCCTATGCCAAACACCAGAAGGAGGATACACGATGCAGTGGGAGAACCTGACGGCGCCCGATTTTGCCCGCGCAGTACAGGAGACCGACGTATGTGTGGTGGCTATGGGCGTGCTGGAGCGACATGGTGAGCATCTGCCTCTGGGCACCGATTTTCTCAATGCGCACAAGATCGCCTGCCTGGCGGCGGAGAAAGAGCCTGCGGTGGTGTTTCCACCGTTCTATTTCGGCCAGATCTATGAGGCGCGCTGTTTCCCGGGGGCGTTGACACTGCGACCAACACTGCTGCTGGATCTGCTCCGGGGCGTGCTGGACGAGATCGGCCGCAATGGGCTGAAAAAGATCGTTCTGTTCAACGGCCACGGCGGCAACACCCATCTGCTCTCCTTCCTGGCGCAGAGCACTCTGTGGGAGGAGAACCCCTACTCTGTGTATGTTCCCTCGCACAGATTGACGCCGGAGCGGCAGGCCATCTGGGATGCGACAGTGGAGACGACGCTGCACGGCCACGCCTGCGAATGCGAGACCAGCATCTCGCTGGCCAACCACGCCCATCTGGTGCATATGGAGCGGGTGCCCGATGATCCGCAGGCCGGGGCACCGCTCCGGCGGCTGCAGGAGATGCCGCCCACCTTTAGCGGTGTATCGTGGTATGCCGATTATCCCGAGCACTATGCCGGAAATGCCCGCAGCGCGACGGCGGAGAAGGGGGAGATACTACGCGGGTTGATGGTGGACAGCCTGGCCGAATATATCGCTGCCGTCAAAGCCGATGAGGTGGTGCCGGCGCTGAATCGTGAGTTCTTTGAACGGGTGCGGCAAGTGAGCGATCGTTCCTGACCTGATCTCCGGGCCACAGCGCTTTGCCTTGTGTCGGTTCGATCGACCAAATGCGTCCGGGTACCTCATTTCGATACCCGGACGCATTCAATATCACGACCTGTGGGGAGCGCTCAGGCCGAGCGGATCACCACCTGTGCATAAGATGATATCCCGGGTACGGTGATTCGCACGCGGTTCCATGCCTCTTCGCAACGCAATGGTTGCGCTTCGATCCCGGGGGCACACAGATCGGCCACGGCGGGACCATCCCAGGCCACGTCCAGGGTGATGGGGCCCACCGGCGCGGGCGCATCCAGCGGGGCCGGACCCGCGGCGTTCACCAGGTGAATCACCACACCTCCCTTGCAGTGGGCCATGGTGATTCCCACAGATCCCGGCGCATCGGTCATCAATCGGGGCATCTCGCCGGCGCCGTAATGGAGCATCGTCTCCAGGAGCAGGGCATAGTCGGGCAGGCCACTTTGCAATATCATGCCGCCCAGCCCCGCGCCGACGTAGACGATCTGACCGGCCCCCAGGGGTGTGACGGTCGCCAGAGGGTATGTCGCCGGCACGGGCGCGCCGATATCCTCCGGAATCACCCGCTCTTCGCTCTCACTGGGATAGAGCCAGGCCCGGCTATCGGGGCCGGGCAGATGGCGACGGACCGGTCCCATGAGGGGAATCGGTCCCATGTCATTCAAAGCCGTCGGGATGGCTCCGGAGGGCTCATCGGCGGGCAGCGCATAGTCACCCCGCCCGGATTCGGAGCTCCACTCACCGCTCATCATCGCCACCCATTCATCGGGCAGGGGCGCAAAGCGCCCGTCGGCATCTGCCGAGCCGTCGATGAGCAGCACGCGGCCGCCGTCCTTCGCATAACTCCGCAACGCCCGCAGTGCGGCGGGATCCAGCCCCTGAAGCGTCACCAACACCACCGATTCGTAGCGTCGCAGCCGTCTGGTGGTGATCTGCTCATCATAGATCACGTCGAACAGCACATGCCCGGACGTGAGCGCGTGATAGAGGCCGACGAACTCGCCCCGCAGTCCCTCGGTCGCTTTCGGCGTGGCGCCTTCGGTTTTGAGCAGCGCCAGGCCGGGCCATACCAGAGCGACCTGGGCGATGAGCTCCATAGAATCCAGCACGGTCTGCTGGCGACGCATAAAGGAGAACACCTCGGTGAGGGTCGGCATCGTGCGTGGATCGAGCTGATTTTTCGGCAGACCAAAGGTGGGCGTCTTGAGGCCGGCGCCATGGGCCAGCGATTGGTAGGCGTACAGGGCGAACTCGGCTGCCGGCATAAAGGCATGGGCCATATTGAGATCGCGCATCTGCATCTTGATATTGATGAGTGGCGCGCGACGTCTTCGGGCCGCGCGGGCCAGATCGGCGGCGATGGCCGGCCACCAGCGCGACGTTCTGGACGAGCCCACCCCTCCGGATGTGACGAGCAGACGGCTGAAGGAGCGCGCCAGACAGGGAAGGTGTTGCCCCGCCTTGTATGCCCAGGGCGGGCTCTCGGGGCCGGCCAGCTCGGCCATCCAGAACGTTTCGGGAGCCGCTTCACGGGCGACGTTATAGAGGGTGGCCATTTGCTTTGCGTTGGCCTCTCGTCGCCAGCGCAGAAAGCGCTCCCACAGCTCCGGATCGTCCGGGCCGGTGGGGATGGGACGTCCAAATGCCTCCCTGCAGGAGTCGCAATAGCAGATTCCGAAAAAGCCCCCGTTGTTCAGGTGAAAGCCGTCCACGCCGTAGCGGCCGATCATCTCGCGTAGCACGGGATGGGCAAACTCTTCGCCCTGATACCCGCCCATCGGGCAGGTGCGGTAATATGATCCCGCGCGCACCACCTCGCCGGTCGCATCGCGGCTGAACCACTCGGGGTGGTCGTTGTAGACATTCTCCCGAGCCTGAGCAAAGTCGACCCGAGCGATGACGCGCAATCCGTGACGTCGCGCTTCCTCGACGATCTCGCCCAGCAGGTCGCGCTCTCCGATGATGGGGCTGACGTAATGATAGGGCACCTCGCCGGGATAAAAGGCATAGATGCCGCCGGCGCTCACGACGATGGAATCGGCCTGAGTGGCCTGACAATCGGCGATGAACTGTGGGACATCCAGATCGGCCTGTTCGAATTCGCGCACATTGGGATGATAGATCCGCATCAGGTGCCCACGCCACCAGGGTTTTGCCATGAGAGCCTCCGTTGCACAGTTCTGGTCTCGATCACTGATCGGACTATAGCCGGCGCGGGGGGGGTGTCAATGAGGTATCAACGGCAGGCGGTTGTGCGTGATCGCCGCCCACCGTTGACGGAGACCCGACCCAACGCTATGCTGGCGATATGGCCACACCGCTTTTATCCCAGGAGGTGCGAGATGACGAACCGGCGTGTGCCCGCTGTGGTTTTTCCCGCCCCCGAACAGGTCGAGGTGCGCGATATCGACCTGCCCCCTGTGGGGCCGGGTGATGTGCGTGTGCGCAGCCGCGTCACGGCGGTGAGCGCGGGAACCGAGCTGATGGTGTTACGGGGCACATTTCCCAATCAGGGCTACCCCTGCGTGATGGGTTACCAGCAGGTAGGGATCGTGGAAGAGGTGGGCGATGAGGTAGGCGATCGGCGATCGGGCGATCTTCCGATCACCGATTTGGTGATCGGCGACCGGGTGGTCACTTCGCAGGCCCGTCTCCCGGCCGGTTACTACAGCGGCTCCGGCATGGCCCATGCGGGGGCGTTGGTGGCGCCGGCCGACGCCTGTGTGCGAGTGCCCGACGGGGTTTCGGACGAGGCCGCGGTGTGCACGATCATGGTGGCGGTGGCGCTGCTGGGCTATCAGAAATGTGGCCACCTTGCAGAGCAGCGCGTGGCGGTGACGGGACTGGGCCTCATCGGCCAGTTTGCCGCGCAGGTATGGCGCAGCGGCGGGAATGTTGTGCGGGCCGGCGATCTGCGGGCACTGCGTGTGAATCTGGCCTCTCGCTACAGCGCAGATGGGGGTTTTTGCGGCGATATCGAGTCGTTCGACGCATGGCTGCGGCAGGATTGGCCCGATGGGGCCGATGTGCTGGTGGAGACCAGTGGCGTGAGCCGGGTATTTGATGCAGCGCTGGCGCTGCCTCGCGCACATGGTGTCGTTTGCGTGCAGGGCCATTATCCGTACGATCTGTCCTTCAGCTTTCGTACGGCGCACTGGAAGCAGTTGCGGTTCGAGTTCCCCTGTGCCTGGGGCGGAGTGCCCAACATGCGGCGGGCGCTGGGCATGATGGCGACGGAGCAGGTCGTCGTCGAGCCGCTCATCACGCACCGGCTGCCATACACTCAGGCTCCCGAAGCGTACCGCGCGTTGCTCGCCGGCGATGAAGAGATGCTGGGTCTGGTATTTCGATGGGATGAGACATAGGAAGGAAAAACGAGCCGCCCGATGAGGCACTCTGGAACGAATGCTCCAGAACGTCTCTCCGGGCGGCTCTTAACGTGGAGGGTAATTAACAGCAGCAGTCGGCCTTGCCGGTGGCGCCGAACAGATCCAGATAGTAACCGCAGCGATCCCGGAAGGCGTCGCGCACGGCGCCGGTCATGGTAAAGTAGCTGGCGTTCTCCCCATTGGCTACCTCGACCATGCGCTTGCCCGATTCCATCGCCAGATCGGTAAAGATATTGATCTTGGAGATGCCCGCCTCGATGGCTCCACGGAACTGCTCCTCGCTCAGGCCCGATCCGCCGTGCAGCACGAGGGGAACATCGACGCGCTTTCTGATCTCGGCCAGCAGATCAAGATCGATTTTCGGCTCGCCCTTGTACATGCCGTGGGCGGTGCCGATGGCGACGGCCAGCATATCGACGTTCGTCTCGGCGACGAAACGCTCCGCCGCCGCCGGGTCGGTAAAGCCCTTGCCCTGGCCGCCAAAGCTGTCATAGTCGGCGCCGGTGCCCACATGGCCCAGCTCGGCCTCGACGCAGGCGCCGACCGTGTGCGCCGCTTTGACCAGCATGCGGGTGATCTCGATGTTCTCTTCGATGGGCAACTGGGAGCCGTCGAACATGATGTCGGTAAAGCCCAGGGTAAGGGCCTTGATGCAGTGCTCGTAGCTGCCGCCATGGTCGAGAATCAACGAGACAGGCATCGTCGAGTTCTGCGCCATGGCGCGAATCAGATCTACGAACGCCCTGGCGTTAGGGCTATCCATGAGCCGCGTGTACACGGCGACAAACGCCGGCGCCTTTTTCTCTTCGATAGCGGCAAACATGCCCTCGGTGCCGAGCATCTCAAAGGTGTCGAAACAGGGTAGGGCGTATTTACCGGCCTGCGCTTTCTTGATCTCTTCCCTTGCCGATACCAATGGCATCTTAGTAGTCTCCTTGCTTCAGGTGTATGCCGCGCTCGGCAAGGAACGCCAGAGCCTCATCGAATGTGGGGATCCCCGCGCGCCCGCCGAGTTTGGTGCATTTGATCGCCGATACGGCCGTCGAGAACTGGGCGATCTCGGTCAAGTTCCAGCCGTTCAACATACCGACGATATAGGCGCCGTGAAAGACGTCGCCGCAGCCGGTGGTATCGACCACAGATACCTCAAAGCTGGGCACATGGATCCGCTCATCTGCCGTGGATGTATAGCTCCCGTCGGCGCCCTCGGTCTGAACGACGATACGCGGGCCCAGCTCGAGCACGGCCTCGCCGACCTCCCAGATATCTCCCTTGCAGCCGGTGAGATTGGCGGCAAAGCCCTCGCCGCAGATCAACACGTCCACGTATTTGATCAGTTCGTGAAAGTGAGGCGCGACGGGGCGATTGGTCTTGGATCCATCGAGCACCACCGTTTTACCGGCCTCGCGCATCCACTTGGCGGCCTGTAGCGTGGCTTTGGGATGGCCGCCGTCCAGATGCAGATATGGGGCGGAGGTGATGTATTCATAATCCAGTTCATCGGGCTGGAGTTGCTCGTCGCCAAAGCGTCTGAGCCCGCAAAATACCCGCTCGCCATCCTCTTCGTTCACACAGACCAATACGATCTGGGTTTCGGGTGTGTCACGAATGACCATGCGGCTGAGATCCACGTTGTTCTCGCGCAGGGTTTGCATCTTGAGGTCGCCCAGGCGATCGTTACCGGCGGTACCGATATAGCCTACGCGGGCGCCGAGGCGCGATGCGGCCACCAGCGCGGTGGCGACGGGGCCTCCGCCGTCAATGCCGAAGGCGCTGAGGCGGGTGCCTTGTTCCCAGGTGGGCATGTCAAACATTCGAGCCAATACATCCACCGTCGCTATGCCGACGCCTACAATGTGCAGATTAGCGGTCATGATCGGTCTCGTCCTCGCTCTCATTCTATGATGATGGGTTTGATGTCCAGATACTTGCAGGCCAGCTCCAGGGCTTTGGTCTGATCGCCGTGGATCATGCTGGCGTGATGGATAAAGCCTTCCTCTACCAGGGTTCGGTACAATCTGGCATGATTGTTGACCTGCACCCAGGACCATGTGCCGGCCAGAGTCTCATCAGAGGGGATGATCTCTCCCTTGGCGATGAGCATCTTCCACTCGTTGTCGTACTCGGCCAAACGGCAGAAGGTGACCTCGCCCGGCTTGACTTGAAACTGGAACAGGCCGGCGCTGGGATCGTTCTCCTGAATCTCCAGCTCGCCCGACATGTTTTGCCGTGCGCGAAGGGCCGTCTTGTTGGGATCGGCGGCCAGGCTGACGGGGGCATTTCCACAATGCCAGGCCAGCAGCCAGTTGGGATTCTCGCGATGCTGAATGGTCCAGTCGATAAAGTGCGGGGCGATCTTGCCCAGCGCGGCGTAATAGTTACACATCATCGACAGACCGCCCAGGAGATCGTTCTCGCAGGCGGTGAGCATCCCCTGATCGGTCAGGCGGCCGTAGGTGGCGCATACCGAGATGCCGATGAGAGAGCGGATGGTGGGCCAGCACTGCACGCCCATGCAGGAGAGGCGGTTGGTCTCCCAAAAGTCCTTGAGGGCCAGCTCGAGCTTGGCAGCCATCATGACATAATCATCGGCTACGGTCACCTCGGCGACGCTGTTCCTGATGTCGGCCATAACAGCCTGTACCTGTGGATCGTCGTCCGCATAGGCTTTGGCGGCGGCGGCGATATCGGCTACATTGCTATAGA
>JBMNOI010000001.1:0-68042 GCA_050942995.1 Anaerolineae bacterium
AAAGGGAGGTGCACGGTGACCATTCGAACCATCCGGCCGAACAAGAATCTCATCGCCAAGTATTTTGGCTGGCTCGCCCTGGTGCTGGTCTTTACTCTGCCCTGGGTGCTCATCGGGTTCGCCCCGGGCGTGGGCTGGCCGTTCGTCGTCTTTTACCTGCTGGCACACATGGTGGTCGTGGCCATTGCCGCCATCCTCATCCCTATGTATTACCGCTCGCTCTCGTACGAGTTGACCGATGAGGAGGTCATCGTGCGCAAGGGGATCTGGACGCGCACGGTGCAGACGGTGCCCTATCGCACGGTCACCAATGTCGAGGTCAAGCGCGGCCCGCTGGATCGTATGCTGGGTCTGGCGTCCATCGACGTCCACACCGCCGGCTACAGCCAGCAGACCGGATCGGAGGCGCATCTGGTGGGTCTGGCCGATTTCGAGTCGGTCGAGGCCGAGCTTTTGGCCGCTCTACGCCGCTATCGCGCGCGCACCGGCGCCGCCATCGGCGCGGAGGAATTGCCCGAAGCGGTTACATCCCCCTCCGGCGCCGGGAGCGCTGTGCTCGACGAGATACTGAGCGAGCTGCGGGCCATCCGGCGCAATCTGGAAGAGGATCGATCGTAGCGGCTCCGTCCACAGGCAGAACATTGTGCATCCGGTGCGGATTTTATCCGCGCCGGATGTGTCTTTTACAGGTGATAGGTTTGCTCAGGCTCGTTTGCCGTGCCCACGCGCAGCAGCTTGCTTCTCAAACACGCCCCGGGCCGTTCGTGGTTGACGCCCTCTTCTCGCCCCGCTATCATAACGGTGAGTGATCGCCACATCTCCTCAACGTCTCTCCCGATCACGCAGCCGCCGACCGAATCGGTGGACGGGTGATTCTCCAAGGAGGCGTGATGAACAGATCGGATGATCGGATGCGCATCGGCGTCATCGGCACGGGACATATGGGCAGCACGCTGGCCGAGCTATGGGCCAGAGCGGGGCACGATCTGCTGCTGGGATCGCGCGAGCCGCAGCAGGCGCGCAATATCGTGGAACAGATCGCCGCTCGCGGCGGTCCCCGCATGCGATCCGGTTCTTATGCCGACGCGGGCGCTCATGGCGATGTGATATTGCTGGCCACTCCCTTTTTTGCCGCCGCCGAGGCCGTCGTGGCCGCCGGAGATCTGCGCGGCAAGATCCTCATCGACTGCACCAACCCCATCGCCGAAGGCGGCGAGATGCTCTCCGTGGGCCGCACCATCTCGGCGGCCGAACAGATCGCGAGCTGGGCACAGGGCGCCCGCGTGGTCAAGGCGCTCAACGCGATGGGCTTCGAGACGCTGCCCCAACCGCGCTTTGGCGACCAGACGGCCTGCACCTTTGTGTGCGGCAACGACCATGAGGCCCGCGCCATCGTCATGCGGCTGGCCGAAGACATCGGTCTGGATGCCATCGATGCCGGCCCGTTGACCGAAGCGCGCACTCTGGAGCCGCTGGCTCTGCTGTGGATCCACCTGAGCCGCCGCCTGCCCCAAGGGCGGGGCATTGCCTTTGCTCTGCTGCGGCGAGAGATGCCCTCCGGCACAGAGCGATAAGTCGCGTTCGAAAACCGGATGTTTATATGGTTGTGGAGGCTACACCTCCACAACCATATAAACAAACACAATCTTTAGGCTCACCCGGAATGTCCGATATATGGCCTCCCGGGGTCATGTGGAGCCGCTCGTTCATCAAACACGCTCGGGTGCCGCACGCAAATGGTGCACCGTAAGGCTCTGAGCAACCGGCATGGTGTTCAGCCGCGCCACGATCAGCCGCCGGTGGCAGCGCTCCGGGTCGGCCTCGAAGCAGAGCAGACAACAGGTCTCACGGGTAACATCATCGGCCAGCTCGTCCATCGCATCGGGGACGCTGTCCAGATGCTCGTTATAGACCTGTGCAACCCACTCTGCATCGGCGCCGGCCCGCTGGCGTTCACGAACCCAGCGAGGAGTGCCCAGGATTCGGCGATTATCGTAGGCGATGCCGGCCGCCTCGAGGCTCTCGCTCAGGCGCCGTTTGGAAAAGCCGGGCTTGTGGCTGATCGGCGCCTCACGCACGTCGATGACGCGCTGCACACCATTCTCACGCAACAGATCGATCATGTCGTCGATCGTGATCCCCTGATAGCCCACTGTATATAAAACGTGTGTCATATCCCCCCTCGAAAAAGATTCAGGCGTTGATGCGCCTGCTCCGGCGCCTGATTTGAACCTGTACCTGTCCGATAGTAGAATGAGGTGCGGGGTGTCGGGATGATGCGAGCTCAGCACGCGCCGGCTATACCAAACCTACAAAATGCAGGAGATACGATGGACTCTGGCCTCGGAAAGAGCTTGCGGCAACATAGCACCATCGCACTCATCCTGGCCGCTTTCGTGGCCCTCGGTATGATCTATCAGCATACCACACCGATATTCGAGACACCGGACGAGCCGGACCACTATCTCTATTCTCAGTATATCACAGAACACAAGCAATTGCCCCCCCCGGCTCCTTCGGGCAAGGGATGGGGCTATGGAGAGTTGCATCAGCCACCGCTCTATTACCTGATGGGCGCCTTGCTGATGCCGGAGGGACTCGACGGGGACGACGTCAACGCCCTCTATCCGCGTAATGCGTTCGCGGCAGTGGGCTATCCAAAAGCCAGAGGAAATCGAAACGCCACACTCCATCCATCCGAGGATTCTCCCACCCTGACCATGCTGACGCGTTCGGTGCGTCGCTTACGCGGCCTTTCACTGGTCCTGTCGGCGGGGACCGTGCTGCTCACCTATCTTATCGCGCGGCGTGCCGTTCCGAGAGATCGACGCATTGCGCTGGGCGCCGCGGCCGTGACGGCGTTCACTCCCCAGTTCCTCTTTATCGGCGCCAGTATCAACAATGACGCCACCGTGACCTTTTTCTCCACTTTGGCTCTCTATGTGGCGATGAGCGTGGTAACCGGGAATCGCCACAATGTCCGAACCCCTCTGCTGCTGGGTGTTGTGGTAGGGCTCGCCACCCTGTCAAAGCTCAGCGGCCTGGCTGCAGCGGCGCTGGCGCCGGCGGCCTATGGCCTGGTCTATATCCAAAAACCCGATCGGCGCGTCTGGCCCGATCTGATACACCCCGTGCTGCTGGCGACCGTCGCAACCCTGGTCACCGGCGGCTGGTGGTACCTGCGCAACACACTGCAGTATCAGGATCCCCTCGCCCTGAACGCCTATCACAGCGTATTCAGCATGGGCTACGACACCCCGATGTCGATCCGCAAGACGCTGACGATTGCTCTGGGCGCATTGCCCTCTTATTGGGGCGTCTTTGGCTGGCTGAACATACTGGCCGGCGAGTGGTTCTATGTGCTGGTTCGTGTCATTATGCTCCTGGGCGTGCTGGGACTGATCGTTCGGGGCGCGCGTCGGATAAAAAAGCCTGCCGGAGAGTATCTTCCCGGTGTCGTCCTTGTCGCAATATGGGCGGCCCTGGTGCTGGGCATGAATCTCTACTTTATCCGCTCGGCCGGGCACACCCAGGGACGACTGGCCTTCCCGGGGATCAGCGCGCTGTCGTCGTTGCTGGCAATGGGGCTGCTCGCCCCATTGCCCGACGGCCGGCGCGGCATCGGTGTGGCGATCATGAGCGTGGGGCTGGGTGTCGTCGCGCTGATTATGCCCTACGCCTATATCGCCCCGGCTTATAACCCGCCGCCACGCATCGCCCCGGCCGATCTGCCGGAATCGATGCATCCCGTCGAGATCACCTATTACGATTCGGGCGGCAACGATCTGATTACTCTGCGAGGCTACGAGATCCTCACTCCCGAGCTGTTCCCCGGCGACGAACTCCACCTGCGCCTCTACTGGCAGGCCCATACGCCCCCGGAACAGAACTATGTTCTGGGCATTCAACTGGTAAACCCCGACGAAAGACGCGTCGGCGGATTGGATACACACCCCGGGATGGGGCTCTATCCCACCAGTCGCTGGAAGCCCGGCGAGGTGCTGGTCGATGACTATTTCGTGCCGGTTAGCGATCAGGTAGAAGGTCCCATCGCGGCGGCTCTGCGGGTGGGGCTATATCAGGACGTGCACGACAATCTGCTCCCGCCCCGGGATTATCTGGGGCGCGACCTTTCCCCGGCCACCCATATCACCCGGGTGCGCATTGCTGCCGCCGCGCCGATCCGCCACAAGCCGGCGCACCCTCTGGCGGTACAATTCGACGATCGGGTCATTCTCACCGGCTACGATCTGGTGCCCGATGCGGGCAGCGACGGGCTTGGCCTCACGCTGTATTGGGAGTGTCTGGCGCCCCTGAACCATCCCTATACGGTGTTCGTCCATCTGGTGGACGAATCGGGCGCGGTCCTGGCTCAGGCCGACGGCCAGCCCATGGGGAACAGTTTCCCCACCACCTACTGGCAACCCGGCGACCGGATACGCGATGAACGCACGATCTCGCTGGACGATATCCGCATCATGCCCGATTCTATATTTCGCCTGCTGGTGGGGTTCTACGACGAGGCCGATCGGCGGTTGCCGGTAACCTCCGATCACGCCGCCTCTCAGGCAACGGCCGACGCCGCCATCATCGGCCCGTTCCACATAAGCTCCCAGGGGATCGTATCCGATGACGCAACTCGTTGATAGCCCGCCTCGCGCCTCCTTTCGCCGGGCGGTCATCGTCTTGACGCTGCTGGCCTTTGGTCTGCGGATGATCGATATCGAGGCCAGAGGCATCTGGTGGGATGAGAGCCTGAGCCTGTTCCGCGCCCGGCAGAGCATACCCTATATCCTGAGCAACCGCATCGATATCGGCGAAACCCTCACCGTCGATCAGCATCCGCCGCTCTATTTCCTGCTGCTCCACGGCGTCATACGGCTCATGGGCGAGCGCGATCTGGCCCTGCGGTTCCCCTCGGTGCTATTCGCTACCGCCCTGGTGCCGCTACTCTATGCCATGGGCTCGCGATTGCGCAACCGGCGCGTGGGTCTGCTGGCCGCGCTATGGGGGGCGATCTCGCCGTTCTACCTCTGGTACGCCCAGGAAGCACGCATGTATACCATGGTGACGGCGCTGGGACTGGCCGCCACCTATCTGCTCTGGCGCACCTTCCAGGGCCCCAACCGGAGGCTCTCCGGGCTGGGATTCGGCATCACCGCCGCCGCAGCGCTGGCCACACACTATTTCGCCGTCCTGATTCTGGCGGTGCAGGCGATGATGGCCGTCTTTCTATGGCGTCAGCACCGCGCCGAGCTGTCGACAAGTTCGACATCGAGCCCCACAGAGCGCCCGACGCTCCGGCGTTGGATGGCCGAACATCCCCGTGTGCTGCGGGGAGGGTTGCCGGCGGCCGTCATTCTTCTGTCGGCGACGGGCTTTGTCGGCAACCACATAGCGCGCTTGATCCGCTCCCATGCCGCCGGACGTGTCTATGTGCCCCTTCACGACATGTTGATCGATGCTCTGAATGCGTTCAGCCTGGGGCTCACGGTATCTTTTCGAAATATGTGGCCGCTAGAGTTGATCTTTCTCGCCCTGTTCGGCCTCGGTCTATGGTGGGCATGGCGCCATCCCCATCGAGAGGAGCGCCACCGGCAATCCATCCGGGCGGCCCGCGGGGCGGCCATGATGTTGCTGCCTGGCTATTTCCTCGTGCCTATTCTGGCGTTCTGGCTCTACTCGCATTACGCCCCCGTCTATATGGGCAGTCGCTATATCATCATGTCCAGCCCGGCGTTCTATCTGGGTATGAGCCTGGGCCTCGACGCCCTCTGGTCCCGGCGTCGATGGGTCGCCGGCCTGTTGATCGCCGTGCTGGTGGCCGGGATGGGCTACTCTACCGCCCGCTATTTCACCCACGAGCACTATGAGGCCAAAGAAGATCACCGCTCGTCTGCCCTTTACGTCATGGCGAACGAGCGCCCCGGCGACGTGATCCTCCTCACGGCGCCGGAGAACATCTTTGCCTTCCGGCACTATTACCGGGGACAACTGGACATCATCCCGCTCCCTCAGCCCCCGCTAACTATCCCCGATAGTGAGGAACTGGAGCGTGAACTGGCCTCCGTCGCCCGGCACTATGATCGAATCTGGCTGGTGCATTGTCGCACCTTCTTCTCCGACCCGGAGAATCAGATCACCCAATGGCTCGACGGTCATCTACTGCCTCTGGAGCGCATCTATTTCCCCAGTTACGGTTCGGGGGTCACGGTGACCGCCTACCTCACCGATCCGCCGGAAAAGGCCGCGCCGCCAGAGGGGGCCACACCATGGGCACGCTATGATGAACGACTCGACCTGCTGCACTATACCGTCGAGTATCTGACGGCCGACGGCCACACGGCAAGCCTGCGGCCCGATGCCCTGGTCGCCGGCGACCAGACGGAGCCGGCCGTCCCCGGCGGCGCTCTGTTGCGGGTGCGCCTGACCTGGCATGTGCCGGATAGATTGCCGCCGCTCAAGGTTTCGTTACGCTTGATCGACGAGCAGGGGATCAGTTGGACCCAGCGCGACCGCCGGCCCCTCTACTACTGGCCCACCGATACATGGCCGGTGAATACCGTCATGTATCACGATGCCGATCTGCGCATCCCGATCGGAGCGCCCCCCGGCCTCTACCGCCTGGAGATGGTGCTCTACCACGAGAACGACGGCCGCCCCTTGGTCGCCCGATGGCCCGATGGACAAGAGAGCGATGCGTTCCCCCTGGGCACGGTGACGATCGAGCGCACTCGTGAGAGCCTCTGGCCCGTTCCTGAGGAGATGGCGACCGAATTTGTCGAGGGAACCGTGGCCCATCAACCGGCCCCACGCTTTGGCGCGCTCCGACTGGTGGGCAGCCGGATTGGCGTCGGTGAGATGGCGCCGGGGCAAAGCACCGACATGCGGCTACACTGGCTCGCCGACGAGGATCTTGCAGGCGAGTTCACGCTGGCCGTGAATTGGGTCGATTCGGGCGGCGTCGTACGCCACACCGCGACCTACCCCCTGGCGGGGCCGGCAAAAAGCACCTGTACCCTGGCCGGCGGAGAGCCTCTGACGGGCATGTACCGCCTGACGGCCCCCGACGATCTCCCCCCGGATCGCTATACCCTGCGCATATCGGTGCACGACGATACAGCCGGGGCCTTTATGCGAGTACGGTACGGCCTTTTGCCCTCGATGAAACGCAGCGCCACCCTGGGGCGGGTGACCCTTCTCGAACAGTAGCGCCGCATCGGGCCCTGTGGTAACATGCATCGTAATGACCACCGGCTGAATCATCTGCATACCCGTCGGAGGGGACGCCATGATCATCAAGAAACTGGAAACCTTTACCCACGGTCCGTTGAGCATCGTCCGGGTGACGACCGATGACGGCGCCACAGGCATCGGGCAGATCTCGCCGTTCGAGGCCGATATTTCGGCGACGGTCTTGCATCGTCAGGTGGCGCCCTATGCCCTGGGCAAGGATGCCCTCGACCTCGATAGCCTGGTAGACGGTGTCATCGAGCACACCTATAAATTTCCCGGCAGCTATGTCTGCCGTGCCCTCACCGGCGTGGATACCGCGCTGTGGGATCTGCGCGGCAAGCTGGAAAACAAGCCGGTCTGCCGGTTGCTCGGCGGAGAGCCGCGCGAACTGGTCCCCTACGGATCATCCATGCGCCGTGACATTACGCCGGAGGATGAGGCCGAGCGGTTGGTGCGCTTGCGCGACAAATTCGGTTTTCGCGCCTTCAAGATTCGCGTGGGCAAGGTGCGCGGCCACGATCAGGATCAGTGGCCCGGCCGTACCGAGGCGCTGGTGCCCATCGTGCGCCGCGCATTGGGCGACGATGTGGACCTCAAGGTAGACGGGAATAGCTGCTACACCCCGGTCAAGGCGCTGGAAGTGGGCGCGCTGCTTCGTGAGCATCGCGTCAGCCACTTTGAAGAGCCCTGCCCCTACTGGAGGCTGGATTGGACGGCCGAGGTCACGCGTTTTCTGGATGTGCCTGTGGCCGGTGGCGAACAGGACTATGACCTGAACCAGTGGGAACGCATAACCTGGATGCACGCCGTGGATATCGCCCAGCCTGATATCTGCTATGTGGGCGGCTTGACCCGGGCGCTGCGCGTGGCCCGCATGGCCGAACAGGCCGGTATGCCGGTGGTGCCCCATTCGGCCAACCTTTCTCTCGTTACGGTATTCACCCTGCATATGCTGGCCGCCATCCCCAACGCCGGCCCGCATTTCGAGTACTCGATCGAGCCCACGCCGTGGACCGAAAACCTCTTTACGCCCGCGCTGACGGTGCGCGATGGATTGGTGCAGGTTCCTTCTGATCCCGGATGGGGCGTCGAGATCAACCCGGATTGGCTGGCCGCCGCCGAGTATCAGGTCAGCGAGCTGGACTGAGGCCCATGCGTATTCGCCCGCTGACGCCGGACGACGACTCGGCGATAGAACAGATCGCCACCCTTCTGCAAGAGGGATTCGACCCGCCCGAGGCCGGCTGGCCCGATCGGCGGGCCGCCCTGCAGGAGGTGAAAGCCTCTCTGGCGGGGGATCGCCTCAGCCTGCTGGCCGAGGACGAGTCTGGCGTCGTGCTGGGCTGGATCGGGGGCATCTCACAATACGACGGCCACGTCTGGGAGCTGCATCCCCTGATCGTGCATCCGTCCCATCGCCGTCGGGGCGTCGGCCGAGCCCTGGTGCAGGCGCTGGAGCGAGAAGTGGCCGCCATCCGTAACCTGCGCGGCCACCCCTATATCTTTTATCGGCGATTGGGATTCGTCATCGTCGGGGTGTTGCCCGACGCGAACGGGCCGGGCAAACCCGACATCTTTATGGCCAAAAGGGTGACATCATGAGGGCGATTCGCGTGGCGGTGATGACCGACGTTCACGCCAATCTACCGGCCTTGCAAGCGGCGCTGGACGATATCCATCGCGAGGGGTGTGATGCCATTGTCCATCTGGGCGATGCCGTCGGCATCGGCCCCTACCCCGAGGAGACGCTGCGTCTCTTGCGCGCCGTCCCCGATCTATGGACCATACAGGGCAATCATGACGATTGGCTGGCCCGGTCATCGATCGATACAGGGCGTCCTGACGGGATGAGCGAGGGCGAATGGGCGCATCAGCGTTGGGTCCATCGCCAGGTCGATCCGGAACTGCGTGGATGGGTGGCCCGCTGGCCGCGCATGATTCGCCGCGAAATCGAGGGCGTATCTGCGGTGTTCGTTCACTATGGATTAACCGAATCCGGCGACTGGCACGCGCCGGTTCGCCACTCCTCTTCGGCGGATCTCGATCGCCTCTTTTTGTTCGAGGACGACGTTACGGTAGTATTTTTCGGACACGACCACGAGCCGATGGATCACACCGGCCGGGCGCGATATATAAATCCCGGCTCTCTGGGATGTGGCCCCCACCCCAGCGCGCGTTGGGTGCTGGCCACCTTTGCGCAGGGGCGATGCCATATCGAGCGTCGCGCCACGCCCTATGACGACGCCCCGCTATTGCGCGCCCTCGACAACCGCGACGTGCCCGAACGCGATTTCATTCGGCGCGTGTTCTACCATGGCCGGAAAGGTAGACCATGAACACCGACAGTGACCTCAGCCCCGTCCGCATCGTCGAGATCGGTGCAGATGATCTGGATCGCTATGCCCGCATCCCCATTCGCTTCACCGTGCGCTCGTTGTTGCGCGTTGAACCGGTAGAGGGCGGGATGGGCGGGTTGCGCCTGATCGAAGAGGCCGTCACCCCGCCCTACGTCAAAGATTATGATGCCGATGAATCCCCTATCGACTGGCCGAAGCAGTTCGACACCCGTCGATGGGTCTTTTTCCTGGCGCTGAACGGCGCCCATTCTCCGCTGGGCGCCGCAGCCGTGGCCTATGACACCCCCGGCGTGAACATGCTGGAGGCGCGTCGCGACCTGGCCGTGCTATGGGATATCCGCGTGCATCCCGATGCGCGAGGACGTGGTCTCGGCCGACGTCTGTTTGCCCGCGCAGTCGACTGGGCTCGGGCCCGAAGTTGTCGTCAGCTCAAGATCGAGACACAGAACGTGAACGTGGGCGCCTGCCGCTTTTATCGGCGGATGGGCTGCGAACTGGGCGCCATCCACCGGTACGGTTACGCCGCTCATCCCGATGCAGCGCACGAGGCCATGCTCCTCTGGTATCTCGATCTCACATCCTGACGGCCAGATCAACGCAACAGGTGGGCCAGACGGGCGGCCATATGATCCAGACGCCCGGCCATCCGATCGATCTGCCCGGCGATGAGGCGCTCCGACAGGACGCTGTCGGCAATCTCGACATTTCCCTGGGTGTAGGTAGGGTACACATGCATGGAGCGGATAAGCTGCGAGAGCTTGATGTGTCCCTGCAAAGCCAGCACCCACTCGTGAATCATCTCGCCCGCCGAGCCGGCCACGATGGTCACGCCCAGGAGCCGCCCGGAGCGGATGCGCCCCCGGCGATAGACCAGTTTGACGAACCCGGTGGTATCGCCCTCGGCCAGAGCGCGGTCGATTCGGCTGATGGGCCAGGTTGTGGTCGATATGCGGTCGCCATATATCTCGCGGGCCTGCGCCTCGGTCAAGCCCACATGGGCCACTTCGGGGTCGGTAAAGGTCGTCCAGGGCACCACATCGGTGTGGCCCTGAGTGGCCCAGGGGAGCAGCGCGTTGCGCGCCGCCGTCAGCCCCTGCCAGGCGGCATAGTGGATGAGATGATAGCCGCCGGTGCAATCGCCCGCCGCCAGGATATGCGGACGGGTGGTTCGCAGATATCGGTCGACCTGGATGCCGTTTCGCCCATACTCCACGCCGGCCACCTCCAGCCCCAGACCGGTGATCTGTGGTACACGTCCCGTAGTAACCAGCAGGGCATCGCCTGCAATCTCGTCGTCATCCGACGCCAGATGAATGGTTTCGCCATCCTGCCATACACGGCGTACGGAATGATTCAGGCGCACATCGACGCCCTCTGCGGCCAGCACATCGGCGATGAGGGCCGCGGCATCGGGCTCGTCATGAGACAGCAAACGCTCCCGCGCCTCCACCAGAGTCACCTCGGCGCCCAGCCGACGAAACGCCTGAGCCATCTCGCAACCGGTGGGGCCGGCGCCCAGTACCAGCAAGTGTTTCGGAAGGGCAGGCATGTCCCACAGCGTCTGATAGGTGTAATGGCGCACCTGGCGCAGGCCCGGGATGGATGGGACAAAGGGACGCGCCCCGGTCGTAAGCAGAATGCGCCGGCCCGCAAGTTCCACATCGCCGACGCGGATGGTATAGGGGTTCACAAAGCGCGCCCGCCCCAGGTACAACTGGATGCCCTGTCGACGAAGCGCGGAGGGCGATTCCTCACGAAAGGCGATATCGGCAACGACTGCCCGCATACGTCCGAATACAGCCTGCAGATTCGCCGTCACGCTGGCCGACGCGTCGTCCGCATCGTCCGGTGATGATATGGTGGCGCCGGCGGAAGCCGGTACGGTGACCGGCCGCGTTTGATCGACGGTAATGCCATATTGCCCGGCGACACGGATCTGGTGGGCGACTCGCGCCGCTTTGATCAGGGTACGAAAGGGGATACATAATGACCAGGTACAATCGCCGCCGATGCGATCCTTCTCCACCAGGGCGACGCGCCGGCCGATACGGGCGGCATACATGGCGGCGGCGAGGCCCGCCGGCCCCGCCCCGACAATCAAAAGATCGTATTGCTCAACCATCTAAACTCCTCAACCGGCAGGCCCCCATCTGCCCAAAGTACCCGCCGAACCACGCACTCGATCTTGCCATTATGGTAACACGTTCCGCCTCACGATGCTATCCTCAGCGGGAGGTTGCGCGGCATGGCCCGATCAGCCCGGGCTCTTTCCTTTGGCGCGCTGTATGCGATTCGACCGCGCGGATACATGAAAACCTGCCTCGAAAAATGGTTGACATATCAGAGGATTCATGATACTATGTTAGTGTAGAGTCTCGAGGGGTTAACGTTACGCCAGAGTACCTGTTCGGCAGGACTAGGAAGACAAGTGGGGATCTATCGGGAGATCGGTAGAAAACCATGAGTCAGTGAAAAGATAGTGGCACCACCACTGTCGGGAAGCTGGCAAGCGACTCGTCCGAGGGGAAACCCGAGGATGAAAGCGAGTCAACCGAAACGAACGAGTGGGTGCGACGAAGGTGTAATGAAGGTCACTTGAGACTCTACATCTCTCTTATTGGTGTACCGACTGTCGTATCCGGAGCGAGCCGCTGTGCACGGCTCGCTCCCTTTTTATACCTCCGTAACAGATAACCCCCTTCTAAAGATCTCCGCCGCAATTGGCACTGGCCACCTTCGGGAGGTGATTTGTACAGCCTCGGCCGAACTCGGCGCATTATGAACATTATCTTTATAAATTCATCCGATAATCTATGAAATTGGCCTCAAAAGGGGTTGACATATCGGGGCCATTATGTTATCATACGGTTGCAGGGTCTTGAGAGATTGACGTCGCACTGGAGCGCCTGTTCGGTAGGACTAGGAAGACAAGTGGGGATCTATCGGGAGATCGGTAGAAAACCATGAGTCAGTGAAAAGATGGTGGCACCACCACTGTCGGGAAGCTGGCAAGCAAGTAGTCCGAGGGGAAACCCGAGGGTGAAAGTGAGTCAACCGAAACGAACGAGTAGGTGCGATGAAGGTGTGATGGAGGTCACTTGAGGCCCTGCGTTTTTATCGATAGCGTATCGATATGTAGTTCAGAGGGCGGGCCGCGATCGCTGATCGTGGCCCGCCCCTTTTTTTGCCACAGCCCCCGGTCTGGCACCACCTTCCGAAGGGTCTCTCCCGTGAGCGAATGGTTCACGAGGAAAGCGCACGATTGGCATTCGCTACCTTCGGAAGGTGGTTGTTTTCGCAAATCTTACGGCCGGGCTTTTTGCCAGGCCCGGAATGACATATACTGATTATAGGCCGCCCGAGTCCACCATACTCGACCCATCCAGGGATGGCCATATCTCGTGTACGGATGGTGTAATGACTGACCGATTGATAATGTTGAGCAGGGCCTATACCCTGCTGGCAGGGCTCTATCTTGTGACGCTGCTGGCCCTGACCGTTGCGGCGCACGTGACCCACAAACCCGAGATCCGCGGAGTGTTGCGCACCGGCCGGGCGCTGCTGTTCTTACCGGCGCCGGTATTGTGGCTTCCTGCGCTGGCTCTGGAGCGGTGGACGATGGCGCTCTTTTTGTTGCCGCTGGCAATCGCCCTCATCCCTTCGTGGGGGGCCCTTTTGCGCCCGCGAGGAGGAGGTGAACGCCCTGCACGGGGGGCTACGCTGACGGTGCTGACCTACAATCTACAGGCGCCGCACGAGGAGGAGGCGCCCCATCGCGCCGCGCTGATTCGCGAAATCGGCGCCGATATCGTCGCCCTGCAAGAGTTAAGCTCCGAAGCGGCGGCCCATCTGGCCAGCGCGCTGAGCGACATCTACCCTCATCAGGCGCTCTACCCCCAACCCAATCGCTACGCGGGGCAGGGTCTGCTGAGCCGCTACCCGATCGTGACCGATGAATTCTGGCAGTGCGACGAGATCCCCGAACCGTTGGGGCATCAACGCGCCGAGCTGGACGTCAGTGGCACACGCGTCACGCTCTATAACGCCCATCCCGTGCCGCCCTTTTCGCTACAAGAGCGTTTGCGACTGCACCCGCACAGCGTCGATATGACGGCGCTGCTGGAACGCGTACGCACCGAACAGGGAGGAGCGGTCATTGTCGCCGGCGATCTGAACATGACCGCCCAATTTGAGGAATACCGGCGCCTGGCGGAAATGATGGTCGACGCCTATGTCGAAAGCGGTCGCAACGGCCCGGGGTTTACCTTCCCGGTGAACCCGCGCATCCCCCCACTGGCACGGCTGGATCACATCTTTTGCCGCGGCGACTTGTTACCGCTGGAGGCCCGTCCATTACGTCATTCCGGCGGATCGGATCATCGGCCGGTGTGGGCTCGACTGGCGCTGACCGGCGAGGAGAATTCATAAAAGATGGTATTCGGCCGCTCTACCGCCTCGTCCACCATTCGGATATTCTACGCATCGAGGGCATCATCTCGGGCTCCGGCCCCGGCGACGCCGGCTGTCTGGGCCGCATCATCATTTTTGACCAATTGTGTTATAATATCCCCCGGATGAATTGAGTTTCGAGAGGGCAATCCCCAGCAGCCTATATTTCAATTCAGAAATCGATTTTGGATGTCGGCTCGCAGGCGAAAAGCGCCTCGAAATGACCTCAAAGATCGCCCTCTCAGTGCAGTGAATTGTGAAAGGTTGATCAATGTACAGGCAATTGTTAGGAATGGGCTCGCTCGTGGGCGCGCCCGGCTCGGAACGGAGAAGATAGCCATGACCCGAGCAATGATCTTTATCGATGGCACATGGTTGTACCTCAGCACCCCCCGTTTGGCCGACGATTACGGCACACCCGAACTACACCTCGATTATGGACTCTTGCCCAGAGTTCTGGGCGACCAGATGAAAGAACAGTTGGGCCTTGGCGAGATCGATATTGTACGTACCTGTCTGTTCGCCAGTCACGCCATTAATTACGATCTCCGTGATGAAGAGATGGTCGAGCGCCATCTGGCTTTCTTTGACATGCTTAAAGAGGATTTTCATTACGAGGTCGAGCTCTATCCCATCGACTTTCGCGGGCAACGCTTGCGCCGCAAAGATCGCGACCCCGAAACCGAGTTCGAGCCCAAGGAAAAGTGTGTCGATGTGGCGCTGGCCTCTACCATGATGTACTATGCCGCCATCCCATCGGCGTACGACATCGCCATTGTGGTAGCGGGCGATCGAGACTATCTGCCCCTGCTGCAAAATGTCCGCCGCCTGGGCAAGCGTGTCGCCATCGTCAGCATCCGCGGTTGCTGCACGCCCGATTTCAGCGATCCGGCCAACACCCATCAGGTGCGCGACACCGACATTATCTGGCTCAACGACATCATCCCGCAGATCGAGCTCAAATGGGAACGCCGTCAGCTCGAGTGCCGTTCGCCCCTGCATGAGGGGAACCGTCTGGTGTGGACGACCTTTCGCCCCCGCACAGGGCAACCCTTCTACTGCCCCGAATGCCGCAAAAAACGTAACGCCATGCTGCAAGAGAGTTCCGGCGATACATCGTCAGCGTCGATGACGGCGTCGATGACGCCGTCCACCACGAATGAACCCAACGGTAACGGCCATCCCGATCGGGACGGTGAAGGAAACGATGACGATTCGTCCTACTATGGCGTCATCACCAAGGTATTCAAGGGCAACGGCTACGGATTCATCCGCAGCGAGACCGAGAGAGAGTACTTTTTCCATCTGACCGACCTCAAAAACGCACAGTGGGAGCAGATCGACACCGGCCTGCGTGTGTCGTTCTCCGTCGAACGAGAACCATCTCTCAACCCCGAACGCCGCGCCGGCGCGGCCAGTAATGTGTGGATCGTATGAGAAAAACAACCCGTCAAAGATCTTCGTCTCCCAGAGTACGGCTGGTGCCCATGAGCGCCGACGAGTTCACCACCTGGTGGCAGGCGGCCATCGACAGCTATGCGCGAGAGAAGGTGCGCGCCGGCAACTGGGACGCCGCCGATGCCCCGGCTCTGGCCGAGCATTCATATCGTGAACTGCTCCCCCAGGGAACGGCCACGCCGGGCAACTATGTGTGCTCCATCATCAATGAGGATGGCGACTCGGTCGGCGCGCTCTGGTTCGCCGAGGGGACCGAGGGGCCGGGAAGGCCGGCCTATCTATACGACCTCGTCGTGTATGAGGCCTTTCGCCGACAGGGATACGCCCTGAGCGCCCTGCAGGTTCTGGAAGAACGCGTCTGCGAGATGGGGCTGGATCGGATCATCCTGCACGTGTTCGGTCACAATCGCTCCGCTCAGGCCTTGTACGAGAGAGCCGGCTATATCGTGACCAACGTCGTCATGTGCCGTACGCTGTCGCCCCTCGAGACGAAATAGACGTTGTGGACAACCGGTCGATCAAAGCCACTGCATGAAAGGGCCGCTTGAGGTAGATGTCGCCTCAAGCGGCCCTTTTGTGTCTCGTGTCGATCGAGCCGTTCCATATTCGGCCTGTCGAGCCCGGCCGGGAATCTCCCATCGGCGCATGAGGTGGCATCATCGGGCTCAACGCCCCGCGGTCACGACCTCATGCAGCGCATCCAGTCGGCGGATCTCCTCGGCGCTCAATTCGAGATCCAGCGCGTCCAGATTCTCGCGCATATGCCCCTCATCTGTGGACTGGACAATGGTGATGACGTGGGGTTTGCTGATGAGCCAGGCCAGGGCCACCTGATGGGGCGTGGCGCTATAGCCTCTGGCGATACGCGCCGCCTCTTCCAGCGCAACGCCGTCGAGACGTTTGACGGGCGAATAGGCGGTCAGCAACACATCGTGCTGCTGGCAGTAGGTCAGCACGCCGTTCTCCTCAGGCTCGCGCACCATCAGGTTATAATGCACCTGATTCGTCGCCAGGATGCTCTCGGTCAGGTGAAACGCATGATCCATCTGCTCCCGATTAAAGTTGCTCACCCCGATGTAGCGCGTCTTGCCCTGCTCGACCAGCTCGTTCAGCGCGCGGAACGTCTCATCCAGAGGGACCGTCGGATCAGGCGCGTGAATCAGGTAGAGATCGAGATAATCGGTGCCCAGGCGCTCCAGGCTGCCCTCGATCGCCTCCAGCACCTGAGCATAGCGCAGGTGGTTGCGGCCCACCTTGCTGGTGATGAACAGCTTTTTCCGATCGAAGCCTTTGATGGCCTCCCCGATAACCCGCTCGCTCTCACCGCCCCCGTACACCTCGGCCGTATCGATGTGGGTGTATCCCAGCTCGATCGCCTTGCGGATAGCGGCCACATCCTGGGCTTTTTCGGATAGATCGGCGCCAAAGCGCGATGTGCCCAACCCCAGCACCGGTACCGGATAGCCGTCATGGAATTTCTTGAACCGCATAGGGTCCACCTCCTTATGCTCCTCATCCGCGCCGAGATGCTCCGTCACGATCGCATCATCGGCGTATTGTTGATAATATTCATCATATTTATTATATACGCGCGGCGATGCCAGATCAAGGGGCAGCGGCAAGAGGACAGGGCGGCATCATGGTCCGGTATTACCCACGGAAGGTAGTTGTTGGCGATAGCGCCCATAGCGCAACGGCCTCAGCAGCCGCTGCCCCTTGACCTCTCCAACAGTTGTGCCTTATACTCAAATGAGGAGGTGTTTGAGAAACCGTCCTGTGTATGCCACACAATCGATCCGGGGCCGGCTGACAGGCTCTGGAGGTGGCATCTTGTATTTCGCAGAGGGATGCCCCTCTTGGGGACATGCCACCAGATCGGTCGATCGATTGTTTATCCGTCGGGTTATTGATTGACAGGAGTTGTGATGATGAAACTGAGCGCACGGAACGTTCTAAAGGGAACCGTTAAGCGAGTCGAGCACGGTATGGTAAACAGTGAAGTCGTCATCGAGCTGCCGGGCGGACAAGAAGTGGTGTCGATGATCACCAAGCATTCGGCAGAAGGACTGGGCCTCCGGGAAGGGAAGGAGGTGTATGCGGTGATCAAGGCATCGAACGTGATGGTGTCAGTAGAAGATTAAAATGGTGAGGCGTACTCCGCAGCAGGAGCGCCGCCAGCGCAAACACCATAATCAAAGGGGCGTCAGGCATGCCTGACGCCCCTTTCCTTTCGAACGCCAGGAAGAGCCACGCCGGAGATCGCCCGGACGCCGGATCGTTCGCCCTATGGGGGCAGAAGGCTGACGAAGGGCGGATGCAGCGCTACGCATTGCAAGAGGGCAGCGCGCTCTATGTCCTGCTGATCTTGAGAGCTGGCTGCCCATTACATCGGGAAAAATGAGATACAGCCACCATCGGTGGAGGAATAGGAATGAATAAATGACAATTATAATCAATTAGACAAGAAAAACAAAAAAACGGGCGGGACAAAACGGGGGGTGGCCTTTACACGGCGAGATCTACCGAGTATAATGAGGTTCGAGGGGAGTGAAACTATGCAGAATAATGGTAACGGGCATGTCCTTGCCACAGGTTCCAAAACGTACCGTCGCTATAAGCTGATTGATCTCTTCGCAGGCGCAGGAGGATTTACGCTCGGATTCACGCCAGAATTCGGTCACCGCTTTGATATTGTATGGGCAAATGACATTAATCAATTTGCAGCAGACACATATAATGCTAATTTCGGCAATCACTGTGTTGTCGGAGACATCGTCGATCTCCTTAATGATCCTAAAGTCGTAATCCCGACTGCGGATGTGGTCATTGGCGGTCCTCCTTGTCAGGGCTTTAGCCTTCTCAACAAAAACCGCAAGGGAGATCCACGAAAGCAGCTATGGCGCCCGTTTTTGACGGTAGTTGAGCGATCAGAGGCCAAGCTATTTGTTATGGAGAATGTTCCTCAACTACTAGGATCTAAAGAATATGATGAAATAAAAAAAGTAGCGGAAACCTTGGGTTTCAGGCTTACCGCAGCTAAGCTTTGCGCAGCAGATTACGGAGTCCCGCAATTACGATTCCGAGCATTTGTGATCGGTTGTCGGTTTGCCGATCCTTCAGATTTCTTTCCCCCTAAACAGACTCACTATGATCCTGACAAAGAACCAGGACTATTTGATATAGTAGAAAGAAACAGCACGGGTAGAGTTCATACTTGGCGTACGGTTCGAGACGCGATTGGGGATCTTCCGCCACCTGAAGGCACGGAGATTCGAGATGAAGACCCTCCTCTGGATCTTCACTTTGGTCGATCTCCAACTGAGTTAAGCATGAAGCGATATCGAGCGATTCCCGAAGAGGGAATGAACCGGTTTGATTTACAGCGTTTGGCTCCGGAGTTAACACCCAAGTGCTGGATTCGGAAAAAAACAGGAGGAACCGATCTATTCGGACGGCTATGGCGGGATAAACCCTCTGTCACGATCAGGACAGAATTCTTCAAGCCCGAAAAGGGACGTTACCTACATCCGGAACAGCACAGACCGATCACGCATCGCGAGGCGGCACGGCTCCAATCTTTCCCAGACACCTTCCGGTTTCGGGGTAGTAAGATCGAGATAGCACGCCAGATCGGTAATGCTGTGCCTCCCATGTTGGCAGCACGAGTAGCGGATGCGGTCGTCGAGATTTTGGCTTTGGCAGAGGAGAATGAACCGATCAGACAGATGGAGATGCAACATCGCTAGGCTAGATATGACCGGATCGTTGACCCCGCCGGAAACTTGGCGGGGTTTTTTGTTACTTTTCTGAAACATGATGTGCAATGATCTATCATGATTTAAAGCATGTTTTGGGACACAACGTGCAAAAGCTGCGCAAGTCGCTGGATATGACTCAAAAGGAACTTGCCGAACGCACGGGACTAAATCGTTCATATATAGCAGGGATAGAACGTGGAATGCGAAATGTGCGACTAAGTACCATAGCAGTGCTCGCGGCAGCCATGAATGTTGATCCAGAAGAATTGCTTAAGAAAGATAATTAAAGCACATTATTATGGGCCCACAACGAGAAAAAATGAACATGAATAATATCTTATCCGAGATGCACGGCATCATGGACCGATTAAGAAAAGCCGAAAGTGAAGGCACAACACGGCGAGAACAGGTTCGGTTGATTGTGCAGCTCCGGCATCTCGTTGACCTCTGTGGAAAAGCGCTCTACCCGGAGTATAAATCCGCTCGTGCAAGGCTACTGGCATATATGCAAGAACATGTGGGACAGCCTATTCACTCTACCGAACTCGCGGCTGTTGCCGGCATCAGCGAGTATGCCAGACGAATTAGGGAGTTACGGGTGGAGTTCGGTTATGATATATTGACGATGGAGGATGATCCGAATCTCGGCGCGAATGAATATCTGCTAACTAGCATCGAACCCGACCAAGCTCGGGCAAGCCGCTGGGAATTGGCAAACACGATCAGAAACCGGAAAGATTTGAATGCCTCTGAGCGAATTCTAGAGTTCCTCAAAGCAAATGTCGGATGCCCCGTCACAAGCGATGAGCTTCAGTACGTTGCAAAAATCAAAGAGTTTGGGAGACGCATCCGTGACTTGAGAACAGAAGGGGGCTGGATCATCCACAGTGGCGTCTTAGGACGGCCTGATCTCAGGCCAACGCAATACGTGCTCGAATCATTGGAGCAAACAATGCCCCATGAACGGAGCATACCAGAGTCAGTTGCCAAAAAAGTATACGAAAGGGATAACTATCAATGTGTTGAATGCGGATGGTCTAAAGCGAGTGCCGATCCGACTGATTCTCCCCGTTATCTACAGCTACATCATCGCGTTCCTCATGCAGACAAAGGCCCAAACACCGTAGATAATCTTGAAGTTCGATGTAATATATGCCATAAACAGGCACACACTACTCAATGACCAAGTATCACTTGTGAACAACGTAGATACGGCTGTAATTGTATTAAGCGCTTATCTATCTATGCAACAAATGCGGTCATTCCCTTGGCGGGAAGAGAACGATCCATTCCACATCCTTATTGCGGAAATGATGCTTATCCGAACGCGTGCCGACCTAGTAGTTCCGGTTTATTTGCAATTCATCCGACAGTGGCCGCGGCCGGATGATCTGGTATGTGCTGCTGATGAGCAAATTGCACAAACGTTAGTACCGTTAGGTCTGCCCCAGCGTATTCCCTTTTTCAAGCAAGCAGCGAAACACATCATCGAGAACCATGCGGGAGTGGTGCCTTCAAAGCGCAAAGACCTTGAGAAGATTCCCGGCGTGGGTCGATATGTTGCTGAGGCAGTCTTGGCATTTGCATTCAATCAACCCATTGTTCCCGCAGATGTGAATGTACTGCGGTGGATATCGCGCATAACGGGGCTCGAGATGATCAGTAGCAGCAAAGGTTCGAAAGAGATACGATTACTGCTACCTAGGCTCGCCCCGTTGGGCGGACGGCAAGCGTACAAGTTCCTCGATTTTTTGCGTGAAATATGTCGTCCGAGAAAACCTGCATGTGATGAGTGTTGGATTCAGATGTTGTGTCATTACGGTCGAAAAGCATTACCAGATTCGACCGCATAAATCGATTGACATCCACCCTCAGATATGCTATAGTAGCGACAATCGAACAGTGAAAGATGTAGATCGGGAAGAGTAGCTGTCAAAGCGGGATTCAGAGAGCCGGGGTAAGGTGAGAGCCCGGTATCAGCGCAGACAACGAATGGGCCCGGGAGTCGCGCGGCCGAACGCGCAGAGCGCTACTAGGCCGCGACGGAGTCGCCACCGTTATCAGGGCAGAGGGTATCGGTTGACCTCGTTGTGACAGAGGATCAACCCGTACCTGCAAGAGTGAGGCTGGCCCGCACATTAAAATCCGCCATCACGGCGGGATTTTTTATTATATATGTCGGGTCGGGCTAAGAAGGGTGGCACCACGGGAGCAAAGCTCTCGTCCCTTGGGGACGAGGGCTTTTTTTATTGGCCGACACATCCCGGCGGGCCGAGAGCCATCGAATCGTAATGTTCCGGGTGTTCGGGGTGATCCGCGCAAACGAGGAGGGAAAAAGATGGAGACGCGTTTCGATCTGTCACAGAGTGATATGCCCAGGCGTTGGTACAATGCTCAGGCCGACCTGGCCGAGCCGCTGCCGCCCCCGTTGCATCCGGGGACGCTGCAGCCCATCAGCCTCGCCGACCTGGAGCCGCTCTTTCCTAAGGAGATCATCCGGCAGGAAATGAGCCAGGAGCGGTATATCGACATCCCCGAAGAGGTGCAGGAGGTGCTGCGTCTATGGCGACCGACGCCGCTGCTGCGGGCGGTGCGCCTGGAAAAAGCCCTGGGCACCCCGGCCAAAATCTTTTACAAGTACGAGGGCACCAGCCCCACCGGGTCGCACAAGCCGAATACAGCGGTGGCGCAGGCGTTCTATAACAAGATCGCCGGTGTCCGCAAACTCACCACCGAGACGGGTGCCGGGCAGTGGGGGACGGCCCTGGCCATGGCCTCGAACTTTTTCGGGCTCGAGTGCAAGGTCTTTATGGTCAAGGTGAGCTATCAGCAAAAGCCCTATCGCCGCTCGATCATGCAAATGTTCGGCGCCAGCGTGACGCCCAGCCCCAGCACCGAGACCGAGGCGGGCCGCTCGATCCTGGCCAAAGATCCGGATTCGACGGGTTCGCTGGGCATCGCCATCAGTGAGGCTTGCGAGATTGCCCTGCAGAACGATGACACCAAGTACTCGCTGGGCAGCGTGCTGAACCACGTGCTGATGCACCAGACCATCATCGGTGAAGAGACGATCTTGCAGATGGACAAGGCGGGGTTCGAGCCGGACGTGGTGATCGGCTGCGTGGGAGGCGGCTCCAATTTCGGCGGCATCGCCCTGCCCTACCTGCGACGCAACCTGCAGGACGGCACCAAAGTGCGCCTGGTGGGCGTCGAGCCGATGGCCTGCCCGACGATGACCAAGGGCGTCTATGCCTTTGACTATGGCGATACGGCCAAAATGGCGCCGGTGGTCAAGATGAATACTCTGGGACACGACTTTGTGCCGGCGGGCATCCATGCGGGAGGGCTGCGTTACCACGGGGTGGCGCCGCTGCTGGCCGCGCTGCACCGTCAGGGGCACATCGAGGCGGTGGCCTATCATCAGACGCCGGTGTTTGACGCGGCGGCTCTGTTCACCCGCACAGAGGGGATCATCCCCGCGCCCGAGTCGGCCCATGCGATTCGCGCGGCCATCGACGAGGCCCTGGATGCCAGGGAAAAAGGCGAGGAGCGAGTGATCGTCTTTTGCCTGAGTGGCCATGGGTATATAGACCTGGGGGCGTACGATCTGTATATGGACGGCAAGCTGGAGGATTACGCCTACCCGGAGGAAAAGATCCGGCAATCCCTGGCGAATCTGCCCCAGGTTTCGCTGTAAACGCGAGATCGAATCAGGAGCCGTTTCACAAGACGCCCCGGGCGCTTTGTGGGGCGGCTCTCTTTGTGAGACACAGGCCATACAGGAGCGGGTCGAGGGAGTGTGGCATGACGAGACGTGTGCTTGTAACCGAGGCGCTGGACCGAACGGGCATCGAGATCCTGGAGGCGGCGTGCGAGGTGACGCTACGGCCGGGCCTGGCGCCGCACGAGTTGATCGAGGCGGTCGGCGGCTATGACGCACTGGTGGTGCGCAGCGCCACCCGGGTGACGGCAGAGGTGCTGGCGGCGGGATCTCGGCTGGTGGTCGTGGGTCGGGCCGGCACCGGCGTGGACAATATCGATGTGCAGGCGGCCACACGTCGGGGCATTGTGGTGGTCAACGCGCCCACCAGCAATACGGTCGCGGTAGCCGAGCACACGCTGGCGCTGATGCTGGCTCTGGCGCGACACGTGACGGCCGCCGATTCGAGTATGCACTGCGGCCGCTGGGAGAAATCGGGGTTCGTGGGGACCGAGCTACGAGACAAGGCGCTGGGGCTGGTGGGCCTGGGCCGGGTGGGCACGGCGGTGGCACAGCGAGCCCAGGGATTCGAGATGCGGGTGCTGGCCTACGACCCCTTTGTGTCTCCGGAACGGGCCGCTCAGCTCGGGGTCGAGATGGTGAACATGGACGATCTGCTGCGCCGGAGCGATTATATCTCACTGCACGCCCCGGCGACCGAGAACACCCGGGGCATGATCGGGGCGCGCGAACTGGCGCAGATGAAGCCGTCGACCTATCTGGTCAACTGCGCCCGGGGCGACCTGATCGAAGAAGAGGCCCTCATCGAGGCGCTGAACGAGGGGCGCATCGCAGGCGCGGCGCTGGATGTGTTCGCCGACGAGCCAGAGGTGAACCCGGCGTTGTGCGGTATCCCCAACCTGATCCTCACGCCGCATCTGGGCGCCTCTACGGAAGAGGCACAAGCCGGCGCCTCTGCGCAGGTGGCCCGGCAGGTCGTCGATGTGCTGGAGGGACGCCCCCCGCGCTATTCGGTGAACGTGCCGGTGACGTCGCCGGAAGAGATGGGCGCGCTAGAGCCGTACCTGGAGCTGGCACGATGCATGGGCCAGTTCTGCGCCCAGTATGTGCGAGATAGCATCGTCTGGCTGGAGCTGATCTGTGGCGGCGATCTGGTGGAGCACGACACGACGATGGTGACGGCAGCGGCCCTGGTGGGATTGCTCTCCGAGGCGGTGGACGAGCCGGTGAACATCGTGAACGCCCGATTGGTGGCGCGAGATCGGGGATTGGTGGTGCGTGAGGTCCGTACGCCCGAGGCACAGGGATTCTCTGGATTGCTGACGCTGCGGGCGGGCACGACGGCACAAGAGCATCTGATTCGCGGCACAGTGATGCGCCACCAGCCACATATTGTGTGCCTGGACGGTTACTGGCTCGATTTCGTCGCCGGGGGTGTGGTGCTGGTGAGCGAGCATCTGGAGCAGCCCGGAGTGATCGGCCAGATGGGTACCCTGCTGGGCGAGGCAGGGGTGAGCATCTCGTTCGTGCAGGTAGGTCGCGAGAAACGAGGTGGCCATGGGTTGATGGTCGTGGGACTGGACGATGCGCTCTCACGAGAGACGATGGAGCAGGTGCTGGCCATGCCCAGCGTACAGTCGGCACGGGTCATTCGCATGTGACTGTACTCAGTCACCGACTGTACCCAGTCACTGTGTGCCAGCCGGGCGCTCAGTAGACGCCGGGCGGATCGGAGGGATAGGGCGCAAGGCCGTTAAGGGCGGCCCAGGCGGCACGCGCCTCGGCCGCCACAAAGAGCGAGCCGGTGACGAGTATCAGGTCATCCTCGGCCGCTTCGCCCAGGGCGATGCGCAGAGCGTCGTCCACGTTTTCGATAGCCCGCGCCTCACCGCCCAGCTCGGCGACTATGGCGGCGAGATCGTCGGCGGGGGTGGCCTTGGGATGATGGGCCCGGGTGGTATAGAGGGTCGTCGCGCGCGAATGCACGATATCGAGCAGATCATGCGGGTTATGGGTTTGGCCCGCGCCAAAGATCAACCACATGTGACGATGGGGCAAATGATCGTCCACCGCCTGTAAGAGACGCCGTATCGAGTCGATATTGTGGGCCCCATCCACCACCACCAGAGGTCGGCGGCTCAGCACCTCCAGACGCCCCGGCCAGCGCACTGTGGACAGGCCACGACGCACCGCGTCGGGCTCGACGGCCACGCCCTGCTCGCGCAGAATCTCGATGGCGGCCACGGCCGCGCAGGTGTTCTCGAGCTGATGGGCGCCCAACAGCGGCAGGTGCAGGTCGGGATACTCGGGCGCTTCCTCATGGCCGGCGCGGTAGACGTCCAGCCGCTGGCCCGAAATATCGGCGCTCCGCAGGCGCCAGCGCCACTCCCGCCCGGCGACGGTGAGGGACGCGCCGCGCTCGGCGCTGACCTCGGCGATAACGGCCAGAGCCTCTTCCCTCTGCGGCGCGGAAACCACCGGTACCCCCGGCTTGATGATGCCGGCTTTTTCGCGGGCGATGGCGTCGATGGTCTCCCCCAGCACCTTGACGTGATCCAGACTGATCGAGGTAATCACAGACACCCGAGGGGTAATGACGTTGGTAGCATCCAGACGACCGCCCAGCCCCACCTCGAACACGCCAAAATCCACCCGCTCCTCCGCATGGTGCCACATGGCCAGCGCAGTGATGATCTCGAACACGGTGACCTCGGGCCGTTCGTTCAGGATGGGGAGCAGGCGTTCGACAAGATCGGTCAACGCGCGCTCAGAGATGGGCTTTCCCTGCAGGCGAATGCGCTCGCGAAAGGTGTGCAGGTGGGGAGAGGTATACATGCCGGTGCGATAGCCCGCCGCGCGAAGGATGGCGTCGATCATGGCGGTGGTCGAGCCTTTGCCCTTGGTCCCGGCGATGTGGACCGAAGGATAGGCACGGTGAGGATTGCCGATCTGGCTCAGCAATTCTTCCATGCGAGAGAGGCGCCAAACACGCTCGGCATAGGGTGGGCGGTCTCCCCGTTCAAAGTCGGTGCGTCGAAAAATAGCGCACAGCGCCTCTCGATAGGTCAGCATCTCGTTCCCCCAGGCACGATATCGGCCCGATTGTACATCGGGATGGTGTCAACACCAAGAACTGAAGGAAGCAAAGACAGGTCAAAAGCGACGTGTGCTGAACATGTCGCCCGACCTGTCGCAGACATTGTGACGGTGTGAGGCCGGGCGTCAGCCGACCCTTTCGAGCTTGGCATAGCTGGCGATGAGCTTTTTGATGCCGCGCCCCTCAAAGGCGACCGTTACCTCCTCATCGCCGTCGACGATTCGGCTCGAGACCACGATGCCGGTGCCGAAAATGGCGTGACGGACCGACTCGCCCGGGCCAAACGTCGTCTCGTAGACGCGGGGGGTGGTCCTCGCCTCTGGCTCTTGCGCGTCGATGGGAAGGTGACCACGGGAACCGGGGCGGGACGGCCGGGATAACGAGGGGGCCGTTGCGGGCCGCCTTGAGCGTTGCGCGGGGGGCGCATCGCTCAGACGGGCGCGTTCCGCCGCCCGGCGCACCGCCTCTCGACGCCGGGAGATCAGATCGCGACGCTCCTGTCGCCCCATGGGTGCGCTACTACGGGAAGCCGTCGGAGGGGCCACAACACGCGACGCGCCGACGCCGTCCACGAGATGCTGCGGTAGTTCGGCCAGAAAGCGCGAGGGATCACGCACTTCGGAAGAGCCGAACAGCGTGCGCCGGAAGGCGCGCACCAGATAGAGCCGCTTGCGCGCACGGGTGATGCCCACATAGCAAAGACGTCGCTCCTCCTCCATCTGGTCGAGATCATCCATAGAGCGGGTGTGCGGGCAAATACCCTCCTCCATGCCGATGATAAAGACGTTGTCGAATTCGAGCCCTTTGGCCGCATGCAAGGTAAGCATGGTGACGGAGTCGGATTGCCAGTCCGCCTCGTCCACATCCGAGACGAGGCTGGCCTGCTCCAGAAAGAGGGGTAACGCCACAGCAGCGGGTGTGTCGGTGTAGCCGCCGGTCACCGAGAACAACTCGCGCACGTTGTTGATCCGCTCCTCCCCCTCTTCGGTGCCGTCGCGTAAAAAGGTCACATAGTCGGTGCGATCCAGCAGCTTTTCCAGCAACTCGGAAAGGGTCTGTTCCTGCTGCAGATGGGTAAACTCGTCCAGCATGACGCCGAAATCATACAGCGCCCGACGGGCACGCCCGGTAAAGGGGGCCTCTTCTCCTCGCCCATCGCCGTTGCGGACCAGATGCAGCAGTGCGCCCCCCATGGAGAGCCCCAGGCGCGCGGACCATGCGGCCAACCGATCCATCGTGCCAGAGCCGATGCCGCGGGCGGGCACATTGATGATGCGACGGAGGCTCACTTCATCGTCGGGATTATAGATGACTCGCAGATAGGCCAGCACATCCTTGATCTCGCGCCGATTGTAGAACCGCGTGCCCCCCACCAGCCGATAGCGCAGTCTTCGCTGGTTAAAGGCCTCTTCCACGGCGCGTGACTGGGCGTTGGTGCGGTACATGACGGCGAACTCGCCCAGAGGCTCGCCCTCGCGCGCCGCCAGCCGCTGAATCTCGTCGGCCACATAGCCGGCCTCTTCCCGCTCGTCATACGCCTCGACCACCCGAATACGAGTGCCGCGTTCGTTCTCGGTCCAGAGGTTCTTGGCCACACGGTGGTTGTTACGCGAGATGATGGCCTGCGCGGCATCCAGGATGGTCTGGGTAGAGCGATAGTTCTGTTCCAGCAGATACACCTGAGCGTCGGGGAAATCGGATCGGAAGCGCAACACATTGCGAAAATCGGCGCCACGCCAGGAGTAGATGCTCTGGTCCTCATCGCCCACCACAAAGACGTGGCGATGAGATTCGGCCAGGCGTCGGATGATCTCGTATTGAGCGCGATTGGTATCCTGAAACTCGTCCACCAGCACATGGCGATAGCGCTGCTGATAGCGCTCCAGCACCTCGGGATGATGATGCAGCAGCTCCGCTGTCTTGAGCAGCAGATCGTCGAAATCCAGGGCGTTGCTCTCGGCCTTGAGCGCCTCATACCGCTCAAAGACGCGGCCTATGGCCTCGTGCCAGTAGGTGGGCGGGCGATACTCGTCGACGGTGATGAAATCGTTCTTGGCCTGAGAGATGACATTCTGCACCGCCCGGGGACGATAGACGGCCTTGTCCAGGTTCAAATCTTTGAGAATACGGGTAATGAGGCGTATCTGATCGTCATCGTCAAAGATGACGAAATTGGCGCCCATGCCCAGATAGGACGCCTCGCGCCGCAAGATGCGCACGCAGGCCGCGTGAAAGGTGCCGATAGTCAACTGCCGTGTGTCGGTGCCGATCATCTCCTCCAGGCGGGAGATCATCTCACGGGCGGCCTTGTTGGTAAAGGTAACGGCCAGGATCTGATAGGGGCGAACGCCGAGTTCTCCGATGAGATAGGCGATGCGATGCGTGAGCACACGCGTCTTGCCCGATCCGGGGCCGGCCAGCACCAGAATGGGGGCCTCGGCAGCACGGACGGCCTGAGCCTGGGCGGGGTCAAGTCCTTGCATCAAATCCATCGGCGGCAACGCTCCATTGGTCGAACAAACGGGGACATAAAAGGATGCGCAGGGCATCCTGATAGAATCCAATCGATCATAACATGGACAGATAGGGGTGTCAAAAGGTGAACGCTCCGGACGGGCAGAGCGCGTTATATTCCCCTTGCTGATTGGAGATGGCACCCCCATGTTTTTTGCGCTCCTTAATCCTTCATTAGGCTATATTAATGCGTGCAACGTGCCACTTTCGGAGGACAATCCGAGCTTTGGCGCGGCCCTTTTTTATCTGGTACGCGACCTTGCTTTTTACGTCCAAAGCCAATATAATATGAACAGTCGGTATACTAATAAGGAGAGGAAGTGTGGAAGAACAGGGGATTTCAGCATTGCCACTAGAAGGAGGTACGACTGCAGAGGAGTACGTCCATCCGATGTCCGAGCTCCTGGATGAAGAGTTTTCGCGGGTCGTTCCCGAACGTGGCGAGATCATCGAGGGAACTATCGTCAGCATTACTTCTTCCGAGGTCATGGTCGACATCGCCTGCAAATCCGAAGGGTTGGTGTCGTCCAGAGATCTGGAGCGTCTGGACCCAGAATATCGCCATTCTTTGAAGGTAGGCGATCGAGTTTGGGTGTACGTGGTAAGGCCCGAAGATGCCCAGGGCAATATCATCCTATCGCTCTCACGCGCCCAGATTGAGACGGACTGGCAAAAGGCTGCCGAAATTTTCGACGCGGGAGACATTATCGAAGAGGCCGTTGTGGGTGCCAACCGCGGTGGCTTGATCGTCAATGTCGGCCGGGTGCGGGGTTTCGTGCCGGCGTCTCAGGTATACAGTGTGCGCCTTCCGGCGCAGGCCGATGATGCCGAGCGTGAGGAGCGGCTTAGCCAGGTAGTGGGCGACAAGCTCCACCTCAAGATCATTGAGCTGGATCGCCGTCGGAATCGGCTGATCCTCTCCGAGAGGGCGGCAACGCGCGAGTGGCGACAGGCACAAAAAGAGCGCCTGTTGGATGATCTGAAGGAAGGGGACATCCGTCGGGGTGTCGTCAGCAGTCTCTGTGATTTCGGTGCTTTTGTCGATCTGGGTGGGGCCGATGGCCTCGTCCACCTATCCGAGCTATCGTGGAGTCGCGTGGGGCATCCCAAAGAGGTGCTCAAGGTAGACCAAGAGGTCGACGTGTACGTGTTGGGCGTGGACAGAGAGCGACGCCGGATTGCGCTCAGCATCAAGCGACTCAAGCCCGAGCCCTGGAGCACGGTCACAGAGCGTTACCAGATCGGACAGGTGGTGACGGGCACCATTACCAATATCACGGACTTTGGCGCCTTTGCCCGCCTGGATGAGGACATCGAAGGTCTCATCCACATCTCCGAGCTTTCCGAGGAGCGGATCGACCATCCGAATGCAGTCGTAAAAGAAGGCGATGAGGTGACCGTCCGGATTATACGCATCGATCCCGACAGGCAGCGTATGGGATTGAGCATGCGGCGAGTCAATGATGACCCTTATTTTGAACAATATGACTGGGAAGAGTCAGATCAACTCGCAGAACCGGAAGACTCGGCAGAGGATAGCGAAAGCTAGGTAGAGCAATCGAGCAGGCCGGCGAGATCAAACGGGGCTGCGGTCGAGCATTAGCGCTTGCCGCATCCCCGATTTTCGCAGGGGCTGCATCTGTTTTTCATCTCTGGCGAGACTGTGTCCGCGGGTTGTGACGACTCGGCCGACAATTGGTCGATTCAGGCAGCCCGCCACTCAGCCATCGCTCGCTGCGGTTGTACATCGCTTGCACGTTCTGGTTGGGGGCCGGTGTGGGGGTGCACTGCCCCCTTTTTGTATTATGGCGCGTCGTTGGACAGGTGCATTGAGGCTGATTTCATCATGGAACTCTGAGCTATCATTCTACGTATATAATGTGTAGAGTATATCGTCACTCTTATTGATAGACAACAACAGCTTCTCAGCGGCTCATACAGGCAAAAGAAGCGTTCTATAGGTTGTATGAAAGCAAGGTGAATCATGGCTGATAAATTTGACCGCTTTACCAAGCGCGCGCGCCAATCGCTGAGCATCGCTCAGGAGGAGGCCCGGCGACTGAACCATGCTTATATCGGCACCGAGCATCTGCTCCTCGGCTTGATGCGTGAGGAAGAGGGCATTGCTTCCCGTGTGCTTGTGGATCTGGGGCTGTCGCTGGCGCAGGTGCGTCGTGCTGTGGAGAGGATGGTCGGCCGCGGTGAACAGGCCCCAGCCAATCTGCAGCTGGCAGATCAGACCAAGCGGGTTATTGAACTGGCGGTAGAAGAGGCCAAGCGACTGGGCAACCAGTTTATCGGGACGGAGCATCTGCTCCTGGCGATTGTGCGCGTGCCCGATTCGATGGCCACGTCCATCTTGCAGAGCCTGAACGTCAACCGCGAGATTGTGCGCCGTCGCGTCATGAACCTGATGCGTCAGGATTCGACGCCGTCGAGTACCACTCAGCAGCAACGGCCACAGAGTAAAGAGAAATCGATGCTGGAGCAACTCGGCGTGGACCTGACCGAGCTCGCTCGAGCCGGACAGCTGGACCCTGTGGTGGGGCGCCAGAAAGAGATCGAACGGGTGATCCAAATCCTGGCCCGCCGCACCAAGAATAACCCGGCGCTTATCGGTGAGCCCGGCGTAGGCAAGACGGCCATCGTCGAAGGGCTGGCCCAGCGTATCATCGCCGGCCGTGTACCGCACGACCTGCAGGGCAAGCGCGTGATTCGCCTTGATGTCGGATCGCTGGTGGCCGGGACGATGTATCGCGGGCAGTTCGAAGAGCGGCTCAAGCGCGTCATCGACGAGATCAAATCGTCGGACACGGTGCTCTTTATCGACGAGCTGCACATGCTGGTAGGCGCGGGCGCCGCCGGCAGCGCAGTAGACGCCGCCAACATCCTCAAGCCGGCGCTGTCTCGAGGTGAACTGCAGACCATCGGCGCCACCACGCTGGATGAGTATCGCAAGCACATCGAGAGTGATGCGGCGCTGGAGCGGCGCTTCCAGCCGGTGTTTGTGGACGAGCCCTCGGTGGATGAGACCATCGCCATTCTGAGGGGCGTGCGGAACCGGTACGAGGAGCACCACCAGCTCAAGATCACTGACGAGGCCCTGGAGGCCGCGGCGCGGCTGGCCGCACGTTACGTGCCCGACCGCTTCCTGCCCGACAAGGCCATCGACCTGGTCGATGAGGCATCTTCTCGCGTGCGCGTGTTCAAGGTGCTGCACGAGGCCGAAGAGGCGTTAAAGAGCGGCCAGATGACGATGGAAGAGGGTGAGGAACTGGACGTGGAGGTGGGAGTACGGCCTCCTCAGGTTCCGTCGCTCGAGGTTGATGATGAGCTGCGCTTTATGGCCGATCAGCTCGGGCTGGATATGCCCGTGGCCGAGCCGACCACACTGCGAGTAACGGCCGGCGACATCGCCGAGATCGTCTCCATGTGGACCGGCGTGCCGGTGGTGAACATTGCGCAGGAAGAGTCGCTGCGTCTGCTCAAGATGGAAGAAGAGCTGCACAAGCGTATCGTGGGGCAGGACGAGGGCATCAAGGCGCTGGCCAAGTCGGTCCGGCGCGCCCGTGCCGGCCTGAAGGACCCGAACCGCCCGATCGGCTCGTTCATCTTTCTGGGACCCACCGGTGTGGGCAAGACCGAGCTGTGCAAGGCGCTGGCCGAGTTCATGTTCGGCAGCGAGGAAGCCCTGCTTCAGCTCGACATGTCCGAGTTTATGGAACGGCATAGCATCTCGCGTCTGGTGGGCGCGCCTCCGGGATATGTAGGCTATGAGGAGGCCGGCCAGTTGACCGAGGCGATCCGTCGCCGGCCGTACACGGTGGTAGTGTTCGACGAGATCGAAAAGGCCCACCCCGAGGCATTCAATATCCTCCTCCAGATCATGGAAGAGGGACAATTGACCGACGCCAAGGGACACAAGGTGGACTTTCGTAATACCATCATCATCCTGACCTCGAACGTGGGTAGTGGGGTCATCGCCCACGATGCGTCGCTGGGCTTTTCCACACTGCCCCCCGAAGAGTCGGCCGAGGCGGACTATCGGGATATGAAGAACAAGCTGATGAAGGAACTGCGGCGGCTGTTCCGTCCCGAATTCCTGAACCGCGTGGATGAGATCGTCGTGTTCCACGAGCTGACTCGTGAGCATATCGAGCAGATCGTCGACATCCAGTTTGCCCGTCTCAACGATCGACTGGCAGAGCATCAGATCACCGTGCAGTGCACGGAAGAGGGTTGCGAGCTGCTGGTGGAAGAGGGCTTTGATCCGCAGTACGGAGCCCGTCCGCTGCGTCGAGCGATGCAGCGCCTGATCGAGGATCCGCTGGCCGAGAAGATGCTCGAGGGAGCCTTCAAGGACGGCGACACGGTGCTGGTGGATGCCGAGAACGGACATGTCGTCTTTAGATCCGTCGACAAGGCCGACGAGCCGGCCCGGTTGCTCTCCGGGGAAGAACGGCATTAATTATGGCAAGAGGACACACCCGCTTTGTTTGCCAGAATTGCGGGGCGACCCAGCCACGATGGATGGGTCGATGTCCTGAATGTAATGAGTGGAACACGATGGTTGAAACCGTAGTGGAATCTCCATCGCATTCCACTCTACTGGCTCCATCGCACGGGCATGCGCAGCCGAATCAGGCACGCCCTCTATCGGATATTCCGGCAGACGGGCACCGGCGCATGCCCGTGCCTGTGGGTGAGCTGAGCCGCGTGTTGGGCGGCGGCATTGTGCCCGGCGGCGTCACCCTGGTCGGTGGCGACCCCGGCATCGGCAAGTCCACCCTTCTGCTTCAGCTTGCCGGCTTGATGGGCATGGACGGTGCTCCTTCGCTCTATATATCGGGTGAAGAGTCGCTGCAACAGGTCAAGCTCCGCGCCGAACGGCTGGGCATTCACTCGCCTCATCTTTATGTCCTCTCAGAGACCAGTCTGGAACAGATTCTGGCCCAGATCGAGGCCGTGCGCCCGCGACTGGCCATCGTAGACTCGGTGCAGTCGATCTATACCGAGAACCTGACCTCGTCGGCGGGAAGTGTCAGCCAGGTCAAAGAGTGTGCCACATCGCTGCTGCGATTGGCCAAGGCCCTCGAGATTCCCGTGTTTCTGGTAGGCCATGTCACCAAGGCCGGCGCCATCGCCGGACCGAGGGTACTGGAACATATTGTAGACACGGTGCTACAGCTCGAGGGCGAACGCTTTCACGCCTATCGCCTGCTACGCAGCGTCAAGAACCGCTTCGGCTCGACCAATGAGGTGGGTGTGTTCGAGATGTGCGAGACGGGCATGGTCGAAGTGCCCAACCCCTCTCAGGTGTTTCTGGAGGAGCGGCTGGGGAGCGCCACCGGCTCGGCAGTTGCCGTAACCATGGAGGGCACCCGCCCCATCCTGGTAGAGATTCAGGCGCTGGTGAGCAAAGCCGGGCTGGATCATCCACGGCGCACTACCAACGGAGTGGACATGAACCGTCTGCTGCTGCTGGCCGCGGTGCTTACCAAGCGCGTGGGGCTTCGCCTGGGCGATCAGGACATCTTTGTGAATGTGGTGGGCGGACTGCGCGTACACGAGCCGGCTGTGGACCTGGCCATCGCCGCCGCCATCGCCTCCAGCTACTATAACCGCCCCGTGCCCGATGACCTGGCCATATTTGGGGAGGTGGGCCTGGCCGGAGAGCTGCGCAGCGTGGGCCAGAGCGATCGTCGCCTGCGTGAGGCGGCCAAGCTCGGATTCAAGCGCGCCCTCATGCCCCGCTTGAGAGATAAGCGAGGCATCGAATCCGGCGGCATGCAGCCCCTTACCGCCCGCTCGCTAGCCGAAGCCATGAGCATGGCCCTCGGACGCGGCGCCGGATCCGATGGACGATCACCCCGGCGGGACGAAACGCCCGATGAGACTGAGGAATAAAAACTGAAAAAGGCAGATACACGGAGTAATACTCGTTGACAGATCCCATTCGTTATGATACTATGGGCCTGGAAGCTGATGATGACTCGACTCAGGTCGGCGACATCGAAAAGGTCATAGAGCGGAACCGAGTCATCGAACCCTCCCGTTTTGGTCGGTCACCTGCCACCGCATCAAGTTACTCGGACGCATACGCGTAATGGATTCCTATGGCAATGGGGCCAGAGCCGGCTTCGGATGCGATGTAACCCGGGTATACACAAGGATACGCCATGGTATGGCCTGCCTTTCAGAGGCCCAGGCCTGTCGAACCACCGCCTGCAGGCAATGCATGTTGTACGATCTCGGAGATGGTTGCTGGCCGTTGCGTAGTTCCAGGTATTCGCTCTCTATCGGGTGTGCGGTGTGACGCACACCTTTTTTTGTCCGGTTTCGCACCCGTTCGTCTCGAAACGGGGGTGTTCTCGACGGCGCCACAAGATATCATCTCGAACAATCGCTGCTGCGCCCGATGTGATCGCCTGCGGGCGCAGCGGATCGCTTTTCCCGGCATATATGGCATGAGGAAAGGAGGTGCAGCTTAATCGGGTAAGGGATGCACTCTACACGGCCTACCGGGTCGGTCGTGCATCGAAAAGTCAGGATGTCAGGAGGAGCATTCATGTCTGTTCATACCATCCTGCGCCTATCAGTGACCTGTATTATCGCCCTCCTTGGCTGGAAATTGGGGCTGGTGCTCTCCAAGTGGGCCTCGCTTGCCAGGCTTCCCATCACCAGGGGGTATTATCCTTTTATTATCACACTGCTGGGCGCCATGGTCGGCTTTGTGGCCGCACCGTATCTCACCGTCGTTCCCTATCGGGCGCTGCGCCACCGTATCCGTCATATTCCGGCGCGCGCGCTAATTATGGGTCTCATCGGCCTGTTTGTAGGCCTGGTTATCGCCGCTCTGTTCGCCCTGCCCCTCTCCATGTTGCCGGGGAGGTGGGGGTATGTTACGCCGCTGGCCGCCGCCTTTATATTTGGCGGTCTGGGCGCCATGATCATGATCATCCGTGATAAGGACATCCTCAACCTTCTGGGGTTGTTCATCGCTCGAGATGGTATTCGGGGTCGCCGCGATGTGGTGTTGCTGGATACCAGCGTCATCATCGACGGGCGTGTGGCCGACATACGCCAGACCGGCTTTATCAACGGCACCCTGTTGATTCCCCGCTTTGTACTGGACGAGCTACAGCATATCGCCGACTCGGCCGACGTATTGCGTCGCAACCGTGGCCGGCGAGGGCTGGATATCCTCAACAAGATGCAAAAGGATGACCGCATCCCCATCGAAATCATCGAGAAGGATGTGCCGGACATCCGCGAAGTCGACGGTAAACTCGTACGCCTGGCGCAGGAGTTGCATTGCCCGGTGCTCACCAACGACTATAACCTGAATCGGGTGGCCGAGTTGCAGGGCGTTCAGGTGCTCAACGTCAACGAACTGGCCAACGCCATCAAGGTGGTAGTGCTGCCGGGCGAAACGATGCGCGTGCAGATCATCCAGGAGGGCAAGGAAACAGGCCAGGGCGTGGGCTATCTGGATGACGGCACCATGGTCGTGGTAGAGGATGGCCGTCGACACATCGGTCAGAACGTCGAGGTAACGGTGACGCGGGTGCTGCAAACCGTCGCCGGCCGTATGATCTTTGGGCAGATTCAGGATGGACGAAAATAACGGATGAAGAATCAGACGGTACGCGTACGCTATGCCCCCAGCCCCACGGGCGAGCAGCATATCGGGGGTGTAAGAACGGCGCTGTTCAACTATCTGTTTGCGCGCCACACGGGCGGGCATCTGGTGCTGCGCGTCGAAGATACCGATGTGACACGATCGGAGCGGCGTTATGAGCAAAGCCTGTACCACGACCTGCGCTGGCTGGGGCTGAACTGGGACGAGGGGCCGGATGTGGGCGGTCCGTATGGGCCGTATCGCCAATCGGAGCGCGGCGAACTCTATCGCGAGGCCGTCATGCGCCTGCTGGACGCGGGGCAGGCTTACCTCTGCTACTGCGCGCCGGAAGAGTTGCATGCCGAGCGTCGGCGGGCCATCGCCGAGGGCCGGCCACCGCGTTACAGCGGGCGATGCCGCGATCCTCAGGTGCGTCGCGAGCTGGCCCGCCGGGGAGGCAGGCCGCTGGTACGCTATGCCACCCCCGGGGATGAGACGCTTCAGGTGGACGATCTGGTGCGTGGCCAGGTCACCTTTTCCGGCGGTGATCTGGGAGATTTCGCCATCTATCGCGCCGATGACGACACCCTGAGCGGCGGACAGGCGCTGTATAACCTGGCCGTCGTAGTCGACGACCATGCGATGAAGATCACCCATGTGTTACGCGGGGAGGAACACCTGCCCAATACGCCACGGCAGATGTTGCTCTATCGTGCCCTGGGTTATGAGACGCCCGCGTTCGGGCATCTCTCCCTCATCCTCGCGCCGGACGGCCACAAGATGAGCAAGCGCCAGGGCGATACATCCATCGCCCACTATCGCCGGGAGGGTTATCTGCCCGAGACGCTGCTGGCCTATATCGCAACGCTGGGAAAGGCTCCCGGGCGAGATCCCGAACGGCTGGGCCTGGACGAGCTGGTCGAACGGTTCGATCTGCACCATCTATCGGCCAGCCCCTCGATCTATGATCCTCGCCGGTTGGAGGCGTTCAATCGCCGCCGCATCCGAAGCGAGGATATCGAATCGCTGGGGCAGCGGCTGCGCCCCCGGCTGGAGGAAGCCTACGGATGCTGGGAACGCGCCGCCGATACGGCACATTCCGCCGAAACGTGGTATCATATCCTGGTAGAGGCCGTGCGCGAAGAAGCCGTTACGTTGCAGGATATGGTAGAGATCAGCGCCTTTGCCTATGTGTCCCGCGTGACCGATTGGACGGCCGAGGCGCACGAGGCGATGGCCGACGAATGGGCACCGAAAGTGCTGGAGCACTGTCGCACCACGTTGACCGAGGACGCGCTGCGCACACCGCTCACGGCCAACGAGTTCTTTCGTGAGATGCGCCACCACTTTCGAGATACCGCGGGCATTCGCGGGCGACTGGTGATGTTTCCGATACGCGCCGCCCTCACCGGCACGCTCAAGGGACCGTGCCTGGGTATGGTCACGTCGTTGTTGGGGCGGCGGCGCTGCATCGAACGGATAGAGGATGTACTGGCGTGAGTATAGACCGACACAGGGTGTTACAGTGTATCTGTACCTCGGGACGCGCCCTATAGGAGGGCCGCGTCCCATGTGAGGCTGCGCCCGAATCGAAATCAGAACTCGATCTGGAGGTACAGAGCAATGACGGATAAAACATTACGGCTCTACAACTCGTTGAGCCGCCAAAAAGAGGTTTTCGAGCCGATCCATGAGGGGCGGGTGCACATGTATGTGTGCGGCCCGACGGTGTATAACGATGCCCATCTGGGCCACGGCAAGACATATGTGAACTTTGATACGATCGTACGCTACCTGCGCTACCTGGGCTACCGCGTGCTCTATGTGCAAAACATCACCGATGTGGGCCACCTGCTGGATAGCGGCGAGGATCGCATACTCAAGGGCGCCCAGCGCGAGCAGGTGCAGCCCATGGAGCTGGCCGAGACCTATGCGCGGCGCTACTTCCGCGATATGGATCGGCTCAACGTACTGCGCCCCGACATCTCACCCCGGGCCACGGGCCACGTGCTCGAGATGATCGAGTGGATCCAGAGCCTCATCGATAAGGGATTCGCCTACGAATCCAACGGCTCGGTCTATTTCTCGGTTTCGCGCTTTGCCGAGTATGGCAAGCTCTCCGGGCGGCGTGTCGATGAATTGCGCGCCGGGGCGCGGGTGGACGTGCTGGAGGAAAAGCGCGACGCGGCGGATTTCGCCCTGTGGAAGCGTGCCGAACCGGAGCACATTATGCGATGGAACAGCCCGTGGGGCGAAGGGTTCCCCGGCTGGCACATCGAGTGCACGGTGATGGCGACTAAATATCTGGGGCAGCCCTTTGACATCCACGGCGGGGGGCTGGAGAACAAGTTCCCCCATCACGAATGCGAGGTCGCTCAGGCCGAGGCGGCCACAGGCAAGCCCTTTGCCCGTTACTGGATGCACAACGGTATGCTGATGATCCGTGGCGAAGAGATGCACAAATCGCTGGGCAACTTTGTCACGCTGGAGCAGGCGTTCGAGCGCTGGGACCCGATGGTCATCCGCTTCTTTATCCTGCTGACCCACTATCGCAACCCGCTGGATCTGACCGAAGAGGCGCTGGATGCCGCCGAACGCGGCTACGGTCGGCTGGCCGCGGCGATGCGGGCCGTGCGTCAGCGTATGGCAGAGGCCCCCGAGGGGGAGGCCGACGCCGCCGCGCTGGAGATGGTCGATCGGGGCAGGCAGGCCTTTGAAGAGAGCATGAACGATGACTTTAACACGCCCGGCGGTATCGCCGCGCTGTTCGACATGACCCGTGAGGTAAACACCCTTCTGAACTCGGGTGCGCCCCTGACCCGTGGCACGTTAGAGGCCATAGACACCGCCTACCGCCGCATGGCCGGCGAGGCGCTGGGGCTGTTGCCCGATAACCTGGGTGAAGAGGAGGATGTGGCCGGGCTCTCGAACGAGCTGATCGAGCTTTTGATCGAAACTCGCCTGAACCTGCGCAAAGCAAAGCAGTGGCAGGCGGCCGACGAAATCCGTGACCGCCTGGCGGAGCTGGGCATTCAGCTTCACGATAGCGCCGAGGGCACCACCTGGTCGCGCAGCAACTGAGGAGTAGACACAGCGCATGGAGAACCTCGTTGGGCGCAACCCGGTCCATGAAGCCCTGCGGGCCGGTCGGCGACGCATCGAACGTGTGTTGCTGGCCGAAGGCGTGGCCGAAAAAGGCACCGTAGAGCATATTGTGGCGCTATGTCGACAGCGCCGTGTGGCGATAGAGCGCGTCTCGAAACAAGAGATCGATCGGTTGAGCGGCGACGTCCTGCATCAGGGCGTCGCCGCCCACGTGTCGCCCTACCCTTACGTCGAGATCGACGATATCCTGGCGCCGGCCCGAGAAGGCGGCGAGATGCCTTTTGTGCTGGCGCTGGATTCGCTGCAAGACCCGCAAAATGTGGGCTCGTTGATGCGCACCGCCGAGGCCGTGGGGGTGCATGGCGTCATCCTGCCCGATCGGCGGGCGGTGGGCGTCACCCCGGCCGTAAGTCGGGCCTCGGCCGGCGCCGTAGAGCATCTGCAGGTCGCGATGGTCAAGAACCTGGTGCGCGCTCTGGATGAGTTAAAAGAGCGAGGGCTCTGGATCGCCGGCGGCGAGGATCACCCGGAGGCGGTGGACTATACCGGGGTCGATCTGAATCGCCCTCTGGCGCTGGTTCTGGGAAGCGAGGGGCGGGGCATGCGTCGGCTGGTGGCCGAGCGCTGTGACTTTTTGCTGCGCATCCCCATGCGGGGACGCGTGGGCTCGCTCAATGTATCGGTGGCCGGTGGGATTTTGCTCTACCGTGCCTGGCATGCGCGGCAAAGCCCTTGACCGAGCATAGGGCATGAGACGATTTGACGTATGCTGTGAGTATGGTATACTGCGTCCTCGCTTGACCGCTGAGCATATCGGGCTATAATAAACGTTGATCTTGGCCGACGTAGCTCAACGGCAGAGCAGCGGTTTTGTAAACCGCCGGTTGTGGGTTCAAGTCCCTCCGTCGGCTCCACGAGTTTGTGGGCGCAGAGGGGTTTATCAAAAATCGAGCGTTCGGTAAATGTGGGCAGGTACCCAAGCGGCCAAAGGGGACTGACTGTAAATCAGTTGGCAACGCCTTCGGAGGTTCGAATCCTTCCCTGCCCACCTTGATTTTTTACCCAGTAGTGCCCACGTAGCTCAGACGGTAGAGCACGTTCTTGGTAAGGACGTGGTCATGGGTTCAAGTCCCATCGTGGGCTCAAGCATGTCAAAGTGGGATGCTCATCCCGTCCTGTGCGATGTACTCTAAGGAGGTCTGGTTTTAGATGGGCAAGAAGGTATTCGAGCGGACCAAGCCGCACGTAAACGTGGGCACCATCGGGCACGTGGACCACGGCAAGACGTCGCTGACGGCTGCGATCACCAAGGTATTGGGGATGCAGGGGCAGGCGAACTTTATGGCGTACGAGCAGATCGACAACGCGCCGGAGGAGAAGGCGCGGGGTCTGACGATCTCGATCTCGCACGTCGAGTACGAGACGGAGAACCGTCACTACGCGCACGTGGACTGTCCGGGGCACGCGGATTATATCAAGAACATGATCACGGGCGCGGCGCAGATGGACGGGGCCATTCTGGTGGTCTCGGCGCCGGACGGGCCGATGCCGCAGACGCGGGAGCACATTTTGCTGGCGCACCAGGTAGAGGTGCCGAGCATGGTGGTGTTCCTGAACAAAGTGGACATGATGGACGACGAGGAGCTCCTGGAGCTGGTGGAGCTAGAGCTGCGCGAGCTGTTGTCGAGCTACGGGTTCCCGGGGGACGACATCCCGGTGGTGCGGGGCTCGGCGCTGGCGGCGCTGGAGTCGACCTCGACGGACCCGAACGCGCCGGAGTATCAGCCGATTCTGGAGCTGATGCGGGCGGTGGACGAGTACGTGCCCACGCCGACGCGCGAGGTGGACCGGCCGTTCCTGATGCCGGTGGAGGACGTGTTCGGCATCAAGGGGCGCGGCACGGTGGTGACGGGGCGCATCGAGCGCGGCCAGATCAAGGTGGGCGACCAGGTGGACATCGTCGGGCTGCGGCCGGACGTGCGCACCACGGTGGTGACGGGCGTGGAGATGTTCCGCAAGACGCTGGAAGAGGGTCTGGCGGGGGACAACGTGGGCCTGCTGCTGCGCGGCATCGACCGGGACGAGGTCGAGCGCGGGCAGGTGCTGGCGGCGCCGAAGAGCATCACGCCGCACACGACGTTCCGCTCCGAGGTGTACGTGCTCAAGAAGGAAGAGGGCGGGCGGCACACGCCGTTCTTTAGCGGGTATCGGCCGCAGTTCTTCATCCGCACCATGGACGTGACCGGCGAGGTCGTGCTGGACGAGGGCGTGGAGATGGTGATGCCCGGGGACAACGCGAACCTGACGGTGAAGTTGATCACGCCGGTGGCGCTGGAAGTGGGCTCGCGCTTTGCCATCCGGGAGGGCGGCCGCACCGTCGGTGCCGGTGTCCTTACGGAAATTATCGAATAGTGCTCTGAAAGAGACAATATCATGGCAAAGAAAGCAAACCGCCTGGTCATCACGCTGGCCTGTTCCGAATGTCGAGAGCGGAACTATACGTCCGAGAAGAATCGGCAGAACGATTCGGGCCGGTTGGCTTTGAACAAATATTGCCCGCGTTGCCGGCGCCATACCGAGCATCGCGAGCAGCGCTAGAGATTATGACGGCCGTGCCCCGAAGGGTTGGATGATTCGGGGCCGGCCGATTCGACCGGGTTTCATCGCAGGCGAGTAGCTCAATTGGCAGAGCGACGGTCTCCAAAACCGTAGGCTGCGGGTTCGATTCCTGCCTCGCCTGCCTCGTGTGACTGTTAGGCACCGCGCCAGGCTCGCGGCCCGTGAATTCGGCTGACCGCGAAGCGTTGATTGATCGAGTACCTGGCCCCCGGTGTCTACAATTTTGTTGGAAAAAGTGCGGGCCCTGCCCCGAGGAGAGCGCCCTTGGCAAAGAAAAAGTCGACGGCACCGGCTAAAACTCAGGGCCGCCTGGCAAAGCGATTTGGCGGGCTTGCTCGCTATTTCCGTGAGGTGCGCGCCGAGGTCAAAAAGGTCGTGTGGCCGACCCGTCGTGCGGCGGTTAACCTGACGATGATCGTTCTGGCTGTTACTGTTAGCATGAGTGCCGCTCTGGGCTTTATCGACTGGATCTTTTCGCGCATGTTCGCCTTTATCATCATGATCGCGAGCTAGCGTTGACCTTTCAGCACAGGCTACAGAGCAGATAAGAGAAGGCCATGATGGATCCGATAGAACGGGAGCCCAAGAACTCGGACTCCTGGGAAACTGAAGATACCCCCCTCGATGAGCCCACCGACGGCTCGGAACAGGATGTCGAGGCCGGGAACGCCCCAGAGGACGCGACCGACGTTCGTCGCGAGTGGTTCGTCGTGCACAGCTACTCCGGCTATGAGAACAAGGTCAAAAAGAACCTCGAGCAGCGCATCGAGACCATGGGCATGCAGGACAAGATCTTTCGCGTGGTTGTGCCCACAGAGGAGGAGGTCGAGATTCGCGACGGGCAGCGCCGCACCAGTCGGCGTCGTGTGTTTCCCGGATATATCCTGGTCGAGATGGTGATGGACGATGAATCATGGTACGTGGTGCGTAATACGCCCGGCGTCATCGGATTCGTCGGGTCGGGCACCCGCCCCGTGCCTCTGAGTACAGAGGAAGTTGACAAGATCCTCCAGCGCATGGAGGTCGAACAGCCTCACGTCAAGGTCAACTTTCGGGTGGGCGAGACGGTGCGGATCATCGAAGGCCCCTTTGCCGATTTTATGGCTATGGTGGACGAAATCTACCCCGACCGAGGCAAAGTGCGGGTTCTGGTATCGTTCTTTGGACGCGAGACCCCCGTGGAGATGGATTTTCTCCAGGTGGAAAAGATCTAGCGAATCTCAGGCATCCCGGGCGGGGTACAGGCCCGCCTTGAGCAGAGAGGTATGGGTTAGATGGCAAAAAAGGTCGTAGCTATCATCAAGTTGCAGATTCAGGCGGGCAAGGCCAACCCGGCACCGCCGGTGGGCCCTGCGCTGGGTCAGCATGGCGTGAACATTATGCAGTTCTGCAAAGAGTACAACGCCCGCACCCAGGCCGATATGGGTACCGTGATCCCCGTCGAAATCACCATCTATGGTGACCGTTCGTTCACCTTTATCACCAAGACGCCGCCTGCCAAGGATCTGCTCCTCAAAGCGGCAGGGCTGCAAAAAGGTTCGGCAACGCCCAACACCGCCAAGGTGGGCACCGTCACGCGCGATCAGGTGCGTGAGATCGCCGAGGCCAAGATGAAGGACCTGAACGCGATGGATATCGAAGGTGCCATGAAGATGATCGAGGGCACCGCCCGCAGCATGGGAATCACGATTGCCTAATGTGATCGCCACGGCGCCTCATTTGGACGCCATTATTCGTGGGAGGGCGGCCTACACACCGCCCGATGGGACCACAAGGAGACAGAAATGCCCAAGCACGGCAAGAACTACATGAGTAAAGTGGCCGGAATAGATCGCAATGCGGCCTATTCTCCACGTGAGGCGATAGAGATGGTCAAGAACATCTCCTTTGCCAAGTTCGATGAAACCGTCGAAGTGCACATGCGGTTGAATGTTGACCCCCGCCACGCCGATCAGCAGGTGCGCGGCACCGTGTCGCTGCCTGCCGGCACCGGCAAGACCGTTCGCATCCTGGTGTTTGCCGAGGGTGAATGGATCCGGGTCGCCGAAGAGGCGGGCGCCGACTATGCGGGCACCGACGAGTACATACAGCGGATTATGGACGGCTGGCTGGAATTCGACGTGGCCGTCGCCATTCCGCAGGTGATGGGCAAGATCGGCCGACTGGGTCGCGTGCTGGGTCCCCGGGGCCTCATGCCCAACCCTCGCGCCGGTACCGTGGTACAGCCCGATGAGATCGCCGACACCATCGAGCAGTTGCGCCAGGGGCGTGTCGAGTTTCGCGTGGACCGCACGTCGAACCTGCATGTCCCCATCGGCAAGGTGAGCTTTGAGGTCGACCAGCTCATGAGCAACTTGGCCGCTGTGATGGATGCCGTTATGCGTGCCCGACCGGCGGCCGTTCGCGGCGCTTATATTCGCCGCCTGACCCTTGCGTCGACGATGGGCCCCGGCCTGCGTGTGGATATAGGTGAGGCGCAGAATCTGCGCGTTTAAACAACCGAACAACGCTCGGCCGTAGACAGCAGGTGCGTATTGACGCTTAATCATCAGCCTGCCGAGGCAGAGATCACGGGTTGCCCCTAAATAGCCGGAGAATCGAGCGAGGCGACCCGGCTTGAGGTAGATATTCCTAATTCAGGAACATGCCCCAATGAGATCTTTGCGTCGGTATGGCGCAAAGATCTTTTTTTTCATCTTACCGGAAGGAGGTGAGACGCTCTTGGCACTAACACGCAAAGAAAAAGAGCAATTAGTTCAGGAGTACTCGGAGCGGATCGGGCGGGCTCAGGTGATGATCTGGGCGCGTTACACCCGCCTCAAAGTCGCACAGATGGAAACGTTGCGCCGCCAGCTCTACGATAGCGGGGCCGAGGCTGTGGTGGTCAAGAACAAGCTGTTGGGCATCGCTCTGGGCAACGCCGGCCTGCCGGTCACCGAGGAGATGGCATCGGGTGCTTCGCTGGTGACCTTTGTCTATGACGATATCGCCCCGGCCGCAAAAGCGGTGACCGAGTTTGCCCGACGCAATGGTGATGCGTTCCAGATCATCGGGGGCGTGGTGGGCGACCGGTTGGCGACAACCGCCCAGGTGCAGGCTTTGACCGACCTGCCGTCGCGCGATATGCTGCTGGCCCAGGTGGTGGGCGGCATCCAGGCGCCGATGACGGGTCTGGTAGGAACGCTATCTGCTGTGCTCCGCAGTGTGATGTATGTGCTCAACGCACGTTCCGATCAATTGAGAGAGGGCTCTGCAAGCTGATGGCTTGTGCGCTCTTGTCCACATCCCGCTCCGGATGGTTCCGGGGCTAACATGAAATGGATATCTATTCAGGAGGTCTAGAATGACGCAGGAAGAACTGATCAATGCCATCAGCAACATGACGGTACTGGAGCTGGCCGAGCTGGTCAAGGCTCTGGAAGAGAAATTTGGCGTGAGCGCCGCCGCCCCTGTGGCCATGGCCGCCATGCCCGGCGCCGCCGCCGCCGAGGTCGTCGAGGAGCAGGAAGAGCAGACTGAGTTTGACGTCGTCCTCTCCGCCGTGGGCGATCAAAAGATCCAGGTCATCAAGGCCGTGCGCGAGCTGACCGACCTGGGTCTGCGTGAGGCCAAGGAACTGGTCGATGGCGCTCCTTCTACCGTGCTCAAGGGCGTGGCCAAGGAGCAGGCCGAAGCCGCCAAGACCAGGCTGGCCGAAGCCGGCGCGACGGCAGAGGTCAAGTAACGTCTCTGCTTCGCCTGTTCGAGGTAAATGAAACACGGGCCACTCCGATGGGGATGGCCCGTGTTCTTGTCCTGAGCTCTGCCGGCCGGAGTTGAGCAACTCGTCCCCAAACAGGCTCTAGACGTCCGATTCGCCCCCACCCCCGCTCCCCGCGAGAACGGCGTTCATCTTTTTCTCCGAGGTATTCTTTTTACAGGCCGGGCAGCGATAGTAAGGGCCGTATCGGCCCTGGCGGCGCTCCATCGGGCTCTTGCCACATTCAGGGCATTCGACCTCGACGATCTCTGGCGCCGTCGAGGCGCCCCCCTGGCCCTTGCCGCCACCGGCCAATCCCAGCTTGCGCAGCGAGTGGTTCACCTCACAGCGCGGACAGTACAGATATTCACCATAGCGTCCTTTTTTGGGCTCCATAGGAGCCTGCCCGCACTGTGGGCAGGGCGTCTCGGCGGCCAGGCGCTTGATCTCGTCGCTGAGGATGGGCCGCGTATTCTTGCACGTCGGATAGTTCTCGCACCCCAGAAAGCGAGAGCGCCCACGGCTGATGATCTTCATGCGGCCGCCGCACAACTCGCATTGCTCACCCTCGGCAAACTGATCCTGAGGCTCGGTGGGCTTTTTCGGATCGCTCAGATCCAGCACATAGCGACATTCGGGGTAGCCGGTGCACCCTAAAAAGCGTCCGGCGTCGCTCACCCGCACCTCCAGCGGGCGGCCACATTCGGGGCAGTTGCGCGCCTGAAGATCGTCGGGCAGATCGGCCCGCAGCGCACGGCGAATGACCTCGGGCATGGTCTCTCCGGCGGCCTGCACCCGTGGACTGAACCCGCCGTAAAAGTCGCTGAGCATGGGCACATAGCCCAGCTCTCCGGCAGCGATCCGGTCCAGTCGCTCCTCCATGCCGGCGGTATAGCCGACGTCCATAATATCCTCAAAGGTCTCCACCAGCGCATCGCACACCACCATCCCCAGGTTGGTGGGGGCCAGCCTCCCCTCACGCTTGATAACATAGCCGCGATCCTGAATCACCCCGATGATGGAGGCATACGTCGATGGACGGCCCACGCCGTTGGATTCCAGCGCCTTGATGAGGCTCGACTCGGTATAGCGCGGCGGTGGCTGGGTGAAATGCTGTTCGGGCAGCAGCTTGAGCAGATCCACTACCTCCCCCTCGACCAGGGGCGGCAGCGCCTGATTGTCGGTATCCTTCGCCTCTCCCTCCTCCTCCATCTCGGTATAGACGGCGAGATAGCCGGGAAAGATCAGCGTCGAGCCGTTGGCGCGAAAGAGGTAATCCTTCGCCGCGGTGATATCCACCGACAGAGTGGCATAGAGCGCCGGCACCATCTGGCTCGCGACAAAGCGCTGCCAGATCAGCTCGTACAGCCGGGCTTGCTGTGACGTCAGATGAGGGCGCACGGCATCGGGCGTACGCAACACCGACGTGGGCCGGATGGCCTCGTGCGCCTCCTGCGCCAGGGCCACCTTGCGGCGATATGTCGGCGGCCTGTCGGGCAGGTACTCTTTTCCCCAGCGCCCCTGGATATACTCCCTCGCCTCACGCTGAGCCTCGGGCGCCACATGGGTCGAGTCGGTGCGCATGTAGGTGATGAGTCCCACACGCTCGCCCCCCAGATCGATCCCCTCATATAGCTGCTGAGCCAGACGCATGGTCTGGCGCGGCGAATAGCGCAGCCGATGGCTGGATTCAGATTGAAGGGTGCTGGTGATAAAGGGGGGCTGTGGATTACGACGGCGCTGCCCCTTTTGCACACGGGTTACTGTATAGGTGGCCTTTTCCAACGCGCCGAGGATGGCGTCCACATCGGCCTTGTTGTGCAGCTCGGGATCTTTGCCTGCGATCTTGAACAGGCGGGCGCGAAAGCGCTCCCGCTCATCCGTGCGACGCTGTAGATCGGCATCCAGGCTCCAGTACTCCTCGGGCACAAAGGCCAGGATCTCGCGCTCCCGATCGACCACCAGGCGCAGCGCCACCGATTGCACGCGGCCGGCGGAGAGACGCTTGCGCATGGCCCGACTGAGCAGCGGACTGATCTGATAGCCCACCAGGCGATCGAGGACGCGGCGGGCCTGCTGTGCATCGATGAGGTGCCGGTCCAGCGTGCGGGGATTGGCCAGGGCCTCGCGCACGGCGGCCTCGGTCACCTGATGAAAGGTGATGCGGTGGGTGCGCTCCTCGTCCAGGTCAGCGGCAGCGGCCACGTGCCAGGCAATAGCCTCCCCTTCACGATCGGGGTCGGTGGCCAGATAGACCACATCCGAACGTTTGGCGGCATCGCGTATCTCGCGCACCACATCCCGCTTGCCTTTGGATACCTCATAGGTCGGCAAAAAGCCCGAATCGATATCCACGCCCAACCCGCGGCTGGGCAGATCGCGCACATGCCCCACCGAGGCCACAACGATGAAATCTCGCCCCAGATATCGGGAGAGAGTTTTGGCCTTGGCCGGCGACTCGACAATGACGAGCTTCTTGGGCATCTATCGATGGCTCCTTTGTATATCAATCTGTCCAAGTTTATTGTAACGTGCCGGCATCGCGCGGGCAAATGGGGATATTATCCGTACCACTCGCGCCGAAGCAGAAGCACCGCCTCGTCGAGCATACCGGTGATGCGCACCAACGCCTCCCCTCGGGCGTCGTCCAGCACCCGGTGCCCGCAACGCGGACATATCCACGCGGGCACATTGTCGATCTCCAGCCAATAGCCACCCCGCTCGATACGCCAGGTCACCGGACGATGCTGCATCTCCCCACCACATTGACTGCATCTCATGGCGCCTCCTCACATCCCTGCACAAGGCAAACGCATTCGAAACTCACACAACGGCATGACCGCTTGATGCCCTCACCCCCGGCCCCTCTCTCAATAATATGGGAGAGGGGAGAGCTGGGTATGAGGGTGGCCTGGAGGCATGATCACCCCCCGGCACTTGCCGCCCCCCCTGCCGCTGAGTATGATCATACTCGATCGTGGCTCGTGACGGAATCAGATCATCGCCGGGGGAGGATAGGCATCATGAGCATGACGTCGCGAGAGCGGGTCACACGGACGCTGCGCTTTGAGGGAGTGGATCGGCCGGCGCGTAACATCTGGACGCTGCCGGCGGCCTATATCGGGCGCGATGCCGAGCTGGCCACGCTGCTGGCCGGCTATCCCGACGACTTTGGAGATGGTGGCTATCGCGATCCGGTAGACGAGACGCCGCTCTATTTCCCGGGCGAGTGGACCGACCCCTGGGGCAGCCGCTGGCAAAATATCCGGCCGGGAATGATCGGTGAGGTCAAGTATCCGGCCATCGACGAGTGGAGCCGTCTGGCCCACTGGCGACCGCCCTACCATCTGCTGGGACGCGGCTTTCAGGATGTCAATCGCACCTGCGCCGAAAATGACCTGTTCAACTATATCGGCACGCCGCGCCCGTTCGAGCGCCTGCAGTTCGTGCGCGGCCCCGAAAACGCCTACATGGACCTGGCCTGGGGCGTCAAAGAGGTCTTTACCCTGCTGGAGATGATCCACGACTATTATCTGCGCCACCTGGAGTATGTGGTGCGCACCGATGTGGACGCAATCATGTTCATGGACGACTGGGGCTCACGAGATTCGTTGCTCATCTCGCCGGACATGTGGGTGGAATACTTTAAACCGCTCTATCGGGATTATGTCGAGATGGCTCACAGCCACGGCAAATTTGCGCTGATGCACTCGGACGGCTATATCATGGACCTTTACGAGCATCTCATCGAGATCGGCGTGGATGCCATCAACTCGCAGCTTTTCACCATGCCCATCGAAGAGATCGGCCGTCGCTTCAAAGGGCGCATCACCTTCTGGGGCGAGATGGATCGTCAGTATATCCTGCCCTTTGGCACGCCCGATGAGGTCAGGGCAGCGGTAGAGCGGGTGCGCGCCGTCCTGTGGGATGATCGTGGCGGCGTCATCGGCCAGGCCGAGTTCAACGCCGGCCAGCCGCTGGAGAATATCCGCGCCTTTTTAGAGGCGTGGTGGGGACCGCCGGAAGAGGTGTAAATCGGCGCCGGGAATACCGGCTGAGCCCTGAACGGTGGATTTCATATTGTTGTGGAGGCGACGCCTCCACAACAATATGAAGAATTCGAACACGCTTTAGCTGCGTCGTTTCGGCAGATGTAATGCCCGACCTCGCGCCGCCAGCGCCGCCTCGGCGATAGCCTCGCCCAGTGTGGGGTGAGGATGCACGGTGCGCCCGATCTCGTCCAGCGTGGCCTCCAACCCCACGGCCAGGGTGCCCTCCAGCACCAGGTCGCTGGCGTGGGGGCCCAGCACATGCAGCCCCAGCACAGCCCCATAGCGCGATTCGGATACCACCTTGACAAAGCCGTTGGTATCGCCGTTGGCGATGGCCTTGCCCAAATTGGCCATGGAAAAGACGCCCACCTCGACCTCGTGCCCCGCCGCCCGTGCCTGTTCCTCCGTCAACCCCACCCCCGCCGCCTCGGGCAGGGTAAAGATGCAATTGGGGATGGCGTCGTAATCCATGGCGGCGACGTGCCCCAGAGCGTTCTCTACCGCCACGATGCCCTGATGCGAGGCCACATGGGCCAGCATGGGGCCGTCGGCGGCCACATCACCGATGGCGAACACGCCGGGCACCACCGTCCGCATCTGACGATCCACCTGAATGCCCTTGCGATCGGGCTTGATGCCCAGCACCTCCAGCCCCAGCCCTTCGATGTTGGGCGCCCGCCCGATGGCCGAGAGCACGAGAGCGCATTCCACCGTCCGCTCACCCTCGGCGGTAGCGACGATGACGCGACAATGATCGGCATCCTGTTCCACATGTTGCACGGCACCGCCCGTTATCACCTCGATGCCTTGCTGCTCGAACGTCCAGGCCAGCCCCTCGCCGATGGATTCGTCCATGAGCGGCGCCAGACGCGGCAGCATCTCGACCACCGTAACCTTGACCCCCACCGTGTGGAACAGACTGGCGAATTCCAGCCCGATGGCCCCGCCGCCGATGACGCACAGGCTCTCGGGCAGCTCCTCCAGCGAAAGGGCGCCGGTGGAGTCGATCACCCGGGGGCCGTCCAGACCGGGGATGGGCGCCTGCATCGGGCGCGAGCCGGTGGCGATGATGACGTTTTCGGCGGCAAGGGTCTCCTGCCCGTCCGCGCGCCGTATGGCCAGCGTATCGGGGCGCAAAAAAGACGCCTCCCCCTCGATGATCTCGACGCCGACGCGATCGAGCAACAGCCGCACACCGTTCACCATCTGCCGGGTCACGGCGGCTTTGCGCTCCAAAGCAACCGACCAGTCAAAGCGCGGCGCATCGACCATGACACCGAACTGGGCCGCGTCGCGAGTCAGCGCCAGCACCTCAGCCGAGCGCAGCAACGCCTTGGTGGGTATGCAGCCCACGTTCAGGCATACGCCGCCCACATATTCCCTCTCGACGCACACCACCCGCGCGCCCAGTTGCGCGGCGCGCAGGGCGGCCACATATCCACCCGGCCCCAGGCCGATGATGGCGATATCCGCACGTGTCATGGCAATGCCTCCGTATCACTGAATTGCCTTTGTATTTTGCGATACCCCCGGGCGACGGACGAATCCTCGCGCCGCCAGCGCCTCCACCGCCCGCCGGGCGTCCACCAGCCAGGGACCGTCCAGGCGCAGCGTAATGCACACGCGATCACCGGGGCGCAGGGCATGCTCGCGCTCGCCGTCCAGAGCCAGCAACAGAGGTTCTTCGGCGATCATCTCCAGCATCTCCCCGGGCATCAGCGTACGCGCCTCGCCGATGCCGACCTCGGACAAGAGTCCCGGCCCCAAAGGCGCCAGCACGCGACGCGATTCGCCGGGATCGAGCGTCAGGGCCAGCCCCGCCGGCTCATCGGCATCTATCGTGCAGATCCACCCGGCCAGAGCCGAGATGCCGGTGCCCGCCGGATGTGCTCGCGTGACTACGACATACTTGATGTCGGCGGCGTTCCATATGGCTCGGGCGCCGACAAAGCGTCCCGCCAGCAGGGCAACATCCACCAGAGCGACATCGTCAATCGGTGGCGATCCGTCCTGAGCGCTCAGGGCGATCTCGAGCCACTTGCTACGAACCGCCACATCATCACGTGCCACCCAACCCGTCGCCAGCGCTCCGGCGGCCATGCCGGCTACGGTCCCCTCGATGAATTCGGGCAGCACATTGTTGGTGCCGGTGGATATGGCCAGAAGCGGCACATCGCCCGCGCCTTTCGAGACCACCCGCGTTGTACCGTCTCCCCCCAGCACGATGATGCATCTCGCGCCGGCCTTTTGCATCTGCGCGGCGGCGCGTTCAGCGTCGACGGCATCCCCCCGCACAGGCATGTCGACCATCTCGACGCAGGGTAGCGCCTCGCGGCTCAGGCCGTCGAGTGCCCGCTCGCCCAGTCGATAGTCGTCCGGCATAATGAGCACACGTCTCACCCCCACGGCGCCCAGCCCCACCAGCGCCCGCCGGATGATGCCCACCTTGCCCTGGTTATCTACTGTAGCGGCATGGCCGACCACTCGTCGGATATCCTTACCCGACGCCGGATTGGCGATAATGCCCACCACGCCGCCGCTCATATCACCTCGCAAAGATCTCCTTGTGAAGGGTAACGCCTCACGGCCTCTGGCACAACGTGCCTCAGGATTGCACCTCCCGATAAAAAGCCTGCACCTGCTCTCGAGAGGGCAGCGAGGTCTGTGCGCCCAGCACCGTGGTGGCCAGGGTGCCGGCACAGGTGGCATAGCGCACCGCATCGGGCAGGGTATATCCCTCCAGCAGCGCGGCGGTCAGCCCTCCCACAAAGGCATCACCGGCGGCGGTCGTATCAACCACCTTGACGGCGCGTGCGGGCACATGCTCGGCGCCCTGTTCCGTCACCAGCAGCGCCCCCTGCGCCCCCAGAGTGACAATGACCACCGGCACGTCCATCGCCCGCAACGCGCCACCGGCGACGCAGGCCGCATCGATACTGTCTACCGGCAAGCCGGTCAACGTCTGGGCCTCGGTCTCGTTCACCACCAGATAGTGCACACCCTGCACAAAGTCGGCATTCAGAGGATAGGCCGGCGCCGGGTTGAGGATAACGGGCAAATTCATTTCACGGGCCAGAGTGATGGCCCCGCGCACGGTATCCAGGGGGATCTCGAACTGCATCACGAGGTAGCGAGCCCGGGCGAAAAGATCGGCGGCGGCGCGCACATCATCCAGCGTAACCCGGCCGTTGGCGCCGGGTGCCACCACGATCGTGTTCTCACCATGAGCATCCACCTCGATCATGGCGATGCCGCTGGGAGCTCCGGCGTCCTCGATGACGTAATCGACGCCCACCCCCATACCGGCCATGTTCTCACGCAGGACCCGACCAAACGCATCGCCTCCCACCCGGCCGATCATCTCGACCCGGGCCCCCAGGCGGGCGATCGCAGCGGCCTGATTGGCCCCTTTGCCGCCGGGGATGGTGACAAAATCCTCGCCATGTACCGTCTCTCCCGGGCGGGGGATGTGTTCGGTTCGTACCACCAGATCCATGTTCAGGCTGCCCAGCACGATGACGTCGCCCATGGTCGTCTCCTTGTGATGTTGTCGCCGATTCTACCTGTGACGAGAGAGGGCGTCAAAGCCGTTCGGCCCGTTGCCCATCCTCATGGCAGAGCGCCGGTTGACCGTGAACAACCTGCGAGATGACATGCCCCTCATTCGAGAGTGGGGGCATATTCTGCCCCGCTCTACTCGCCGCGCGATTCCGCCCTGGCCGTAAAGCGCTCGACATGGATGATAAAACGCTGGTGTTCTCCCTCGCCGATAACGCCCACCTCATCCCGCGCGACGACGCGAAACGTCAGACGACGGCCGTCGATCTCGATCAGTTCGGCCCGCGCCGTGACGGTACGCCCCATCACGGTGGGCGCCAGATGGCTGATATTGACCACCGTGCCCACACTACGATAGCCCTCGGGCAAGAGAGGGTCGACCACATCCACAGCAGCGCCCTCCATCAGGGCGATCATCTCGGGGGTGGCCAGCACATACAGTACCCCGCTGCCCCAATGATGGGCAGTATGCCCCTCCTCCACCACCAGGCTACGCTCGCCGGTAGCCCCTACCTGAATCGCATCGAACAGTTCGGCCATTTTACTCCTTACGTGAGGGGATCGGATCCATCACCTTCGGGAGGTGGTTGCCCTACAACTTGTCCTCCGGGCGTTGACAAAAACCAAGGCCGAGTGGTGTGCTCGGCCTTGGAGGGGATACATCATGGCGATACATTATGCCGGCGCGAGATCTCCTGCCGGCGCGGGAAAATCTCCCGAGAGACCGTCGTTGACGATGGCGTTCAGATCGGCGGCCTCGATCGTCTCTTTCTCTATAAGCAGGTTGGCGATGGCATCCAGCTTGTCGCGATTCGCCGTCAACACCACGCGGGCGCGATCATAAGCCCGATCGATGATGGCCCGAATCTCGCGGTCGATCTGGGCGGCGACCTCTTCAGAGTAATCGCGCTGTTCTGCGATCTCGCGCCCCAGGAAGATCAACTCTTCCTTCTGGCCAAAGGTGCGCTGCCCCATGTTCTTGGACATGCCATATTGCGTCACCATCGAGCGCGCAAGCTGCGTCACGCGGCGGATATCGTCACCGGCGCCGGTGGTTACATCGCCGAACACCATCTCTTCGGCGGCGCGGCCGCCCAACATGCCGGCCATCTCATCCTCAAACTTGTGCTTGGAGTAGAGTGTCCGATCGTCATCGGGCAGGGTCATGGTATACCCCCCGGCCATGCCACGGGCGACGATAGATACCTTGTGCACCGGATCCGAATGTTCTAGCTTCATGCTCACCAGAGCGTGCCCCGCCTCGTGATAGGCGATAATTCGCTTTTCCTTGTCGCTGATGAGCCGGCTGCGGCGCTCCGGTCCGGCGATCACGCGCTCTACCGCTTCCTGGAACTCGGCCATGGCGATGGCCCGCTTGTTGCTGCGCGCCGCCAGAATGGCCGCCTCGTTCACCAGATTCTCGATATCGGCGCCGGTGAATCCGGGCGTCTGCTTGGCCAGCACGCCCAGATCCACATCCTGCGCCAGCGGCTTGCCGCGCACATGCACCGACAGGATGGCCTCCCTGCCACGGCGATCGGGTCGGTCGATGATGACACGTCGGTCAAAGCGACCGGGGCGCAGCAACGCCGGGTCCAGAATGTCGGGGCGGTTGGTGGCCGCCAGGATGATGACCTTGGTATCGGTATCAAAGCCATCCATCTCGACCAGAATCTGGTTCAGCGTCTGCTCGCGCTCGTCATGGCTACCGCCCAGGCCGGCGCCTCGCTGGCGCCCCACAGCGTCGATCTCGTCCACAAAGACGATGCAGGGGCTGTTGCGCTTGGCCTGATCGAACAGGTCGCGCACGCGGCTGGCGCCCACACCTACAAACATCTCGACAAACTCGGAACCGCTGATGCTAAAGAACGGCACTCCGGCCTCACCGGCCACGGCGCGGGCCATGAGCGTTTTACCCGTCCCCGGAGGCCCCACCAGAAGCAGTCCCTTGGGAATACGGGCGCCCAGTGCCGTAAAGCGGGCGGGGTCCTTCAGGAACTCGACCACCTCTTGCAGCTCTTGTTTGGCCTCATCGGCGCCGGCCACATCGTCAAAGGTGCTGGTCGGTCGATCGCCCGAGAACATGCGCGCGCGACTCTTGCCGAAAGAGAGTGCCTGATTGTTACCGCTCTGCGCCTGGCGCAACATGAACACCAGGAACAGACCGATAAGCAACAAGGGCACGATCTGCACCAGCACGATGCCCCAGTTTTCCCAGATGCTGGGCCGCTGAGCCACCAGCTCGCCAATGGTCGAAACCTGTTCGGGGGTCACCCCGAGGTTGATCAACGTCTCACCGATGCCGACATTCGGCTCTTTGCGCGACGTATAGGTGGTCGTTTGCGTCCCCTCTCGCACCTCGATGGTCATATTGCCATCACTGGTGAACGCCAGGCGCTCGACCCGACCTTGCTGAACGAATTGAGCGACCTTGTTCAGGTCGATCTCGCGGGCCGACTCGACGGGAGCCAGAAAACTATAAAACAGGGCCACGCTCGCGACCAGTATGAGCAAATATACAAATGCGTTTTTGGGCCAGGTCGATCTCATCTATCTTTTGTCCTCCAAAGGCCGCTGTTACCGGGTCCGACGATGATTCGGCTCGTTCCCCGGTACATCGATGCGTGCCTCTCCGCATGCATGCGCTATCTAGAACGCAAATCATTATACCATAGCCCACCAAAGACGGTAAAGTCAGGGCTTTTCTCACTCCATCGCATCATCGACCGGATAATCCCCGGGGATTATCGGATCATGCATCAACAAAATATACAAACAAGACCTGGTATCACGGGAACGTACCGGGAGCTTGACCACCCGGATACTACCGCATCACCAGGTCTCGGTCAGGATGCAGGCCGTGTTACACATACACTGTGGGCCCACCCGGATTCGAACCAGGGACCAACCGGTTATGAGCCGGCCGCTCTAACCGCTGAGCTATGGGCCCCTTCCGGAGCATTCTGCCAGTATCAGAACGATTTTACCATAGCGCCGGCAGAGCGTCAAAATATCACTGCCGCCGGCTGTGCGTTCCTTGCACTCGGTTTCTTTGCTCTACACCGTGGTGGAGCAACGCTGCCCCCTGCCTACAGCCCCTCTGTTGACAGCATTCGCGTCGGGACGATAATGGCCGTTGGGGGCGCCGCGCAGAACCCTCTGCCTCACCCTCATGGTCACACCGCCTTTACTACTGCCAGATCAGAGGAGACATGATGCGACGTACCAATGTTCTTTCCGTGCTCCTGGTATTCCTGATGACAATGCTGCTGGTAGCATGCGCGAACAGCGCCCGCCCGGTCCCACCGGCTGCGACGGCGCCCGCTACGCCCCAAAACGCCACGGCAGCCACCCCCACGGCCAACCCCGACCCCACCGCCATACCCGAGGCGGACGGCGACGGCACACTCAGCATCCGGCTCAACGTCCTCAACCCGGAACAGGCGCAGGCACAGTACAGCGTCTTTTTTACGGCGAGCGGCCAGGTGCAAGTGGGGCAGGCGCTGTCGGATAACGCGTTCATAGGGCCGTTCGTGATGGATGTGGCCGACGAACTGGTGATCGACATCGAGCAGGACCTGCAGAACTTTTTACCGCACCAACGGGCTGGATGAGATCATGCGCATCGACCTGGTGGTCGCGCGGGTGGAGGATAGCCACATCCGCAACCCGCTGTGCGCGCCGATCTCCCTCGCGTTCACCGATTTCACCACGACCGACCGGGGCAACGAGATCACCGTGGATATCGTCGACAGCGCGCTGAATGACCTGTATGACGAAGAGGTGTTCCTCGTCAAGATCGTCCCGCCGAGCGTGCAGGGCGGCGGGGGCTATCCGCGCCTCACCTACCAGCAAGACGGAGCCGGCTTCTCGTCGCTGGAGCGTGGCTCCAGCGGGCCTGATTTTTTGGTAGCGCTCCCGGTGGCCGAGATCGCCAGTCGGGGGGTGCGTGAAGCCACGCTGGTGGTAATGGATTTTGAGAACCAACCCCTGAGCGATCCGATCGACCTCACCTTTGACGAGAACGGACGCTGCGAGCAGGGAGCGCTGATTATGGTGCAGACGAGACAGTAGGCAGATGTAGCATCGTCTGCTTTTGGGCAAGCAGGTCCCCCTGCTCCTTGCGGCGTCGGCGGTTATGCGCTAAGCTGTGGGCGCAATGAATCAGGCAGGCACAGGAGTGGCACCATGAACGACGAACGGATCATCCGCGCGGCGCTGGACCAGGGGAAGGGCGTGCTGCGCCTGGCGCCCAACTGGGTGCCGCGGGACTTTTGCATCCCCGGGCGCCGCATCAAGCTGCATCCTGACGATTACTATGCCTATGGCGCACATCGCGGCGGCATCGATGAGCGATGGTTCTCCTCGACGGTACGCGCCGATAACGGCCCGGAGACGTTGCCCGATGAGGGACTGAGCTACATCGTCATGCGCGACGGGGATGAGATACGCCGCGTATTGTTGCGTGACGCCATCGAGTCGGCCGGCACCGACATTATCGGTCCACGGATGATGGAGCGCTACGGCGGCTGGCCCATGTACGCCAAGTTCTTCGACAATCTGGGCCCCCTGCCCCATCACCTGCATCAACGCGAGGCCGATGCCAGACGCGTATCGCAGGCGGCCAAGCCCGAGGCCTACTACTTTCCGGTTCAGCTCAACAACCACGGCGGACGCTTCCCGTACACCTTTTTCGGACTCGAGCCCGGCACCACGCGCGAACAGGTCATCCAGTGCCTGCGCAATTGGGACAAAGGCGACAACAAAATCCTCAACCTCTCACGCGCCTATCGCCTGGAGCCCGGCACCGGATGGGATGTGCCCGCGGGCGTGCTGCACGCACCGGGCAGCCTGTGCACCTACGAGCCTCAGGCGGCCAGCGACGTCTTTGCCATGTTCCAATCGCTGGTCGATAATGTGCCCATCTCGCGCGATCTGCTGGTCAAGAATGTGCCCGATGCCCACAAGGACGACCTGGACTATATCGTCGACATGCTGGATTGGGACCTGAACCTGGATCCCGAATTCTACGAGCATCGATTCATGGCGCCGCAACCGGTCCGACCGATGGGTGAAATGCGAGAGCAGGGAGTCATCGACATGTGGGTGGCGTACCGCAGCCCCGATTTCAGCGCCAAAGAGACCACCATTCTGCCCGGCCGTCAGGTAACGCTGGTGGACCCGGCCTGTTATGGGCTGATCATCCTGCAGGGGCACGGCACGCTGGGACGATGGGCGGTAGAAGCCCCGGCCATCATCCGCTTTGGTCAGTTGACGAACGACGAGTTCTTTGTCACCGAAGAGGCCGCCCGTCGTGGGGTAACGATCACCAACCTCAGCGACAGCGATCCGCTGGTGATGCTGCGCCACTATGGCCCGGGCAACCCGGACCTGACTCTGTCGACATAGGATACTCGGGTATCTTTTGCAATGGCGGCAATGGCAGCCGGCGACCGACGCCGCCACTGCGAATAGAGCATTATAAACTATTGTATAACGTCATCCAGATGAACGGAGAATCACACCGTGAGGCACAAAGCCGGCCGGTCAGGGGCACAACAATTTGACTTGCCCCCTCGATTATGCGATAATAGCCCGCGGTTTGACGTTCTTTTGGATGAACAATCGGTGAGGGAGATCGGGACGAATGGTTAGTGAAGAAAAAAGGGCTGAGGACGTGAATAACACTCAGCCTGATGAGGTGGCCGCCGCCTCAGAACCCCAGAACGAGCAAGAGAGCCCCCAGACAACGGCCGAGGCCACGAACGAGAAGCCGGACCAAAGCACGGGCGACGAGGCCGTCGCGCCAGGCGGCCAGGAGAAGGAAAGCGACGAGCGCCCGTCGGACGTCGAAGCGCTCAAGCCCGGTATGCGCCTCAAAGGGCAGGTACGCAATATCGTAGACTTTGGCGCGTTTATCGATATCGGCGTCGGTCGTGACGGCCTGGCCCACATCTCGACGCTACGCAAAGCGGGCATCGATAAGTCGATTCAGGTGGGCGACACTATCGACGTGCAGATTCGCCGCGTCGACATGGAGAACAATCGTATCAGCCTGACGATCCCCGGCGCGGGCAAGGGCAGCAAAACATCGCTGCGCGAGCTACAGGCCGGCTCGACGGTCAACGGGCGCGTGGTGCGACTGGTTGACTTTGGCGCATTTGTCGATATCGGCGCCCAGACAGACGGCCTGCTGCACATCTCGCAGATGCCCTACGGCTATGTCAACCATCCTTCTGACGTGCTCAAGGTGGGGGACGAGGTCGAGGTGCGTATTCAGGATGTGGACGTTCAGCGTCGTCGCATCTCGTTGACGATGAAGGATGTCGCCGACGAAGAGGACGAGAGCTTTGTGCCACAGGCCGGCGAGCCCGATGAGGACATGCCGACCGCGTTTCAGGTCGCCTGGGAGCGGGCTCTGGCCGAGCAGCGTCGTCAGGAAAAGTAGCACCGTCCGGCATAACCCGGGATTATACCTTTAGCGTGTGTGTTGTTTTCCGCGTAAGGGTAGTTGCCTCGAACCTATTTTCCGGACAGCGCCAGACCGCCCAATTCGTCTCGTCACCGTCTCTGCCATACGAGTGGACGTGATCCATTAAAAATCAAACAAGGCAAGCGGATCATGCTTGCCTTGTTTGCATCCGCCAGACTATCGTCAGGTTATGCCCGTGGCAATTGCACCCGGCCCGTCACATGGGAATGATCCCGTTCGCCGGAAACTATGTAGCCGCCCAACGGCAGCATCCCCAGAGCGATTGTTCCACCGGCTCACCCATGTCACCTCATCGTGGAGGAAAGAGCCATGCTGATCCGAGAGGCCGTAAGCGTCTTTTGGCAAACGCTGCGAGACACGTGGGAAGAGCTGTATCATCTGGCCATCGCCAACCTCGTCTGGCTGTTTTCCTGGGCGTTGCCGCTGACCCTGATCTCGGTGGTCACCCACTCGGGATTGATGATCGCCGCACTCTTGCTCGCCCTCTGTCTTTTCGCGCTCACCACACCGGGCATCTATGGTGTGACCAATCGCGTGGCCCGTGGCAAGACGTTTCAGTTTGGCGATTTCATCGACAGTGTGCGCCTGTACTGGTGGCGAGGCCTCCTCTGGATGCTGGCCAATATCATGGTATGCCTGCTGATATACGTCAACGTGATCTTTTATCCTTCGACCTTTGAGGGAAGTTGGCCTCTGATCGTCTCGTTCCTCTGGTTAGGATTGCTGCTCTTCTGGCTGATGATGCAGGTCTACTTCTGGCCGCTCCTTATCGAACACGAGCAGCACCGCATGCTGCTCTCCTGGCGCAACAGCGCCTATCTGATCCTGGCCAACCCGTTCTATGCGTTCTTTATCGGATCGTTTGCCCTGGTTCTTCTGGGCGTCAGCGCTCTGCTGGTCATGCCCTTCATCTTTGTCGGCATGGCCCTGATGGGCATCCTGGGGAACAATGCGGTGCTCACGTTGCTGCATCGTTTCGGCATCATCGAAGAGTACCGCCCGCAACCAATGGGCAGGGAGACATCGTGATAGATCGACCACGGCCTCGGCGAACGTTTTCCATCGATACCCTACGCATCGAGGTGTATGCCGATCGAACCGCCCCGGAGCGGGCCGCCGCCAGAGATATCGTCGAATATACGCGCCATCTGCTGCAAGAACAGGAGCGAGTGCGCATGGCCTTTACTGCCGCGCCCTCGCAAAGCGAGATGCTGGCCGCCCTGGCCGATGCGCCCGACCTGGATTGGGGGCGCATCGAGACGCTGCACACGGATGAATATGTCGGCCTGCCCGAGAATGCCCCACAGCGCCTTGGCCGATTTTTACGCGAGCGGCTGTTCGATCGGGTGCTGCCCGCCCGCGTAATCTATATCGACGGAGCCGCCGACGATCCGGTGGCCGAGTGTGCCCGATACGCGGCGCTTTTGGCCGAGCGCCCCATCGACATCCTCTGCATCGGCATCGGTGAGAACGGCCGCATGGGGTTTAACGCCCCGCATGTGGCCGATTTCGAGGATCCTCAGGCCGTCCAAGTCGTCGAGCTGGGCGAGGGGTATCGCCATCAACAGGCACACGACGGCGCCTTTGCCACGGTGGATGAGGTTCCCACCCACGCCATCACCCTGACCATGCCGACGCTGCTGGCCGCCCGCCGAATCTGTTGCCTGGTATCGGGGGCCACCAGGGCCGACATCGTGCGTCGCACCCTGTACGATGCCGTTGACGAGGCCTGTCCGGCCACCGCTCTGCGCCGCCACAAGCAGGCCATGCTCTATATCGACGATCAGGCCGCCGCCCATCTCCGGGCTTTACCTTGAGGAATGGGTTGTTATATATCTTGTTCTCAAGCACACCCTGGACCCGTACGAGAGGAGACATCATGACCCGTTTATCTGTCTGCATCGAGATGTTCTGGGGCGATCTGCCTATGGAGGAGCGTATCGCCCGCGTCGCCGCACTGGGCTTCCCGGCGTTCGAGTTCTGGGGTTGGAAGAATAAAGATATCCCCGCCATCAAAGCAGCTATGACGGAACACAATATCCCCATCGCCGCCCTCTGCCTGGAGCCGGGGCACAGCCTCATTCGCCGTCATTACGAGGCCGAGATGGTGCAGGCGATGAAGGATACCGCAGCGGTTGCCGCCGAGCTGAATTGCAAGACCATCATCGCCACCGTCGGTAACACCATTGACGACGAAAGCTACGAGATCAGCCGCCGCCGGGTGGTTCGCAACGTGCGCGCCATAGGCAAAGTGGCCGAGGATCATGGTCTCACCATCGTTCTGGAGCCACTGAACACCCTGGTGGATCATCACGGCTACTGGCTGAGGACGATGGCGCAGGCGGTGGATATCGTGCAGGAGGTGGGCTCACCCGCCGTCAAGATTCTGATGGATATCTACCATCAGCAGATCACAGAGGGCAACAATATCGCCAACCTGACTGAATACATCGACGAGATCGGCCATTTTCACACCGCCGGCGTGCCCGGGCGACATGAGCTGGTGGGTGGCGAGCAAGATTACCGCGCCATATTCAAGGCCATCGACGCCACCGGATACGACGGCTATGTGGGACTGGAGTATCGCCCCACTATGGATACCGAAGAATCCCTCAAACAGGCCCTGAGCCTGGTGGAAGATTAGAATTTTGTACGAGCAGCCTCCTCTTGTCTCGCCGCGGCGTGGCAAGAGGAGGCGAACTGTTGTGAGTAGCTCCCGACGCCGTGATACACCTCCCCACCCCCTGGCTCGTGTCGGTATCGTATGCCATTCGTCATGCCCCGGCTGCCGCTCCTGGTTGACCACAACGCGAGCAGGTGATATAATGCGTTTCAATCAGAGGGTGAGGCAGGCAACGAACCGGTAACCAGGCGACAGGCCCGAACACCGGTACGATATCACCCCCAAAACGATCGGCGTACTCTGGCGCCGCATTCGGTTTATCCGTGCCCCGCGGCCGCATTAAATGACCCCACATGGCGCATCGCAACAGGCCCTGACGCCCGCTATCGCAAAACTCCGGGCAGGCATCTCGCCTCAACATCACTCCTTCATCGCACCCGCGAGACGAGCGGCAACCGTTTCCACTCGATAGAGGAGATCGCTATTATGCAAGATTTAAGGTTAAAGCAGGAGCAGCTGCGCAAGCAGACCGATCCCGCCATATTCAAGTTCGAGACGACGGATGAACTCCCGCCGCTGGATCAGGTGATCGGTCAGGAGCGTGCGGTCCGCGCTATCGATTTCGGCGTGGATATTCCCAGTCCCGGCTACAACATCTATGCCATGGGGCCAACAGGGTCGGGCCGCACCACAGCCGTGCGCAAGTTCCTGACGCGTCAGGCCGAGAAGCGCCCCGTCCCACCTGAGTGGTGCTATGTATACAATTTCGAGGATCGACGTCGTCCGCGGGCATTGAGTCTGCCGGCGCGCCGGGCTACGGTGCTGCGGCACCAGATGGACGATCTGGTACAGCAACTCCAGCAAGAGATCCCCCGCGCCTTTGAGGGCGAGCATTATGAACAGCGCCGCCGCGAGATCATGATGCGCATTCAAGAGCACCAGCAAGAGCTGTACCAGAACCTGGAACACTATCTGAACGAACGGGGCTTTGCCCTCATCCGCTCACAGGTGGGGCTGGCCATCGCTCCGATAGTGGAAGGGCGGGTGCTCACCGGCGAGGATTACCAAAGGCTCGACCCCGAGACGCGCAAACAGTTCGAGGCGTATCGTCCCGATCTGCAGGAGCAGTTCGACAGGACCATGCGTGAAGCGCGCGAGCTGGATCGCGAGGCACGGCAGGCTATCGAGAACATTACCGCCGAGCTGGCCGGGTTCGTCGTCGACAGTCTGATGGAGGACGTTCGCGAGAACTTTCGCGATTGTGATGAGGTGCTCGAGTATCTGGACGCTGTGCGTCAGGATATCGTCGAGAATGTCGAGCTGTTCACCGCTCCGCAAGAGGGCGAGGAGCAGAACGTCATCGCGATGATTCGGCAGTCGCGGAGCGATCGTGGCCTGGATCGTTACCAGGTGAATGTGCTGGCGGCCACCGCCGACGGCGAACATGCTCCGGTCGTGTTCGAGGACAATCCGACTTATCAAAATCTCGTCGGCCGCATCGAATATCGCGCCGAGTTTGGCGCCATGATCACCGATTTCAACCAGATCCGCGCAGGTGCGCTGCACCGCGCCAACGGCGGCTATCTGGTGGTCGAGGCGAAAAAGCTGCTGGTGAACCCCATGGCCTGGGATGGCCTCAAGCGGGCGCTGCGCAACCGCGAGATCAAGATCGAAGAGATGGCCCAGTTCTACGGCCTGGTCAGCACCGTCAGCCTCGAGCCGGAGCCGATTCCGCTGGACGTCAAGGTCGTCCTCATCGGTGACGAGATGATCTACCAGTTGCTGCATATCTACGATGAGGATTTCCGCGAGCTGTTCAAGGTGCAGGCCCAGTTTACCCCCGATATGCAACGCAACGAACAAACCGCCCAGGACTATGCTCTGTTCGTCGGCGACGTCGTGCGTCGGGAAAACCTGCGCCACTTTGACCGCACTGCCACGGCGCGCCTGCTGGACGAGGCCGCCCGCATGGCCGACGATCAGGAAAAGATAACCACACGCTTTGCCGAGAGCACCAGCCTGATACGCGAGGCGTCGTTCTGGGCCGGCAGAGCCGGCCGGGATGTGGTCACGGCCGAGGATGTGCGCACCGCCGTCGAAGAGCGGCTACGTCGGCGCAACTTTGCCGTCGAGCGTTATGTCGAGCGAGTGATGGAGGGCGTGCTCCTCATCGACACAAAGGGCACTGCCGTCGGTCAGGTGAACGGCCTGTCGGTTGTACAGATCGCCGATTTCCAGTTCGGCCTGCCCTCGCGCATCACCGCGCGTACCTTTATGGGTCGCGCGGGCGTAATCAGCATCGAGCGAGAGGTCAAGATGAGCGGCCCCATCCATGACAAGGGACAGCTCATCCTCTCATCGTATCTGGCCAATCGCTTTGCCCAGCGCCGGCCCTTGAGCATCTCGGCGACCCTCACGTTCGAGCAGCTCTATTCCGGCGTCGAGGGTGACAGCGCCTCGTCCACCGAACTGTACGCCCTGATCTCGGCCCTCTCGGGTGTCCCCATCAAGCAGGGCATTGCCGTCACCGGCTCGGTCAACCAGGCCGGACAGGTGCAGGCCATCGGCGGAGTCAACGCCAAGATCGAGGGCTTTTTCGATGTGTGTAAAGCGGGTGGCCTGACCGGAGATCAGGGCGTCCTGATTCCTACCTCGAACGTGCGCCACCTCATGCTGCGTGACGACGTGGTCGAGGCCGTGGGTGAGGGACAGTTCCACATCTATGCCGTGTCGACCATCGCCGAGGGCATCGAAATATTGACCGGCATGCCGGCCGGTGAACCCGACGAGGAAGGGAATTACCCCGAGGGCACGTTGTATGCCCTGGTACAGGCCAGGCTGGACGAATACGCCGAGCGCATGCAGGAGCAAAGCGCCCGGAGAGAACGGGAAAACGGCCCGACAAAAGAGCCGGAGGAAGAGCCCGGCGAAGAGGGAGGACCGGGAGATCCTCGCCTCTGGTAACAACTGAATGACGCAACGAGGGGCCCGGCTTGTTACGGGCCCCCCAAAGCGTTCGCGCTATAGCTTGTCTTCATCCAGCACTTCACGCACCGCGTAAAGCACCTCGTAATACTCGGCACTGCCTACCGTCTTGAGATCGTCACCCACGAATACCAGCGGATAGTATAGATACCCTTTCGGCACCCTATCCAATAATTCCTTTTTCGCCTCATACTGCTCAGACACGGCCATGTCGAAATACTCGACGTGAACCCGATCTCCGTAGAAATGCTGTACGTACCCTTTGGTGATCTCGGTGGTCTCCGCCGAAGACCGCCGAGGGCCTCAACCGCCTCGACATGCCCCTTCTTGATCCCGATGCCCCAGAATCGTCACCACGATCTGCGCGGATTGCGTATCGCTCATCTTGTGCTCCTCTCCGTTGTGCACCCCAATATACCCCTATGGGGTATGAGGAGTATATCATATGGCGCACCGTCTGTCAATCGGCTGCTCCATCCCCTCTCATCATACCATCAGAACCGCCCGGTAGCCAGACGTCTGCGCCCCGGGATATGGTCGCGCCACCATCGAGGTGGTGGCATCTGCCGTACGATTGTCCGGAGGTTCGAGATGATCGCTTGGCGTTCACTGCTCATGTTAGCATTGACCGTCGTTACGCTTTTCGCCATCGTGTTTACATTACTCGCCGGATACGGCCTGGTGATGGCCGAGGTATGGGAACACCATCCACTGGACTATGAGACGGCCGAAGGTGAATGGATCTGGATCGACGACCAGCCCATCTACTACCGCACCTGGGGCTGGGAACGTGGCCCCCAGGTGGTGCTGGTGCACGGCTTTCAGATCGAAGGGCAGGAGATGTGGAGCAACACCGCCCAGTATCTGGCCGACGCCGGTTTGTATGTAGTGGCCGTAGATCTCAAAGGCTTTGGCCGCTCGGCCCGTGACGCGTCGCCCAACTACTCGATCGACAGCCAGGCCGCCATTCTGGCCCGAGTGCTCAATCAGCTGAATATCGGAGAAGCCACCGTCGTCGGCCATGGGTGGGGCGGCGCCGTGGCCATGCAACTGGCCGTCGATCAGCCACGCTTCGTCGGACAACTGGTCCTTATCTCTCCCCGAGTACACGGCGACGGTATGTCCCTGTGGCGCGGCCTGGCCGACGCCCCTCTCATCGATCGCGCCGTGGCCTGGACCATGGCCGGAGGCGGTCCGCTGTGGGCGCTGAGCCAGCGGCTGGGATTCTATGATTATTCCCGGGCCGACGAGGAATATCGCCGCGCAGTCCAACAGGCCACCCGCATAGTGGGCACCGTCGATGCGCTGCTGGCCATGGCCGCCTCACCTCACGACGGGCCCCCGTTGCACCCCGAACGTATCGGGGTGCCGACGCACATTGTGCTGGGCGAACAGGATGGGCGTGCCGTGCGCCGCGAAGCGCTGCGCCTGGAAAAAGATCTGCCCAACGCGCGTCTGTTCATCATCCCCGAAGGGGGGCATTACGTACAGATGGAACAGTACCGCGTCGTCAACCGCATCATCACCGAGATCTGTCTGCCCGACGAGCCGCCGACCCTCACCGGAATCGACTCGCCCTATCAGCGTCAGTTCTCCCGATAGTGACAACCGTGGCTCTCACGATTCTCCCACGCCGCCTGAGCGATGATGATGGCCGCCAGAGCGGCATTGCGCAGGCTCAGTATATCAGAATCGAGCCGTGTCGTGCGGTAAAAGGCGTCGATATCCTGACGCAGATTGTTCAGGTCACGTAGCGCGCGCTCCAGCCGGCGACGGCTACGCAAGAGCCCCACATAGTACCACATCGTGTGCTTGATGGTGGCCATATCATGGTGCACCAGCGCCGGGTCGGCCGTCTCGGTCACATCTTCTTCTTTCCAGGGCGGGATATTTTCCGCTTTGACGAGATCCCAGTCGCCGATCCGCCGGGAGATGCTCTCGGCGGATCGAACGCCCCACACCAGCCCCTCCAGCAACGAGGCGCTGCCCAGTCGATTGGCGCCATGCACGCCGGTGCAGGTCACCTCGCCCACTGCATAGAGTCGCTCGAGGTTGGTGCGGCCCCATTCATCCACCCAGACACCGCCACAGAAATAGTGTGCCGCGGGCACCACCGGGATCGGCTCCACAGCGGGGTCGATGCCATACTGGAGACAGTTCTCTCGAATGTTGGGAAAGCGCTCGGCGATCTTGTCCGCCGACATCACCGAGGCGATATCGAGTAGCACATGAGAGGCCCCGGTGCGCAGCATCTCCTGGTGGATGCTGCGGGCGACCACATCGCGCGGGGCCAGATCTTTCCATTCGGGCGCATAGCGATGCATAAACGGCTCCCGGTGGATATTGAGCAGCCGGGCGCCCTCGCCACGTAACGCCTCGCTGATGAGGAAGCGTGCCCTCCCCCGATGGTAAAAGGTGGTGGGGTGAAACTGTACATACTCGGCATTGATGATGCGAGCACCGGCACGATACGCCATGGCCAGACCGTCGCCTGTGGCGCCCTCCGGGTTGGTGCTGTGCAGGAACACCTGCCCCAGTCCGCCGCTGGCGAGAATGGTCGCCCGAGCCAGAATGGTGCGCACGCAGCCGGTGGTTTGATCCAGCACATAAGCGCCCACGCAGGATAGCGGCTCATAGATGGCCAGTCGATCCAGCGA